>CAMNWO010000006.1 GCA_946565805.1 uncultured Clostridium sp.
GCTTATAACAAAACATTAGGAAGATTCCAATTAACAGGAATTCCAGCAGCACCAAGAGGAGTACCACAAATTGAAGTAACTTTTGATATTGACGCAAACGGAATTGTTCATGTATCAGCAAAAGATATGGCAACAGGAAATAGCCAAGATGTATCAATTACTGCATCAACAAACTTAACAGATGAAGATATTGATAAAGCAGTAAAAGATGCAGAAGCACATGCAGAAGAAGATAAAAAGAAAAAAGAAGAAATTGAAGTTAAAAATAATGCAGAAAGCTTAATTTACAATAGTGAAAAAACATTAAACGACTTAGGTGACAAAATTAGTGGAGAAGAAAAAGCAAAGGTAGAAGCAGAAATCGAAAACACGAAAAAAGCTTTAGAAACAAACAACACAGAAAGTATCAAAGAAGCAACAGAAAAACTAACAAAAGTATTCTATGAAATGTCAGAAAAACTATATAAAACAGCAAATCCAAATGGAGCAGCAGAAGCTGGTCAAGCAACTGGAGAAGAAGCAAATAATGATGGAAATGTATATGATGCAGATTACAAAGTAGAAGACGAAGATAATAAATAAAGTAAGGTTGCCAATGGTTCCGGGGTTAAATGGCAACTTCGGAACCATTGGACATTTTTTGAAGTTAAAGAGAATTTATTAAGGAGTGTCCACAGAATCCCTAAAATCGGGATTTTAAGGGGCGTCCCTCAAATCCCGATTTAGGAGGAAAGAAAAATAATGGCAAGCAAAAGAGATTATTACGAAGTATTAGGAGTTAATAAAAGTGCAACTGATGATGAGTTAAAAAAAGCTTATCGAAAATTAGCCAAAAAATATCATCCAGATGCCAACCAAGATAATAAGGCAGAAGCAGAAGCGAAATTTAAGGAAGTAAACGAAGCTTATGAGAATTTATCTGACCCACAGAAAAGAAGAATGTATGACCAATTTGGAACTGTAGATCCACAAGGATTTGGTGGAGCAGGAGGACCTTTTGGAGGACAGGGAGGATATTATTCTTATAGTACATCAGACTTTGGTGACTTTGGAGACTTAGGAGATATTTTTTCTTCTTTCTTTGGTGGTGGATTTGGAGGAAGAAATTCATCTAGAAAACAATCAGGACCAAAAAAAGGAGCAGACTTGAATTTGAATATGGACATTACTTTTGAACAGGCTTTTTTAGGGGTTGAAAAAGAAGTAATTATTACCAGAAATGATACTTGTGATAATTGCCACGGAACAGGAGCAAAACCAGGTACCTCGAAAATGAAATGTACAACATGTAATGGAACAGGTCAAGTTACACAAGTACAAAATACTATTTTAGGACAAATGCAAACAAGAAGAACTTGTAGTACATGTCATGGAACAGGTGAAATTATCAAAGAGCCATGTGAACATTGTCATGGAAAAGGAACGATTAGAAAGCAACCAAAAATAAAAGTAAAAATTCCTGCTGGAATTGATGATAATCAAACAGTAGTGCTACGTGGTGAAGGTGAACCAGGTGAAAAAGGTGGACCAAAAGGAGATTTATATATAACCGTTAGAATTAAAAGACATAGTATCTATACAAGAAAAGGAAATAATGTATTATGCGAAGTTCCAATTACCATTACGCAAGCAACCTTAGGAGCAGATTTAGAAATACCAATGGTAGACGGTTCAAAAGAAAGTTATAGAATTCCAGAAGGAACACAAACTGGAACAAAATTCACACTTCGCAGTAAGGGATTTAAATCAGTTAACTCAAGTAGTGTGGGAGATTTCATCTTTACAGTAACTGTCCAAACACCAAAGAGATTATCAAAAGAACAAAGAGATTTACTAACACAATTAGCTAAAACAATGAATGAGCAACCACCAATTAAAAAACGTGGATTGTTTGGATAAAATAGTCATAACAAAGAGAGGAATTGAAATACCAATTTCTCTCTTTTCTTATATTTTAAAAACTTTCTTGCGAAATTATGTTAAATGTGCTATAATACACGAGTAACTAAAATAGCAAAAGCTATTAGTAAAAACAATTTCGAACTTTGTATTACAAAAGAAAGGATGATTGAGGTTATGACAAATGCAAAAAGCAACTTAGAGATTGAAAGAAAGTTTCTAATTGAAAAGATCGACTTAGAAACACTGCGAAGTTCTGTTGAAGGACCTATAAAGAAATGTAGAATTGAACAGATTTACTTAGTAGCAAAAGAAGGCGAACGCCGCATCAGGAAACAAACGATCAATGAAAAGACTTCATATTTTTACACAGAAAAGGTAACAATAACAGAATTAAAGCGTTCTGAAAAAGAAAGAAGGCTAGCAAAAGAAGAATATGAGGCGTATAAAAAGGAAGCGGATGATACTCGTAACACAATCACAAAAACAAGATATGTATTTGAGTTTAAAGGACAAACGTTAGAAATCGACTTTTATGATTGGGCTTCTGATAAGGCAATCCTTGAAATCGAAATACCAAATGAAAAAGTGCAGGTGGAATTGCCAGACTTTATAAAAGTGATAAAAGAGGTTACCTACGATAAGGCGTACAAAAATCATTCTTTAGCGAAGACACAATCCTTAGATAATTAAATAAGGGATAAGTCTAGCATGAATTCTATTAAAAGAATTTGTGCTAGACTTTAATATTTGAATAGAATATGATACAATAAGAAAAAATGAAAACAAAAAGGAAAACAAAAAATGAAAATAGCAAAAATAATAATACGGCATTCTATGTAGTATTCTAATCATAGCATTATCTATTTTAGCTTATTATTGGGTAGTAGATATACAAACACAAGTGCCAGAAGAGATTAACCAAATTTGTGAACTAGAAACCAGGCAATATAAAGGAAGAAATGTATTTATTATAACACCCAAAAATAAAGAAAAATCAAATTTGAAAATACTATATTTACATGGTGGTTCCTATGTAGCAGAAGCTACAAAACAACATTGGGACTTTATTGAAAAAATTGTCAATGACACAGGAGCAACCATTATTTTACCAGACTATCCACTAGCGCCAAAATATAACTATAAAGACGTATTTCAAATGATAGAACCCTTATACAAAGAAATCATAAACAACGTAGATACCAATCGCTTGATTTTAATGGGAGACTCAGCAGGAGGAGGATTAGGATTAGCCTTAGAAGAAAAAATAGGAGAAGAAAATCTTCCTATGCCAACCAAAACGATATTAATATCACCATGGTTAGATGTAAGACTAACTAACCCTAAAGTAGAAGAAGTACAAAAAAAGGACAAACAACTAAATAAGGAAACCTTAAAACTAGCAGGAATAGCCTATGCAGGAGAAGAGGGGATCAACAGTTATTTAGTCAATCCAATTGATGGAGATTTGTCAAAACTAAAAAATATAACAATTCTAACAGGGACCCATGATATACTAAATCCAGATGTACATGAATTAAAACAAAAAGCAGAAAGAGTAGGAGTATCAATCGAAATAAAAGAATACGAACAAGCAGGGCATATCTGGTTTATCGAGAAAAACAGTACGTTAGAATTGCAAGAACAAGGATATCAAGAGATTGTTACTATGGTCAAAAGTGTCTAGCTTGGTGCCTGTCCCAGATTACGACAAAGTGGCTAGCTTGGTGCCTGTCCCAGATTACGACAAAGGAGAGAAAAGAATGAAAAAGAAAAAAGAAAATACCAGATTACACTGGAGAAAGTTGGATAATTCTGCTAAGATTTTTCCGATTTCTACAGGAAAAAAGTATAGTACGGTGTTTCGTTTGTCTGCAGTTTTAAAAGAGAAGATAGAACCAAAAGTGCTAGAAGAAGCTGTAAAGCAAGCATTAGAGAAATATCCTTTTTTTAAAGTAAGAATGAAACCAGGAATTTTTTGGTATTATTTAGAAGAAAATCAAAAAATGCCTAAAGTAGAGAAAGAACAGGACTATCCCTGTCAATATATTGATAGCAGACGAAATAATAATTATCTATTTAAAGTGACGTATTTTGAAAATAAGGTTAATATAGAGATTTTTCATTCTTTAACAGACGGTAATAGTGGTGCTACTTTTTTTAAGGAAATTATTTATACATATCTAGAGTTAATGCATCCAGAAGATTTAGATGAAGAGGAAAGAAGAACCCGAAAGCTTGATTGTGATTATACTGCAGAAGATAGTTATATGAAAAATTATGATAAAAAGGCAAAGTCAAATGCTTCTGGAAAAAAGGCATATGTTTTAAAAGGGGCAAAAATACCATTAGGAGCAGTTAGTACAATACATGAAATAATTGATTTAGAAGATTTGAAAAGAGAAAGTAAGAAACATGGGGCAACGATTACACAATACTTAACAGCAGTTTTAATGTATAGTATTTACCAAGAAAATTATGTAAAATCAAAAGGAAAAAGACCAATAAAAATTTGTATACCTGTTAATTTAAAAAAATATTTCCCTTCCAAAACGATGTCTAATTTCTTTTCTTATATAACAGTAGAAGCTCAAATGAAAAAACAAAATTTAGATACTTTTGAGAAAATGTTAGATTTTGTAAAAGAAGATTTTAGCAAAAGACTAACAGAAGAAGAAATTAGTAAAACGATGTCTACCAATGTGAAGATTGGGAATAATCCATTGATAAGACCAATTCCGTTATTTATCAAAAAAGCGCTTGTTCGATTAAGTTATATAGAAATTCGAAAATATACAACCATAACATTTTCCAATATAGGAAGAATCGGTATTATAGGAAAATACAAAAATTATATTGACTATTTTTTAATGTTAATTGCGCCAGAGCCAGTGGAAAAAATTAAATGTTCTAGTTGTACATTTGAGAATAAAATGGTATTTACTTTTACATCCATTTTACAAGATAATCGTATTGAAAAAAGATTTTATGAGTTCCTAAAAGAAAAAGGAATGAAAATAGAAATAGAAAGTAATGGTGTTTTAGATGATATATCCAGAGAAAATAAAAGCAAAAAAAAGTGACAAAATTATAAAAATATTAGCAAGTACTTCCTTAGTTGTAGCATTCATTTTATTACTAATTAATAAATTAACAACGCCAACCATCCCATGGGCAGCGTTAGCAAATGCTGGAATTGTGTATACATGGGTGGTTGTTATGTATTCGATTAAAAAAAATATTAATATTGCAGGTCACGTATTATTACAAACTATAGCACTTTCAATATTAACGATTTATATTGATTATATATTAGGGAAAGTAGGATGGTCTATTAATATAGCAATTCCTATTATGATAATGGTTGCCAATTTAACAATGCTAGTATTAACTATTGTGAGTTATAAAAAATATATGAAATATGCGATGTATCAATTAATAATTGTACTTTTTAGCATGTTACCTCTTGTTTTGGTGACAGAACATGTGATACAAGATAAAACTTTAAGTATGATTGCAACAGGAATTTCTGTTTTAAATTTCGTATTATGCTTAGCATTGTCTGCTAAAGATATAAAAGAGACGATTATTAGGAAATTTCATTTTTAAAATTGACATGGATTACATAAGATGATATAATTTAAAAAGCTTAATAAAGGAGGCAGAGAAATGAAATGCAAGTACTTTGGAATTTCAAGAAGAATACGGAGAAAGAAGATGGAAGAAGTAAAAACTTTTCAAAAGAAAAAATTTTCTTTCCAGATTATTTCAAAAGAAGAGGTTTATGATGAAGAAGTAGAGAAGATTGCAGACATTGTTATTGAACAAATGAAAAATTCAAGTCATGATAGCAATGTAGGCAATAAAATTGCGGATGCAATTGTTAAGGAGCTAGGAGATTTTGTTAATGCAGTAAGAGTAGACGGCGGAACAGAAGGAGAAGCATGGAAAATAGAATTAAGTTCTGAGTTATATGCTTTTCGAAGATGAAAAATAGGGACCTTATTTTCAAGAATGAAAATAAGGTTCCTGTTTTTTGTTTATTCAGGACAATCAGGATAAATATGGATTAAATCCAAGAAAACTCCTGAATAATGCGGTTGAATGTAGTCTAATAAGTGTCCAAAAGAAAGATTGATATGTTTTTTTGCTAAATAAAACTTGGTAATCATTCTATTTAGTTTCTTTTCAGCATTTGCATAATCTGCAGTAGACTTCATAAGCTCTTTCATTTGGATAGATACGTCACTAGATAAATAGTCACCTCCAATAAAGAAAGGCATGCCTTCTTTTGAAAAAATACCAGTTGCTTCGTCCACATATCCATAACCATTTCCATCTGTAAGAGAAGGAAAATAGCTGCATAATGTGATAGAAGAATTATTGTTAAGACCGTCGTATTTAGTAGTCTCAACTAAAATTAGTTCTGAATTGTTCCAGTAACCTTTTACGTAGAAAACTGAACTATTACAAGTAATTGGTTCTTGTTTTAAGTAGCCGAGTACTATATTAGTATCATAGTATTTTAAGTAGCCACTTAAGATTAATTCTTCTCCTTTTGCAAAATCATGATACCAAGTATCATCTTGAAATGTGATGTGTAAAGAAACTTTTAATAACCGCATGTTAATACCTCCTTATAGTTGTTTGCGGAGTTAATAAGTTACGTTTGGTTTATACCAATAATTAACGATAGCTATTATAGCACATTTTACATAAAAAGTATAGGGCTTTTAGATTTTATTTTTTTAATTTTTCTAATTCCTTTTTGGTTAAACCAGTTATATCCTGAATATCGTCCATATTCATATTTCTTTTTAGCATTTTTTTAGCTGTTTCTATAATTCCTTCTATGCGACCTTGTCTAATTCCTACATTTCTTTGTCTTTCATTCTCTTTTTGAAGTACTTCAATTACCATATCTTTTTCCTCCTTCTTTTCTAATTCATCATTTGTGTAATCATTGACATCTACTATATTGTATTCTCCAAACTTCATGTTTTTTGCTCCTAGTGTTACAACTTGACATTCTTGAATGTACTTTCTTACATTCCACTTTCTCGTTCCTGTATAAAGTACAATTGGTATCACGGTTGGAAATTTATAATCTTTTTCTGTTAGTTTTTTACTTTTTATCGCTTGTTCTATAATTTCTATTTCATATCTTAGTATTCTTATTGGCATAAGATAGTCAATTGTGCTTTGATGTTCTATTAAAAAGAAAATATCTTTATTCTTTATTTTATATACAATATCACTTTCTGTTTTTTCGAACATATTATTAATATGTTCTGTACTATATCTTTCAATATCTTCGTTTTCTAATCTTTTAGGTAAATTTAATACACGATTGATTAATGCTACTGCTTCTCTTTTTTCATTTAATACGATTTTAAAAAGTTTATCATGTGGCTGATTTACTTTTTGTTTCTCCAATTGATAATAAATGCTATCTTCTGCTATTCCAGATACAACCTTTTGTTTTACCCATTTTTGATATTGTAAATAATCTTTATAATTAAATTCCTTCATATATCACTACTCCTTTATTATAAAATATATTGATTATTGTATCAATGTTTAATTGGAGGTAAAACATACTTTGAAGTTTCATTTACACAATTTTTTCTTTTGTTTTCTCTTTTTTCTTCTTAATTTGGAATTTTTATAGACTTTAAAATTCTTAGAACAAATTATAAAAAATAATTATTGTTATAATAACATAAAATAATGCATTCTACAATACTTTTAAAAGCACTTTTCATCGCAAATTGCAACATTTTTCTACAAACATACTCTGTTGCCTCTTAAAAATATTACAACTATAAACATATAGACATAATTCTTTTTGGATTGATAAAATTTCTATTAGAAACCAAAAAAATGGAGGAATTAGAGATGAAGAAGTTGGAAAAGAATAAGAATAATAAAGGAATAACATTAATAGCTTTAGTAGTAACAATTATTATTTTATTAATATTAGCGGGTGTAACATTAGTTAGTTTAACAGGAGAAAAAGGATTAATTAAAGAAGCAAGAACAGCAAAAGAATTATCTGAAAAAGCAGCACTAGAAGAACAAGTAGAACTAGCAATTATAAAAGCAGAACAAAAACATAGAGATCCTGGTCTAGATGATGTTATTGAAGAAATTAAAAATAATAAAGTAATTAGTAACACAGACCAAGTGAACAAAGAAACAGGAGCGATTCGAACTGATGCAGGTTATGAAATTACAGGAAAATTAGATGATTATATAGGAAAAGTTTCGGGAGGTGATGGGAATATTGGAGGAGGAGATACACCAATGCCACCAACGCCAACTAAGCCGTCAACGGTAGAGGAAGCAAGAAATAATGGAACGGTATTAGACGAAAATAATCCAACAACGATTACAGATAAATATGAAAATGAAGTAGTAATCCCAGAAGGATTTAAAATAGCAAGTGACTCAGGAACAGATGTAACTCAAGGAATTGTAATAGAAGATGTAAGTGCAGGAAATGCAACGACTAAAGGTAGCCAGTTTGTTTGGGTACCAGTAGGAGAGGTAAAGCATGCCAATGGGAGTAAGAATATTGAATTAAGCAGATATACTTTCGCAAGTGATGGAAAATATACGAAACAGGGAAACAATGTAATAAATAGTTATTATCAAGAATTAGCAACTTCGACTAAAGGAAACTCAACAGCTATCGATATCGAAGCCTTTAAAACAAGTGTAAATGCAAACTATGGTTATTATATGGGAAGGTATGAAGCAGGAGATGCTAATGCTACCAGTGACCGAGGAAGTTCATCTAATCAGTCTAATCCAATGGTATGTAAAGAAAATCAGTATGTATACAATCATATTACTCAAATCAAAGCAGCAATACTATCCAGGGAGATGTATTTCAATAAAAAATTTACAAGTGATTTAATCAATAGTTATGCCTGGGATACAGCTATCGTATTTATCCAAGAATTTTCAGGAGATGTAGATTATTCTAGACAATATAGACTACAAACCACATTAGCAAAAACAGGAAAAGCAATAGATGGAAGTAATAAAGATGTAAGATGTAATATTTATGACATGGCAGGGAATTGTTTTGAATGGACAACAGAAACCCGCACTGACAACACGGGTCCGTGCCTTTCCAGGGGTGGAGCTTACAGTTTTGCCATCTACTATACGTGGGACCGATACACCCGTGCTACGACTAGCAGTCAGGATGACATTGCTTTCCGTTCCATACTTTATTTGTAGTATTATAAAATAGATTTTGCTAATTAGGGAGCGAATAACAAAAAGCTTGATGAATAAATTGTAATAGGGGACTATTTTCAACAATGGAAATAGTTTCTTTTTGTGATAGAAAAGGATTAATACCAATTGACAGACAAGACATAAAAATATATAATAAGAAAAAAGGAGAAAACCTATGGCAAATCTAAAAGAAACCAGTCTTGTCATAAAAAAAGAAACCCTATACGACAAAATTAGAAAAAACCTTTGGGTAATAATTTTTCAAAAAGACTATCAGACCATGCAAAGACTAGAAAACCTAATAAAACCTAAAAGACCAAAGGTAAGTCAAAAAATAATCATACCACAAGAAATAGGAAAGGACATAAAAAAACTATGAAAAACATAAAAGATTATAATATAGAAGAGCTAAAAAAAGAACTAAAAGAAATGGGAGAAAAGCCATTTCGAGCAGAGCAAATCTTCAAATGGTTATATGACGAAAAAGTAGAAACATTTGATGAAATGACCAACTTATCACTAGAATTAAGAGAAAAATTAAAACAAAATTACACCATGTGCAATTTTAACATTCTAAAAAAGCAAGAATCCAAAGATGGAACCATAAAATACTTATTTGACGTATTAGACGCAAATGCAATAGAAACCGTATTAATGAGATATCATCATGGAAATAGCATATGTGTATCTTCCCAAATTGGCTGTAAAATGGGATGTAAATTTTGTGCTTCTACAGGCATTAACTTTATCCGTAATCTAACAACAGGAGAAATTGTAGAACAAATTATAAAAGTGGAACAAGATACAGGAGAAAGAATATCAAATGTAGTATTTATGGGGATTGGAGAGCCTTTAGACAACTATGACAATGTCGTAAATGCCATAAGATTAATCAATCATCCAAAAGGATTAAACGTAGGAGCAAGACATATTAGTATATCAACCAGTGGATTAGTTCCTAAAATTTATCAATTAGCAGAAGAAAACATTCAATGTACGTTATCCATTTCATTACATGCAACTAATAATGAAAAAAGAAGTAGTATGATGCCAGTAAATAAAACCTATCCAATCGAAGAATTATTGCAAGCATGCAAAGACTATATTGCCAAAACCAATCGAAGAATATCTTTTGAATATGCATTAGCCAAAGATAATAACGATAATTTAGAAGATGCCAAAGCATTAGTGAAATTGTTAAAAGGAATGTTATGCCATGTCAATTTAATACCAATCAATAAAATTGAAAATGGGCAGTTTGACAAAAGTTCAAATGAGAATATTATGAAATTTAGAGATTATTTAAATGACCATGGGATTGTGGCAACGATTAGAAGAGAGTTAGGCTCAGACATTGATGCTGCATGTGGACAATTACGAAGAAAAAATTTGTAATAGGTTGCCATTTAAACCCGGAACCAATGGCAATACAAAAATTTTGGAGAGGAATGAAATAAAGAATGAACTTAAAAGAAATAAAAGAAATGTTGCCATTTGCTAATAAAATAAAAGTATATGCTTTTGTAGGACCATCTGGAACGGGAAAAAGTTACAGAGCGCAAATGGTGGCAGGAGAAAAAGATACACATTTTATTATTGATGATGGTTTATTAATTAAAGATAATGAAGTAGTAGCAGGAGAGTCTGCTAAAAAGGCATCAACTAAAGTGGCAACTGTAAAACATGCTCTTTTTTATGAAGACGAAGAAAAAATAGAAATTATAAAAGCATTGAAGAAATATAAACCACAAAGTATTTTAATTTTGGGGACGTCTGATGGGATGGTACAAAAAATTGCAGCTAATCTAGGTTTGCCAGAAATTTCGGATACGACTTATATTACAGATGTAGCAACAGAAGCAGAAATGCAAACGGCAAGGAAAATAAGAGTAACTGAAGGAAAACATGTTATACCAGTACCAACCTTTGAGATTAAAAAAGATTTTTCGGGTTATTTATTAGACCCACTTCAAATTTTTAAATCAAAAGGAAAAGGAAAACAACCATATATCTCCGAAAAATCAATTATTCGACCAACATTTAGCTATATGGGAAAATTCACAATTTCAGATTTAGTATTTAGACAAATTGTAGAATTCTTAGCCATGCAAACACCTGCTATTTATAAAATATTAAAAACTAGAGTAGAAAATTATGGAGATGGTGCTAAAATTTATATGGAAGTTACTATTATGTATGGCTATAATGTAGTAGATGGATTAAAAGAATTCAAAGAAAAAGCCAAAAAAGAAATTGAAAAATTAACAGCTATGAATGTAGTACAGCTGGAAGTAGTAGCGAAAAATATTTATGTACCAGAAGGAGAAGAATAAAATGGAAGGAATAGAAGAAGTAACAAAACATGAACAAGTGGAATTATTTCAATGGCTATTTGGGGAAGAAGTAAAAGTAAAAGGAGAACCAGATGTGTCATTAGCACCATACTATCAAGATATTAATATCTATTATCCAGAAGAAATAGAACAGTTATTTCAAACCCAAGCAATGAAAAGACTTGGGAAAATTATGCAACTAGGTTCTAGTATCTATCGAAAGCCAAATGTTTACCATACAAGATTAGAACATTCCAAAGGAGCTTATCGAAATTGCGTGCAATTTTTAGCAATGCAATATCGTAAACCAGAATGGAGGAAATATATAGAAGATAATCGATTAAAAGGTTACCTGGTTGAAAAAATGAAATTTATGTGTGTACACGATGTTGGACATTTTATGTTTTCACATGCTATGGAAAACATAGTTGGAGATGAAAATTGTAACCATGAAGACATTGGAGAAAAAATATTACAAGAGAATGAAGAAGTAAAGAAGGCGCTAGAAAACATCAAAGCAAAGGAAGAAAACAGTAATTTAGAAGGAGACGGTTCTTTAGAATTATTTTGTGAAGGGAATATTGATTTTGACAGAATGGATTTTTCGTTAAGAGATAGACTTTATATAGGAGAAGAAGCAATTGGAGATACTATTTTAGGTCTGGATGCTATGTGTGACTTAAAATGGGTAGAGGAAGAAAAGGCATATCGTTATGTATATCGACCAGAAGCAGTACCCTGTATTGAGAAATTTCTAACAGCAAGAGACTATATGTATCAAACAGAATATACATCAAAACGAAGAAAGATAGATGATGATCTATCAGCTAAATTAGCAGAAGAAATAAAAGAGGGAGAAATACAAAAATATTTAAGTCATATTGTAGGAAAAAGCATAGAAGAAATTAGTGTAGAAGATTATTTAAAAACAAATGACATTATATTTTTAAATGAATTGATAAAATCTAAAAAAGACTTAGAACATAATGAAATATTGCGTTATGCGATACCAAGCAACCAAAGTTTATTGCAAATAGCGGTTAGCTTGTTAGATCCTAAGAATAGGGAGACAGATGAATATAACGAAGAAGAAAAGGAATTTCTTAAAAATTTAAAAAGTATATTAGGAAAAGAAGACAAATTACCAAAAGAAAAAATAGAGGATGTTATTCCATCTGTACAATTAGAAGAAGATAAAAGGGAGGAAATTTTAACAAAAATACAAGAAACTTTAGGACAAAATGGCGAAATAAAAGGAATTTATCCTTATGAAAGAGTTTATAGAAAGTATAAGAAAGAAGAACCTATTTATATGCAAGAAGAGAATGGAAAAATTGTAACATTAGACCAGTATTCCAAATTGCAAATGGATTTATCAACTAAGCATGGATATGGTATTTATGTATTTTTACCAGAACTAAAAACGCAAGGATATGAAACGGAAAAAATAGAACAAATAAAAGATATCATAAAGGAATATCAAAAAGAGGAAAATAGCCTAACAAACGGTAAGTTAGAGAATAATCGTATGAATTTATTTCAAACAGAGCATGGAGGCATTGACTACGCAGAGAAATTTAATCAATATTTTGATGAGAAAGAAGAACGATAAGAGAAAGGGGAATAAGTATATGTCATTTGTTATTGCCATAGATGGACCAGCAGGAGCAGGAAAAGGAACGATAACCGAACAACTAGCAAAGAAATTGTCTTTTACCAATATTGATACAGGAGCAATGTTTCGCTGTGTTACCTTAAATATGCTTCAAGAAAAAATAGGGATAGAAGACGAAATAGGGATTCAAAAATTATTAGAAAAAATAGAAATTGATATGAAAGAAAATGGAACTTTCTTTTTAAATGGGCAAGAGGTAACCCAAAAAATAAGAGAAAATGAAGTCAATAATTTAGTTTCGCCAGTCTCAGTTATTCCTATGGTAAGAGAAAAATTACTAGAATTACAAAGAAAAATAGCAGAAGGAAAAAATGTTATCATGGAAGGTAGAGATATCGGGACAGTTGTATTTCCCAATGCTGATATAAAAATCTACTTAGATGCTACACCAGAAGAACGTGCTAGAAGAAGAGTGAAACAGAACGAAGAAAAAGGAATTGTATGCTCTTATGAAGAAGTGTTACAAGGTATCATGGACAGAGATAAAAGAGATTCTAGCCGTGAAGTAGCACCATTGAAGAAAGCAGAAGATGCTATATATATTGATTCAAGCCATATGACAATTGCGGAAGTGGTGGCTCAAATAATGGGACTAGTAGAAGAAAAAAGAAAGAAGTGAAATTAAAATGAAAAAAATAATCAAATGGATTGTAAGAGGAGCTATTTATTTATGGTGTAAGATTTATTATCGAGCAGAAATAAGAGGGCTAGAAAATGTACCAAAAGAAGAACCACTTATTTTTTGTGGAAATCATAGAACGTATTTAGATCCACCTTTAATGGTAGCAACAGCCAAAAGAGATATGCGTTTTTTAGCTAAAGATGAATTAGCTCAAAATCCATTCTTAAATTTTTTAGGGAATGTATTTGATGCTATTCATGTAAAAAGAGATGAAAAAGATGTAACAGCTATCAAAGAATCTTTAAAGGCGTTGAAAAATGGTCAATGTATTGCTTTATTCCCAGAAGGAACTAGAAATGGGTTAGAAAAAGGAGAAAAAGTAAAAGATGGGGTTGCCTTTTTTGCTGTAAGAAGCGGAGCAAAAGTCGTACCATGCGGAATAAAAGGAGGAACCAAAGAACACCGAAAAGTTACGATTACTTATGGGAAGCCCCTAGATTATAGTCAATACAAAGGAACAAAAGACAAAGAGGTTTTAGAAAAAATTACCAATGAAATCATGAGTAATATCTTAGAATTAACAAAATAGAAAAAACTGCCAACAGTTCCGGGGTTAAATGGCAACCCCGGAACTGTTGGTATTAGAAGCGAGATAGATACTCATACTCATCATAGCACATAGAATCCAAGTATAAGTCATCAGCTTCTTCGAAGTGTTGATGATAGAAAGCTTCTCTTTTGGCCTGTTCTAATCTGAAGCTTTCATACTCCATCATATTAGCCCAGTATAAATCCTCAGCCTCTTCTTCTAAGCGCTGCTGACGAATAGCTTCATCCTGTTCTTCCTGTAAAAAGATTTCATAATCTCTTTTAAGTTGTTGTTTTTCGACTCTTCTTTTAGACATATGCTTTATCCTCCTTGATAGTATCTTGGAGGACAATCCTCCAAGATTTAAAAATCTTATTGGATTTTCCAATAGTAACTAAATACATTTTACCATATTTACATAAAAAAATCAAATTTGACAAAAATAGAATTTAGTAGTATAATTTTAAAGTTAAGCAAAAAAGTTGCCATTTAAACCCGGAACCGTTGGCAACTGGCAAAGGAGTAGAAAAATGAATAACAAAAATATTAGAAATATTGCAATTATCGCACACGTAGACCATGGAAAAACTACATTAGTGGATGCTTTGTTAAGACAAAGTCATATATTTAGAGAAAATGAACAAGTACAAGAAAGAGTTATGGATTCCAATGACCAAGAAAAAGAAAGAGGAATTACCATTCTTTCTAAAAACACATCTGTTATGCATGGTGATGTAAAAATCAATATTGTTGATACACCAGGACATGCTGACTTTGGTGGAGAGGTAGAAAGAGTTTTAAAAACGGTTGATGGTGTTTTATTACTAGTAGATGCTTTTGAAGGGGCTATGCCTCAAACAAGAGAAGTTTTGAAAAAATCTTTAGGATTAGGACTAAAACCAATCGTTGTTATTAACAAAATAGATAGACCAGGAGCAACTCCTGAAAAGGTAGTTGACCAAGTAATTGAATTATTTATCGAATTAGATGCAAGTGATGAACAATTAGAATTCCCAGTTGTCTATGCATCAGCCAAAAATGGAATTGCCAAAATGAATTTAAACGAAGAAACAGACGATTTAAGCTGTTTATTTGAAACCATGATAAATACCATTCAAGCACCTGACTGTGACGAAGATGGAACAGCACAAATGTTAGTATCTAACATAGACTATGATGATTATGTAGGAAGAATTGCAGTAGGTAGAGTAGAAAGAGGCGTTATTAAAACAGGAATGCCAGTATCGATTTGTGGAAAAGAAGATAAAATAACACAAGGAAGAATTGCTAAAGTTTATACTCATGTTGGACTAAATAAAGTAGAAGTAGAAGAAGGAAAAGCAGGAGATATTATAGAATTAGCAGGACTTCCAGATATCAACATAGGAGATACCATTTGCGATTTTAACAATCCAGAAAAAATCCCATTTGTTGATATTGATGAACCAACTGTATCTATGACATTTAGTGTAAACAATGGACCATTTGCAGGAAAAGAAGGACAATTTATCACTTCAAGACACATTAGAGATAGATTATTCAAAGAATTAGAAAGAAACGTATCATTAAGAGTAAAAGAAACTGATTCACCAGATTCTTTTGAAGTATCAGGAAGAGGAGAGTTACATTTATCTGTTTTAATTGAAACTATGAGAAGAGAAGGATTTGAACTTTTAGTATCTAGACCAAAGGTTATCATCAAAGAAATTGATGGCGTAAAATCAGAACCAATCGAAAGTTTAGTAGTAAATGTGCCAGATGACTGTGTAGGAAATGTCATTGAAAAATTGGGAAGAAGAAAAGCTGAAATGGTGAACATGGAACCAGCAGAAGCAGGACACACAAAAATAGAATTTAAAATTCCTGCTAGAGGATTAATTGGATATCGAACAGAATTCTTAACAGACACCAAAGGAGAAGGAACGATGAACCATATCTTCAACTCTTATGAACCATTCAAAGGAGACATCCAAGCACGTGTTAGAGGAACCATTGTAGCATTCGAGAATGGAAAATCAGTAACCTATGGATTATACAATGCACAAGATAAAGGAGAATTATTTATTGGACCTGGTGTTGAAGTATATGAAGGAATGATAGTTGGACTAAATTCAAGAGGAGAAGACTTGGCAATTAATGTATGCAAAGAAAAGCATTTAACTAATACAAGAGCTTCTGGTTCAGATGATGCTCTTCGTTTAGTACCACCAATCCAAATGTCATTAGAAAAAGCAATTGAATTTATTCAAGATGATGAGCTAGTAGAAATTACACCAAAATCTATTCGTTTAAGGAAAAAAATCTTAGACAGCAAAGAAAGAGAAAGAGCAAATCGAAATAAATAATCAAGCAAATTTGACAAATCAATAAAAATGTAATAAAATGGAAGATACAAAAAGAAATAAGCAGAATGGAGGACATTGAGTATGATGCAAAGGAAGACAGAATTATTACGGACACCAGGGGGAAGATGGGGATTAGAACCGAAGCAATTAAAAATTTTGCAGGAGGGATTAAGTGTCCATCGAAGTCTGGATCATCAAGAACGGCTCGATGAAGATGATGACGCAGATTGTTTCTGCGATTAGTCATTTTAAAAAGGCAAATGGCGTACTACCATTTGCCTTTTTGCCAAGGAGGAGAGAAAAATGAACCAAGTTGAATTAGAGAAAATAAAGCAAAAAGCCCTAGAAAATCACATACCAATTATTATGGATGATACACTAGAAGTGATGGAAAAGTATCTAGTAGAAATGAAACCAGATAAAATATTAGAAATTGGAACAGCAGTGGGATATTCTGCAATGTGCTTTACAAAGTTTTTAGCAGAAAATGGAAAGATAGATACAATTGAACGAGAGAATGAAAGGGTACAAGAAGCAAAAGAAAACATTAAAAAGGTAGGAGTAGAAGAGAAAATCCAGATTTATGAAGGAGATGCTGTAGAAATTTTACCAACTTTGAATGAAAAATATGATGTTGTTTTTATTGATGCTGCCAAAGGAAAATATCCTTTCTTCTTAAAAGAAGCATTAAGAATGATAAAACCCAATGGGATTATTTTTGCAGATAATATTTTATACAAAGGTTATGTGTTAAGTGATTATAATAAACATAAGCAACGTACAGCTGTTAGAAATTTAAGAGAATATATTAAAGAGGTAAGTGAAAATCCAAATCTTGAAACTGAAATTCTAGAAGTAGGAGATGGATTAGCAATAAGTAGAATAAAAAAATAGAAAAAAATGTCTTCAGTAAAGTAAAAACTGAGACATTTTTTCTTTTTTAATCTTCTCGAGAAAGTTCTTCTTTTGGTGTATAATTAAGACTTTTAGTTTTTAAATTTTCTATTTGTGATTGTAATTTCAAACGTTGGTTGTCAGAAAGAGCATGATCTAGTTGTTTTTGTAACATTTTAATTCTAGATTGTAATGCCATTTCTTTTAAATATTGTGGTTTTGTAATATGAAAAGTATATTCTAAACAGCTGTCGTCAGTAGGAATATAAGTAATAGGAACTACTTTATCAAGTTCTTTATCATACATACAAGTGGTTAAGGCATAATGAGGGACTTGATATAAGGTATTTTCATTAATTTCACGGCTTCCTTTTTTATAAGTATTTCGTGCTTGCTTAGGGTCTTCCTTAGAAGCTATTTCCATATCTTGTGTCTTATATTGTGTTTCTATACTTAAATTAAGTTCTGGTGAGAAAAAGGATGATTGCAAAGAAGAATAACCACTAGGCTTTGGAGTAGCAATATAATCCTTTATTTTACAACGTACAAATCCTTCGTTTGAATAAAACGTATGAGAGATTTTCTCCATTTCATAAAGATAAGGAACAAGAGAGTCTTTATTAGATCTCTTTAAAGTACTATTAGATAAGTTTTGCATAATACCAGTATCTAAATCTTTTATAAAAATTTCAGAGCCTTGCTGCACAATTTGGCTAGAAGGATTTTTGATAAGAGTGGTACAGTTCTCTGTAGTAATAACATCTCCTTCGATTAAGTTCAATTCCTGAAGACCAGAATTGATAGCAAAACTACCATCGAAATAACTATCAACAGTATCAATTGGAAAATCAATGCTTCTAACAAATACTTTGTTGGCAAATAAGTCGTGAATTTCGGCAAGTTCAAAAGGATCTTTTCTTAATTTTTCTAATACTTTAGAAAAATAACTAAACGCGGTTTTTGACCTACCTCGAATTCCAAAATCTAAATTTGGATATGCAGTTTTTAATTTCATATATAATTGTTCCTGAAGATCGGCAAAATAACGGATAGCACTGCTAAAATTATTAAATTGTGAAATATAATAATCTGGATCAATATTAGCTTGATATTTTTTATTTAGAGCAGTACATCGTTTTTCAAATTGTTTGATAACGACTTCAGCGTTATAATCGATAAAATCATTATTATTACTATTATTATTCATAGGCTTCCTCCCCATATCTTTATTATACTATAAATTACATAAAAATGGAAGAGGGCGTGAAAATATTGACAATTGGAGAAAAGCTCTATATAATTATTTAGGAAAAGAGGAGTGAGATGTGCTAAGAAAAATTAGTGCACCGAGGAAGGAATGAAATTAAAAATGAAAAAAATAGAATTATTGGCCCCAGCAGGGTCATTTGAAAAAGCTAAAACTGCCTTTTTGTATGGAGCAGATGCTGTATATTGTGGTACATCATCTTTATCTTTGCGAGCAAGAGCAGATATGGGAAGTGAAGATTTAGAAAATACGATAAAATATGCACATGAAATAGGAAAAAAAGTATATGTGACTTTGAATATATTTGCATGGGATGAAAAATATGAAGAAATCATAGAGATGGCAAAAAAATTAGAAGAATTAAAGCCAGATGGTATTATTGCAGCAGATGTAGGGGTAATAGACGTTTTAAAACAATATGCACCATCTGTACCAATTAATATAAGCACACAAGCCAATATAATCAGTCTTCATGATTGTAATTTTTGGCATAATAATGGAGCAAAAAGAGTTATTATGGCAAGAGAAATGAACAAAGAGCAACTAAAATATATCATGGAAAACAAACCAGAAGACTTAGAAGTAGAAATCTTTGTCCATGGTGCCATTTGTTTTGCCTTTTCAGGAAGATGCTTTTTAAGTGATTTCTTATCTTGTAGAAGTGCTAATTTAGGAGATTGTGTGCAAAGTTGTAGATGGTCTTATAACCTATATGCAGAAGAAAAGAACAATCCAGGAGAATTTATGCCAATTGAGACAGATGAACATGGAACTAGCATTTTTTCTTCCAAAGACTTATGCTTAATCAAAGAGTTACCAGAAATCATTGAAATGGGAGTGGATAGTCTAAAAATAGAAGGAAGACTAAAAACAGAATATTATATTGCTAGTGTAATAAATGCCTATCGAAATGCAATAGATGACTATGAAAAAGAGCCAGAAAATTATGATTATACTAAATATCTAAAAGAGCTAGAAAAAGTAAAAACAAGAGGATTAACAACTTTTTATTTTAATGATAGAAAAAATAAAGATATTCAAGAATATGCAGGAAGACAATACAATGAAAATTATGAATTTGGTGGAAAAGTTGTGGAATACCAAAAAGAAAAATCTATTATAGAGATAAGAAACAAACTACAAGTAGGAGACACCTTAGAAATTATTGTGCCAAACAACATAGAGTCTTATGAATTTAAAATTGAGCAACTATGGCATGATGAAACCGATGAAGAGATTACAGAAGTAAGCCCAGGGGTGAAGGGGCAAAAAGTAAAAATGAAATTGCCAATTCAATGTGAAAAAGATTGGATTATAAGAAGGAAGAAATGAGACGATTGAGACGATTGAGACGGTTGGGGACAGTCCTTTTCTGTCTCAATTTAAATCAACAAGATAGTAGTTATAATAAAAATAGTTAAATTGAGACAGAAAAGGACTGTCCCCAACCGTCTCAATCGTCTCAACCGTCTCATTATTTTTCTAAGTTGGAAGCAATAGAAAAGCCCAATACTGTACATAAAAGTCCGATGATAATATCGAGAATAGAAGAAAAAGCAGGTAATAATACAAAAATAGAGCCAACTGTAAAACCAATAATGCTATAAAAAGTAGGTGCATAAAAATGGTCTAGTAGAAACTTGGTTAATTTCATGAAACAAAATCCCCCTATTAAAACGCCAAGAGCAATTGGAATTAAAATGGGAAGATATAAACTAGACACAGAAGAAAGATAAATACTATAAACGCCTAAAAGCATCAAAATAATAGTGCTACTAACACCAGGAACTACAATGCCGAACTGACATAAAGAAGCCACATAGGATTAGGTAAAAAAAGTTAATTGTTTCAAAAGACTGAATGGTTAAAGTGTTTTCTAACAAGATGCAGGCTATTCCAATGAAAAGAGCAAGCAAAAAGAATAACCAATAAGAGGTTTTTAATTTTTGCTTGTTATTAATTTGGCGGATTAAAGTAGGAATGCTTCCTAGAATAAGTCCAATAAAAATACTTTTTGTTTGAATGGGAAACTGGTATAGGCAGTAATTTAAAATATTACCAAATAAAACAATTCCAATACCAGATCCTAGTATGATAGGGAAAAGAAATTTGAAGTTGCTTTTTATATCACTAAAGAAATTTAAAATACTATCTAAAAGTTTTTCATAAATTCCAAAAATAACACAAAATACGCCACTACTAATGCCAGGAAGAATAGCTCCACTTCCAATGGCAATTCCTTTTAAACAGTTTGCTAAAAAATTCATGTAATAACACCTCATTTGATTGTATGAAGAGAGTTGGAGTGGCATGATAAAATTTCACAAGTAAACATTTGACATTGTATAATTTTAATGTTTTAATAAAATAGGAATTTGATGATAAGGAGTTACTTAAATAAGAATATAATTTTGAAGGAGAAAAAATTATGGCAAGAGTATTAAAAAACAAGGACTTAGTAAATACAAGATTAGCAACTAATTATGGTGGTTGGATGTATTGTGATAAATGTAATGAAAATATAGGGTATTTATGTTATTCAACTTATGATATATTAGAATTAAAATATAAATGTAATTGTGGAAGTCAAGGTAGTATATTATTAGATTTTGAAGATAGTAAGATGGGTAAAAACTGTAATGATGAATTAACGATTATAAAAAATAGATTGTGTTGTCCAAAAGATAATGCTCCCTTAATTACCATGTTAGACAAAAAAATATCTAGTTATGAAATGAAAATTACTTGTAAATCTTGTGAAAGTACTTATAGAAAAGTAAAATAGAAATTACAAAACAATTTCTACATTGGATATGGTTTTTGTACAAAAACAAAATAATTGTAAGCTTCTTTGCAAATAGCATTGGAAGTAGATAAAAAATAGAAGATAAAGAATTTGCTCTTATGAAAACAATGAAGTAAGAAAAAGATTAGACTGACCTTTCAGTCTAATCTTTTTTTTGTAAAAATATGGTATAAATAATAAAGAGAAAATCAACAAACGAGGAGAAGTGTGCCTTAGGAAGGAATGAGGTAATAAATGAGCAAAAGACCGTATAAATACATACCAATTACTGACTTAAAAGACATGTTAAATAAGTCAGGAAAAGAATATGGCGAAAAAATAGCCTATCAAATTAAATTAGAAGAAGGAAAATATAAAAATATAACCCATCAAGAAGTAAGAGAAAGCATAAATGCACTAGGAACAGCACTCATTGATATGGGATTAAAAAATAAGAGAATAGCTGTTATTGGAGAAAATCGAATGGAATGGGAAATAGCTTACTTAAGTATTGTATGTGGAACTGGAATTGTAGTTCCATTAGACAAATCTTTACCAGAAAATGAGCTAAAAAACTTAATTGAGCGTTCGGATGTAGAAGCCATTTTCTATACCCAAAAATATGAAACAATATTAGAAAATGCGAAATATGAAGGAGTAGGAAAATTAAAACATTTGATATCTATGGATTTAGAACAACATAAAAAAGGAATTTACTCGCAGAAAGAACTGATCGAAAAAGGAAGAAAATTACTGAAAGAAGGAAATACAGAATTTATAAAAGCAGAAATTGATTGTGAAAAAATGAGCATTATGCTATTTACATCAGGAACTACATCTGCTTCCAAAATAGTAGCCTTGTCCCATAAAAATCTATGTGCAAACTTAATGGATATTGCTTCTATACTAGATATCAACAGTGATGACGTATTTTTGTCCTTTTTACCATTACATCATGTATTTGAATGCACAGTTGGTTTTTTATTTGCACTATACAAAGGAGCTAAAACTGTATTTTGCGATGGCATTAGACATATTCCAGAAAATATGAAAGAATATAAGATTACAGTAATGGCATCTGTACCAGCAATTTATGAAAGAATTTTTAAAATCATTCGAAGGCAATTAGAAAAACAAGGGAAAGTAGAAGAAATTTTACAAAAAGAAGAACAATATAGAAATTGTAGTATGGAAGAAAAGAGAAAAGCATTTCAAGAAATACACGATATGCTAGGTGGGAAAGTAAAATTACTAATTAGTGGAGCTGCTAGTTTAGAACCTGGAATTGAAGAGAAATATCGATTATTAGGCTTTAATTTAGTACAAGGATATGGACTGACAGAAACTTCTCCAGTTGTAGCTATTGGAACCAAGAAATATCATAAAGTTGGTTCGATAGGAAAAGCAGTACCAAGTGTAAAAGCAAAAATAATCCATCCAAACCAAGAAGGAATTGGGGAATTAATAGTACAAGGGCCAAATGTCATGCTGGAATACTTTGGAAACCGCACAGAAACGAAAAAAGCTTTAGTAGATGGATGGTTTTATACAGGTGATTTAGCTAAAATCGATGAAGAGGGATATATCTTTATTTGTGGAAGAAAAAAGAGTGTAATTGTATTAAAAAATGGAAAAAATATTTTCCCAGAAGAAATGGAAAACTTAATCAATCGAATTGAAGGCGTAGAAGAATCTTTTATATTTGGAAAGCAAATGTCAGCAGATAAAGATAATATCAAAATATTTGCTAAATTAGTTTATGATAAAGAAATTGTTGAGAGCACTTATAAAGTACAAGGAGAAGAAAATATTTATCAAGCCTTAAGCGAAAAAGTAAAAGAAATTAATCAAACCATGCCACATTATAAAGCTATTAGAGGAATTATCTTATCACAAGAACCACTAATAAAAACAACAACGAATAAAATTAAAAGACAAAACAACATAGAGCAAATCAGAAAAGAGGAAAAAAATGCAGAAAATGTACTTAGAAAAGTTAACGACTAAATTTCTAGGAAGAAACATTATGTACTATCCTGAAATTGATTCTACACAATTAGAAGTTTGGAGACAAATAAAAGATGGGAATATCCAAAATGGAACTATTATTATGACAGATAGACAAAAAAGTGGAAAAGGAACCCATGGTAGAAAATGGTACACAGATGAAGAAAATAATATAGCATTTACCTTTTTTCTAGAGGCAAATTGTAAAATTAGTAAGTTAGAAGGAATTACTATAGAAATTGCAAAGATGTTGGTACAAGTGTTTCAAAGACTATATGGTATTTCTCTAGAAATTAAATTTCCAAATGATATAGTATACCAAGGAAAAAAAATAGGTGGAATTTTAACAGAAACCAAATTAATAGGAGAAAATGTAAAATATCTAGTAGTTGGAATTCGGCGTTAATACCAACCAAGAAAACTTTGATAAAGAAATAATCAATATAGCAACATCAATCAAAAAGGAATTTAAAATAGAAGTTGATAGAAAAAAGGTAATAACGGAATTTTGTAATTTGTTCGATGTTTTTTGGGACGGTGTTTTTTGGGACGGGGTCAAAAAACATCGTTAAGATAAAAAAGATTAAAAATAAGAGAAAAGGAGAAAGCGATGTTTTTTGACCCCGTCCCAAAAAACATCGAAAGTAGAAAAATGAAAATAGGATTTTTGTTTCCTGGTCAAGGGGCACAAAGTATAGGAATGGGTAAAGACCTATATGAAAAATATGAAGAAGTAAGAAATGTTTATGACAAAGTAGAAGAATGGACAGGTGTAGATATTGCCAAAATTACTTTTGAAGGAAAAGAAGAAGAATTAAACGAAACCAAGAATACACAACTTGCTATTTTGACAATGAGTTTAGGAATTTTGGAACTTTTAAAACAAAAAGGAATAAACGCAGAAGCATTAGCAGGGCTGAGCTTGGGAGAGTATACTGCTTTAATTCATAGTGGTGCAATTACTTTTGAAGAAGGCGTAAAATTGGTACAAAAAAGAGGAGAATATATGCAGACCTTAGTACCAGAAGGCGAATGGTTAATGGCGGCAATTATGGGAATGGAAGAAGAGCAAGTGATAGAAGTTTGCCAAAAAGTTACCAAGGGATTTGTAGTACCAGCTAACTTCAATACAACAGGTCAAATTGTTATATCAGGTGAAAAACTAGCAGTAGAAGAAGCCGAAATAATTGCAAAAGAAATGGGAGCTAAAAAAGTAAGAATTCTGAAAACAGCAGGACCATTTCACACTGAAAAATTAAGTCGAGCTTCTAATAGGCTAAGAGAAGAACTTGAAAAATTTGCCATTCATGACTTTAAAATACCAGTTATTAAAAACTTAGATGGAACAGTATATAACAAAGAAGATGATGTAAAAGACATTTTAGCAAAACATATCATAAGTCCAGTTAAATTTTCTAAAAGTTTAGAAACTATGTTAGAAATGGGAATTGAGACATTTATTGAAATAGGACCAGGCAAGACTTTATCTGGATTTGTAAAACGATTAAAAACAGATAAAGATATTACAATTTTAAACATAAATAATGTTGAGAGTTTCGATGTTTTTTGGGACGGGGTCAAAAAACATCGTTAAGACAAGAAGAAAGATTAAAAAACATAAAAAGAAAATAATAAAGAAAGCGATGTTTTTTGACCCCGTCCCAAAAAACATCGGAAGGAGAAAAAAATGAGTAAAGTAGCATTAATTACAGGTGCAACAAGAGGAATTGGAAGACAAATTGCGATTACCTTAGCAAAAGAAGGATATGATATTGTTTTAAATTATCGTAAGGAAAATGAAGAATTAGAAAGTGTAAAAAAAGAAATTGAAGAAAATAAAGTAGCGTGTTTAGTTGTTAAAGGTGATGTTTCTAATTTTGAAGAGTGTGAAGAATTGGTGAAACAAACCATAGAGAGATTTGGAAAAGTCGATGTGTTAGTTAATAATGCTGGAATTACCAAAGATATGCTACTAATGAGAATGAAGAAAGAAGATTTTGAACAAGTGATTGATGTTAATTTAATAGGAACTTTTAATATGACAAAGAATGTAATCCAATCTATGTTAAAAGCTCGCTCAGGAAGGATTATCAATATTTCTTCTGTAGTAGGAGTGTCTGGAAATGCTGGACAGACAAATTATTCAGCTTCTAAAGCAGGTATCATTGGTTTTACCAAAAGTTTGGCAAAGGAAGTTGCTTCTAGAGGTATCCTAGTAAATGCAGTGGCACCAGGGTTTATTGAGACTAGTATGACAGAGGTTTTAAAAGAAGATGTGAAAGAGGAAATTGCTAAAAGCATACCTTTGAAACGCATGGGAACTTCACAAGATGTAGCAAATGTGGTTAAGTTTTTAACTTCAGAAGATAGTTCTTATATTACAGGACAGGTGTTACATGTGGATGGCGGTATGCTAATGTAAAACACATTTTTACAAAAAAGAACCCTTATCTTAAAAAGATAAAGGTTCTGAAGATATGGTATTGATTGCTTACTTGGTAGTAAGATAAGTAATGCAATAAATGCCAATTCTAGCATCTGGATTCCTATGGCTTGTCCAAAAAAAGTAGTCTCCGTTAGCTGTGTAGATAATGGATAATTTTTTAAAAATCCCTTCTATTAGTGAGAAACAATTATGGGGCAAGTCATAAAAAGGATATTGTATTTGTATCTTATGAGGAATTTTGTCCCCATTAGCAAATACAGAACCTACTATTTGTGCTAGAACAGAAAGTCTAAAGTCCGTTTGATAGTCTTCATAGACATCTTCTTGGTGGATTTCTTGCCGAAGGGCAATTGCCACTTCATAAAATTCGTTGTTCATACTGATACCTCCTTAGGTGTTTTGCACTATAAACATAATACCATAAATTAAAAATTAGGTCAATGGAAAGGAAAGAGAAATGGAAAAAAGAGTTGTAATTACAGGATTAGGAGCTATTACTCCAATTGGAAAAAATGTAGAAGAAACCTGGAAAGGAATTAAAGAAAAGAAATGTGGAATTGATAAAATAACCTTATTTGATACCACAAATTATAAAACCACTTTAGCAGCAGAAGTCAAAAATTATGAATCAAGTGAACATTTTGACGCAAAGCAAGCCAAAAGATTAGACAGAAGTTCACAATTTGCTATGATTGCAGCAAGAGAAGCGATGAAAGACAGTGGCATAACACAAGAAAATACTGATTTTGAAAGAATTGGTGTATTTGTAAGTTCTGGTATTGGAGGACTAAAAACCATTCAAGATCAATGTGAAGTAAATTGTGTGAAAGGAAATAACAGAGTATCACCAATGTTTATTCCTATGTCTATTGCTAATATGCCAGCAGGAAACATTGCTATTGATGTGGGTGCAAAAGGAGAGTCTATTTCTATAGTAACAGCCTGTGCATCTTCAACACATGCTATAGGAGAAGCTTATAAAACGATAAAATATGGTTCAGAAGATGTCATTTTAGCAGGGGGAACGGAAGCATCTATTTGTCGAGTAGGAATAGCAGGATTTGAAAATATGAAAGCCTTATCACAGGCAACTGATAAAAATAGAGCAAGTATTCCATTTGACAAAGAAAGAAGTGGATTTATCATGGGAGAAGGAGCAGGAGTACTTGTTTTAGAAGAATTAGAACATGCGAAGAAAAGAGGAGCTAAAATTTATGCAGAAGTGATTGGCTATGGGGCAACATCTGATGCTTATCATATTACTTCACCAGCACCAGAAGGAGAAGGTGGAGCAAGAGCCATGAAAAGAGCAATACAAGATGCGGGTATTCAACCAGAAGAAGTTAACTATATCAATGCCCACGGTACTTCAACTCATTTAAATGACTTATGTGAGACAATGGCAATTAAATCAGCTTTAGGAGAAGCTGCTAAAAAAGTAATGGTAAGTTCAACCAAAGGAAATATGGGACATTTATTAGGAGCAGCAGGTGGAGTAGAAGCGATTTTGTGCAGCAAAGCAATTGAAGAACAAATTGTTCCGCCAACAATTAATTATCAAGAAAAAGATGAAGAATGTGATTTGGATATTGTGCCAAATGAAATAAGAAAAGAAAAAGTTGATATAGTCATGTCAAATTCTTTAGGATTTGGAGGACATAACAGTAGTATTATTTTAAGAAACTATCAAAATTAATAGAATATAAGGAAGGAGCAAAAAAGATGGAATATGAAAAAATCAAGCAATTAATGGAAGATATGGGAAATTCAAAATTAACAGCTATTGATATTGACTTTCCAGATGGTACTAAAATTAGTATGAAAAAAGAAGAAAAACAAGTAGTAGTAGAAAATGTACCAGCAAAAGAAATAGTAAAAATAGAAACAAATGAAATAAAAGAAACAAAAATAGAAGAAAAAGTACAAGAGGGAAATATCGTAAAATCACCAATGGTAGGAACTTTTTATGGAAAACCTTCTCCTAATAGCGAGGCTTACGTAACAGTAGGACAAAAAGTAAAAAAAGGAGATGTGCTTTGCATTATTGAAGCTATGAAATTGATGAATGAAATTGAATCTGAATTTGATGGTGAAGTAGTAGAAATTTTAGTAAAAGACGAAGAAACCGTAGAATATGGAAAACCATTATTTGTTATAAAATAAAGAACCGACGATTACTGTTACAAATCGTCGGCATGGAGGAGTATTAGTCTGTAACAGAAACAAACACAAACTCTCCAATTGGTTCAATCTTTTCGATTTTTCGACCAGTAGCAGCCTTGAACACGTAAAAAATGGCAGCTTCAGAAAATTTATTCGGGATGCGAAGTTCTTTTTCCTGAAGTTCGTTACCATTGTCAATGGCCTGATGCATCAATTCCCGAGATAAGGTGCAAAATTCCAAATATTGGTCAGAAGGCAAAGTATCCTTCCAAACTTTTTGCTGTGCAACCAATTGATTGTAATCAACTTTCATAGTGAATACCTCCATAAGAAAAAATATTAAAGTAACATAATATAATTATAACATAAAATAAGCATAAAATCAAAGAAAGAAGTGAAAATAGTGTTAAATCAAGAACAAATAAAAGAAATTATACCACAAAGAGAGCCTTTTCTAATGATAGATGAAGTGGAAGAATATGTACCAGGACAAAGTGCAACAGCGTATAAATACGTAAAGGAAGAAGAATGGTATTTTAGAGGACACTTTCCAGGAAATCCAATTATGCCAGGCGTATTGATTACAGAAAGTTTAGCACAAACAGGTGCAATTGCCATCCTAAGTTTAGAAGAAAATAAGGGAAAAAATGCTCTATTTGGTGGAATTGATAAAATGAAATTTAAAAAGATGGTTGTTCCAGGGGATAAACTAAAATTAGAAGTGAAAATTATCAAACAAAAAGGCCCTATTGGAGTAGGAGAAGCAATTGCAACAGTAGAAGATAAAGTAGTAGCAAGAGGAGAGCTTACATTTGCAGTTGTTTAAAACCGAATGAGACAAGAGGAACAGTCCTTTGAGACGGTGGGGACAGTCCTTTTGTGTCTCATTTGATTATTTTTATTATAACCAATATCAATATTGTATTTAATTTTAAATGAGACAGAAAAGGACTGTCCCCACCGTCTCAAAGGGCTGTTCCTCTTGTCTCAAAAAGGAGAAAGAGCTATGAATAAGATTTTAATTGCCAATCGAGGAGAAATAGCGGTACGTATTATAAGAGCATGTAAGGAAATGAATATAAAAACAGTGGCTGTTTATTCAGAAATGGACAAAGATGCCATGCACACACGTTTAGCAGATGAAGCAGTATGTATTCGGACCTGCAAATCCAGGAAAAAGTTATCTAAATATAAAAAATATCATAGAAGCTGCTAATATAACAGGAGCAGATAGCATTCATCCAGGATTTGGGTTTTTATCAGAAAATAGTCAATTTGCTAAAATATGTCAAGAATCCAATATTAAATTTATAGGTCCATCTTACCGGAGTGATTGAAAAAATGGGAAATAAGTCCAATGCGAAAGAAATGATGAAATCAGCAGGAGTACCAGTTATACCTGGTTCAGATGGAAGTATAAAAGGATTAAAAGATGCTATTAAAATAGCGAATAAAATAGGATATCCTGTTATGTTAAAAGCAGCAGCTGGAGGTGGCGGAAAAGGGATCCGAATTGTGAATTCTGCAGAAGAATTAGAAAGCAATTACAATATTGTAAAACAAGAAGCAAAAGTATCTTTTAATGATGATGAAATCTACATTGAAAAATTTGTGAAAAATCCAAGACATGTTGAAATCCAAATTTTAGCAGATGAACATGGAAATGTGATTCATTTAGGAGAAAGAGACTGTTCGATACAACGTAGAAATCAAAAAGTGATTGAAGAAACTCCCTCTACAGCAATTGATGAAAAGTTAAGAAATAAAATGGGAGAAGCAGCTATAAAAGCAGCAAAAGTAGCAGGATATACAAGTTGTGGAACCATTGAATTTTTAGTAGACAGTGATAAGAATTTTTATTTCATGGAAATGAACACAAGAATTCAAGTAGAACATCCTATCACAGAAGAAAGAACTGGTATTGACATTGTAAAAGCACAAATTAAAATAGCAGGAGGAGAGCCATTAAAAATAAAACAAAAAAATGTTATCTTTAGAGGACACAGTATTGAATGTAGGATTAATGCAGAAAATCCAAGTAAAAATTTTATGCCATGTCCAGGAACCATAACAGGATTAAATTTACCAGGAGGAAATGGTGTAAGAATCGATACATCTATTTATGAAGGATATACAATTCCACCATCTTATGACTCTATGATAGCTAAAATTATTACACATGGAGATACCAGAAATGAAGCTATTAGTAAAATGAAAAGAGCTTTAGAGGAAACCGTGATAGAGGGAGTAGACACTAATATAGATTTCTTATTTAAAATTATAAAAAATCCTAACTTCATTCGAGGAAACTTTGACACCTCTTTTATCGAAAAAGAGATTTTGAAATAAGCAATGATTTTGGGGACGGAGGAAAAAATCATGATAGTAGATAAAATCAAAAAAAGAGAGCCAACGGCTAAACGAACTGAAAATCAAGTTGATATCCAAGTTGGAAAATGGGTAAAATGTAGCAAATGTAAAGAAATATTGTATAAAGAAACCGTAAGAGCTAATAGTAGTATTTGTCCTAATTGTGGTTCTTACTTTAGAATGCATATCAATAAAAGACTAGAAAGTATCATAGATGAAGGAACTTATGAAAAATTTGACTTGAATATTGATACAACCAATCCTCTGGGATTAGAGGACTATCCAAGAAAAATAAAAGGATTAAGAGAAAAAACAGGAATTCAAGAAGCTGTAAGTTGTGGAACAGGAAAAATTCATGGAGAAAAAGTAGTAATTTGTGTTATGGACAGTGGATTTCTAATGGGAAGTATGGGAGTTGTAGTAGGAGAAAAAATCACCTATGCTATGGAAAAAGCAATTGAATTAAAACTTCCTATCATCCTATTTTGCGTTTCTGGTGGTGCAAGAATGCAAGAAGGAATTATATCTTTAATGCAAATGGCAAAAACGACATCAGCTATTTCTAAGTTAAATGAAGCTGGGATATTATATATATCCATTTTAACAGATCCAACTTATGGTGGCGTTACGGCGTCTTTCGCTAGTATAGCAGATATCGTATTAGCAGAACCAGGAGCTATGATAGGATTTGCAGGACAAAGAGTAATTGAGCAAACAATTGGAGAAAAATTGCCAGAAGGTTTTCAAACTGCTGAATTTTTATTAGAACATGGTTTTATTGACAAAATAGTAGATAGAAAAGAAATGAAAAATACAATACATCAGCTAATTTGTTACCACAAATGAGACATGAGGGACAGTCCTTAAATGTCTCAAAAAGACATCCACTAATTAGCATTGGAAAGGAGTAATTAAAATGCAAAAGTTGACAGCTTGGCAAAAAGTAGAGATAGCAAGAAATCCAAAAAGAAAAACAGCATTGGATTACATTGAAGAAATATTTGACAATTTCATAGAATTACATGGTGATAGAAATTTTAAAGATGATAAATCTATTGTATGCGGTTTGGGTAAAATAGGAAAACAAAATTATACGATAATAGCAGAACAAAAAGGAAGAACTACCAAAGAAAATATCGAGAGAAATTTTGGAATGCCAAATCCAGAAGCTTATCGAAAAGGAATTCGATTTATGAAACAGGCAGAAAAATTTAATCGACCAGTTATTACATTTATTGATACAAAGGGTGCTTATCCAGGAATTGGAGCTGAAGAAAGAGGACAACGGAGAAGCTATTGCAAGTTCTATGTTGGAGCTTAGTAAATTGACAGTACCAGTAATTAGCATCATTATTGGAGAAGGCTCTAGTGGAGGGGCATTAGCATTAGGTGTTGGAAATAAAGTAATAATGTTAGAAAATGCTATTTATTCTATTTTATCGCCAGAAGGATATGCAAGTATCTTATGGAAAGATTCGTCACGAACGAAAGAGGCTGCTGAAAAAATGAAGTTGACAGCCAAGGATTTATATGAATTAAAAATAATTGACAAGATTATAAAAGAACCTCAAAACGAGGAGGAACAATGTTTTTTGAAGATAGCTAAGAGCTTGAAAAGAGAGATACAAAAAACAATAGAGGAAATGAAAGAGATGAGCCCAGAACAGATTAAAGAGGAGAGATATCAAAAGTTTAGAAATATGGGAGAATATAAATTTATAAAATAATAAATCACAAGATAGAATTGGAGGAAAGAAGAATGTTATTAGAGGGAAAGAAAATTTTAATTATGGGAATTAGAAATAAGTGGAGTATTGCATTTGGAATTGCAAAATCAGCTTATGAAAATGGAGCAAAGCTAATATTTACTTATATGGGAGAAGAAAATAAAGAAAGGATAGAAGCTTTAATCGCTGAATTCGAAGGAAGTAAGGCTTATGTTTTAGATGGAGCTTCTGAAGATGAAAAAGTAAGAGAAACTTTTACAAAAATCAAGGAAGAAAATGGAAAAGTAGATGGAATTGTACATGCCATTGCACATGCTAACACCGAAGAATTACACAACGATTTTATTTTTACAAGTAAAGAAGGATTTTCTCATGCTTGTGATGTAAGTAGTTATTCTTTTGTATTGGCTACTAGAATGGCGAAAGAATTGGAGCTATTAAATGAAAAAGCAAGTTTAGTAACTTTGACATATCATGGCTCTACAAAAGTAATTGATAATTACAATGTAATGGGAGTAGCAAAAGCGGCGCTAGAAGCAAGTGTTAGATATTTAGCAGAAAATTTAGGAAGAGAAGAGATGAGAGTAAATGCTGTTTCAGCAGGACCAATTAAAACTTTATCAGCAAAAGGAATTAAAGATTTTAGTAGTGTTTTAACTGTCATTGAAGAAAAAGCACCATTACATAAAAATGTGACTACAACGCAAGTAGGAGATGTTACAACATTCTTATTAAGCTCTATGTCAGATTGTATTACTGGTCAAGTGGTTTATGCAGATAATGGTTATAACATTATAGGAATTTAATTATATTAATATTAGTAGGTCATGCACTTTTCATTTTTCAAAACATATAATGGCATTATATGGAAAATGGAGGTGCATTTATATTGTTATCAATTTGCATGACAGGAATACTAGGATTTTTAGAATTTCTAAAATCAGCTGTATTTGTCGTCCGGATATATACAAGGAGGAAATCTGTTTCCTGAGCCATTAACGGCTGAAGAAGAAAGAAATTGCTTAGAACAGATGGCAAAAGGAGACGAAGAAGCAAGAAATATTTTAATTGAAAGAAACTTAAGATTAGTTGCCCACGTGGCAAAAAAATATAGTACTACAAAAGTAGATCAAGATGATTTAATTTCCATTGGAACAGTTGGGTTAATTAAAGGAATTAATAGTTTTAAAGTGGAAAAAGGAGCTAGATTATCTACTTATGTATCACGTTGTATTGATAATGAAATATTAATGCATTTAAGAGCTACTAAAAAGCTTGGAGCAGAAGTGTACTTAAATGAACCAATTGGAAAAGATAAAGATGATAATGTAGTGACTCTGCAAGAGATTTTAGAAAATAGTGAAAGAAACATCGAAGATGAAGTGGATATAAAAATGAAAATTAAGTTATTAGGGCAAAAGATGAAAGAGCTCTTAAAAGATAGAGAAAGAACGATTTTAGAGTTACGATTTGGACTTCGGCCGGGCATAAGCCGAAAACACAAAATGAGATAGCTAGTATGATGGGAATTTCCCGTTCTTATGTGTCTAGAATTGAAACCAAAGCAATTGATAAATTGGCTCAAGAAATTAAAGAATGAAAAATGAAAAAGACCTTTTAAATAGGTCTTTTTCATTTTTAGCTAGTACAATTGAGAGTGAGTAAATTGTTAAGAAATTGTAAAAAAAATATAAGTATGAATATATAGACATAATTTTTGTTTTATTGATAAAATCTCATTAGAAAATTAAATAAGAAAGGACGAACTAAATATGAAATACAAAGGAAAAAAAGGAATCACATTAATCGCTTTAGTAATCACAATTATTATTTTATTAATTTTAGCAGGAGTAAGTATAGCGACTTTGACAGGACAAAATGGATTGTTAGGCAAAGCCAATACAGCTAAAATAGAGACAAAAAAAGCTAGTGCTAAAGAGAAGGTACAACTAGCGGTGATGGGAAGTTTAGACAACACTGGTGAGATTAATAATAATGAGCTAAAAACAAATTTAAATAAGGTAGAAGGTATTGATAAAAATACGATACCAGAAACAATAACCGATGATATCTATCCCTTTACAGTAACAATAGATGGATATGAAATACAGATAGATAAAAATGGGAGAGTAACAATAATTGGAGAAAATCCAGGAGGAGAAACAACAGATCCAGCAGATAAAGAAACATCAGCAAAAGATGTACTTATAACAAATCCACAAGCAGGGGATGAAGTTGGTAAAAGTCCATATGTAAAATATAATGAATTGCTTTGTAGAGTTTTATATAATGATAAATCACATGGAATTCAGATTATAACAGTTAACAATATCGAAGATGTATATTTAGGTAATAAAGATACTATGGTTGGTGCATTGGATTTTACTTATAGTGGAAAAGCTACTATAAACAATGATTTTAAAAAAGCAGCAGCATCCTATAATAATGTAATAAATAATTTAAACAATAAGGCAAAATCACATATGGATAAGAATGGAATATCCACAGATGCAAGATGTTTAGGAAGTGCTCCAATTTTGACCAGCGATTCTAAATTTGAGGATGACACAGCAAATTTCTTTTCTGGTAGTCAGAATTATCTAACTACTTATAGCTGGAATAATAAATTTAAACAGGACGATACAAACTATTTAGAAGATGTAAATCAATTAAATAGTCTAGGATTAAACGTAAGTTCTGGATATACATGGTTAGCATCTCGTCTGGTGCTTGAGCGACCAGCGTGGACACAAGGGTGCGTAAGGTGGATATTTTCGAGTGGGTCTACGAACGATTTTTCATTATGGATTGTGCGTGATAAGGGAGATGTTGACTACGGAGTTGATTATGCTCGAGGCTTCCGCCCTGTTTTCCTTTTACCATCTAATGTTGTTATAAAAGAAGGAAAAGGGAGCCTAGAAGAACCATACATTATAGATTAAGTAGTTTTAAATTAGTAGGAGATATTTGAATAAAAAATCCCAGATACTTTTAGTATCTGGAATTTTTTGTAAAATAGAGAAATATTACTTGAATAAATTTCCAAACTATGATAAGATAATAAGAAATTTATAGGAGGAATAAAAGGTGGCAACAATTGAAGAGTTTGAAAAAATAGATATAAGAGTAGGAACCATTAAAGAAGCAACTATCAACCCAAAAGCAAGAAAACCAGCCTACAAATTAAAAATAGATTTTGGAGAAGAAATTGGAATTAAAACATCATCAGCCCAAATTACACAATGTTATACGGAAAAAGAATTAATAGGAAAACAAATAGTAGCGGTTGTCAATTTTCCACCTAGACAAATTGCAAACGTAAAAAGCGAAGTACTGGTTTTAGGAAGTGATTCTAAACAAGGAATTATTTTATTAAGACCTACTTTAGAAGCAGAAAATGGAGACAAAATTTATTAAAAGTTAGGAGAAAGCATGCAAAGAACAAAATTAAAAGATAGAATATTACCAACTTATACCAAGGGAGAAGAAATATTTAATATGACTTCCCATATAGTAGGCGCTGTTTTAGGCGTGGTAGCAACCGTATTATGTATTGTATTTGCGGGAATACACAAAAATGTATATGGTATCATTAGTGGTGCAATCTATGGTGTAACTATGATTGTATTATATACCATGTCTAGTATTTATCATGGATTAAGTCCTAAATTTACCTCCAAAAAAGTATTTCAGATATTAGACCACTGTTCTATATTTTTATTGATAGCAGGTTCTTATACACCTTTTGCTTTAACTGCTATTCGAGAAGTTGACAGCATAGCTGGTTGGGCAATATTTGGTGTAATATGGGCATTAGCAATTTTAGGAATTGTGTTGAATTCAATTGACATTAAAAAATTCAAAGTATTTTCTATGATTTGCTATCTATTAATGGGATGGTGTATTGTAATAAAGGGAAGTTTATTACCAGAAATATTAACAACAAGTGGATTCATTCTTTTAGTAGCAGGAGGAATTGCGTATACAATAGGTGCTGTTATTTATGGAGTAGGAAAAAAACATAAATATTTTCACTCTATCTTTCATTTATTTATTTTGTTAGGTAGCTTCTTACAATTTATGTGTATTTTATTATATGTCATGTAAGAATAGTAAGCAAAATAAAAAGCAGAGAACTTTGAATTCTCTGCCACACAAAACTTAATTTATTTTACCATATTCCAACTAAAAAATCAAATTACAAAAAAACATAATTAAGTGAGATTTTCATATGAAAAAGTAAGATAAAAATATCTAATAAGAGAAGAATAAATAATTAGCAAACTAATTTGATTTGAAAAGAGAAATTAGTTATGCTAAAATAAGATTAATCAAATAAAGAGTAATTAATTTTACCCTGCATAGTGCGTATAGACAGAATTTTTAGAACCAACACACGATAAGAGGGGCTAATCTCTAAATATGGCGTGCAAGCTCACCGAAAAAAGTAGTGAGAAGCCCAGGAGTATTTAGGTAGGCACCCACCTGTTTTTGGGAGCAGGTCCTTAAAAATTCAAGACATCTGACGGCTAAGGCGGGGGTATTTTTTTGCCAAATGAGACAAAGGGGACAGGTCTTAAATGTCTCATTTTTTATGTTTTTAGTAAAAATTGTTTTATTTAAGAAAAATGAGACATTTAAGACCTGTCCCCTTTGTCTCATTTGTCTCAAAATTCAATAGTTAGAAATCATTTAAAGCTAAAATAGCTTTGGCATAAATTTGGCAAGAAAGTAAAAGTTTGTCAATTTCAATAAATTCGTCTGTTTGGTGACACATATCTTTATCGCCAGGAAAGTTGCTACCAAAAGAAATACAATTGTCAAAAGCTCGTGCATAAGTAGCACCACCAATGGCAACAGGTTCTAAATTAGAATTAGTTTCTTGGTTATAAATGTGACAAAGTGTTTTAACTAGTTTATTTTCTTTTGGAATGTACAAAGCAGGTTTATAGGATATTGTATCAAAGTCAACATTTAAATAGGAACTAGTATGTTTTATAAAGCTACTTCCAACATCAATCATATTGATTGTGACGGGAATTCGAAGATTTAATCCGATTTGTAAACTGTTGTTTTTAAAATAGAAGTCTCCTACATTTAAAGTTAATTTTCCAGATTCGTCTTCAAAATCAATTTCTAAATTCTCACCATGATATTGTGTATTAATATATTGAGTAAAGAAATCGAAAAGTTCAATTGAAATATTATAATGGTTAAAAATTTTCGATAACACAACAATTAAACGAGAAATGGCATTTATTCCTAATTCTGGATGAGCAGCATGACTAGGTGTGCCATAAGAAGTTAGTTTTAAGTTTTCTTCATCGATTTTATAAAGGTCAATTTCAAAATCAGTACTTTCTATCAGATTCTTTAAGTTTTCAATGAAATTATGCATTTGTATTTTGGTAGAATTTATTTTTAATACGATACTACAAATTTTAGGAACTACATTAATAGCATTGCCATAAGTATTAACATCTTTTATAACAATATCCTGATTTAAAAGAGGAGAATAATCCATTTTTAAATAACTGGTTAATATGGCCTTTTCCGAATAAATGCATGGAAAATCAGCATCTGGGCTAAAACCAATAGAAGGAGATTCCTCATGTTTTTTATAGTAGTTGATGCATTTCCAATCATTTTCTTCGTTTAAGCCTAAAATTAAACGTACACGTTTGCGAATTTGACAAGTGTCTGCCACAGCTTTCATAGCATATAAACTACTAATAACAGGTCCTTTGTCATCAATAGCACCTCGGCCATAAATTTTGTTATCGGCAATAGTTGCACTAAAAGGAGGATAAGTCCAATTATCACCTTCTGGAACTACATCTAAATGTCCTATAATACCAATTAATTCTTTTCCTTCTCCAAATTCGATATAGCCACAATAACCATCTATATTTTTAGTTCGAAATCCTAAGCTTTCTCCTAATTTTAAGGTATATTCTAAAGCGTCATTTACAGACTTTCCAAAGGGATAAAGAGGATTGTCACAAGGAGAAATAACACTTGGAATTTGGATTAATTCTTGTGTTTTTTGTATGATTTCCTTTTTGTGTTCTTCTATATATTGTTTTATCATGTAATCAGTCCTTTCTTGATTAATTTGTTTTTTCTATAGTATAACATAATATGCAAGACAAACTCTACTCATTCATGAAAACAATAAAAAATATAAATTTCTATCTTTTAACAATTTGACGAAAAAACGCGAAAATTGCGATGAAAAGAGAGGGAGAATGTGTTGCAAAAACTAGGAAAATATGTTTTAATAAGATGTATAATTTAAGTGAAAAGTAGAATAAATTTTTAAATCCATTTTTTATTTCGATAAAAATTCAAATAAAAAGAAAATAAACCAAAGAAAGAAGAAAAAAGAGAAAAGCAAAAGAAAAAATATAAATTTACTATAAAATAAAAATTGACAACTTAATTTAAAAAAGCTACAATGAAAGGAGAAATTATATGATAGAATTTACAATGGTAGATTACTGGAGATATCAATATTTATATCCAGTAAAATACACATTGAATGACACAAAAGAAGAATACAAAGTAGAAAAAACGCATCAATATCACGATAAAGTGTTTAAAGAAATATTAGATAATAAAAAAGAATTTGTAAACTTTATCAAAAGGTACACCAAATACAAAACTGTAAATTTAAAAGAAAGCAACATAGAAAGATATAACCGAAAATTTATTACCTCCAATTTTTTGACCAAGGAATCTGATATTATTTATAAAGTAAAGGGAAGAAATGTCTTTATAATTGTAGAACATCAAAGCACAATAGATTATAAAATGGCAGAAAGAATGCATGAATATTGTATGGAGCTAATTAGAAGTATAAGAAAAGAGAGTGAGAATCTAAATAAACTATACCCATTAATATGTCCAATTGTATTTTATACTGGAAAAAAGAAATGGGATGCGCCAAGAACAATTACAGAAGTACAAGAAAAATATGAAGGAATAAAACCGTTAGATTATCCTAAATATAACTTGATTGACATCAATAATTATACCAAAGAAGAGTTATTAAAAGAAAATACAGCAATTGCAAAAGCGTTACTGTTCGAAAAACTGAAAACGAAAGAAGAAATGAAAGTGATAATAGAAAAACTTATTGAGAAAAAATTGACAGGGGAGGAAGAGAAATATTTACAAATTATATTAAATTATTCAAATGATGTTAGGAAAAAATTAGAAAAAGAAGAAATAATAAAATATAAAAAGATTTTAAATAAGAAGGGAGTGGTTGATATGACGAACTTTGAAAAACTATTAATCGAATTAATCGACGAAAAATGTGAAAAATATAGAGCAGAAAGGGAAGCTGGAAAACAGGAAGGACAAAAAATTGGACAAAGAATTGGACAAAAAAATGGAACACAAAAGATAATTAATAATATGTTGAAAATGAAAATGAGTGACCAAGTCATATTAGATGTAACACAAGTAAATAAAAAAGAACTAGAAAGAATAAAACAGGAATTAAAAGCATGTTAAAAAATGTAAGAAAATAATAGAAAACACTTGAAATTTATTCCAAAATATAGTACAATAGGAATGTCAAAAAGACATACCTTTTACTTAGCTTTTAAGAAAAGCACCAAAACTTTAAGCTCAGTTTTAGGTTAATCAAAATATTTAAGGTGTGAATTTGGAAAAACCAAATTGCGTTGTGCCTTTAAGAAAGGAGAAAAACATGACAAAGGAAAGAAAACAAGAAGTCATTAATACTCATAAAAGAGAAGAAAATGATACTGGTTCACCAGAAGTACAAATCGCTCTTTTAACAGAAAGAATTAATGAATTAACAGAACACTTAAAAATCCACAAAAAAGACAATCACTCAAGAAGAGGTCTTTTAAAAATGGTAGGTAAAAGAAGAAATCTTTTAAACTATTTAGCAAAAAAAGATATCAACAGATACAGAGCAATTGTTGAAAAATTAGGATTAAGAAAATAATGTTAACAAAGCCCATAGCTTATTTTGCATGGGCTTTTTGTTAGTTATTTGTCGAACTAGTAAAAAACAAGCAAGTATTTAGGTAGGTAGCTTGTATAATGTGCTGTTAACAAACAGAATATTATAGAGGTTACAATCTAAACTTGCTTGAAAATTAGGTGCAAAAAGAAAAAGGAGGAAAAATTTATGTTTAAAACTTACGAAACAGAATTAGCAGGAAGAAAATTAGTAATCGAAACAGGAAAAATGGCAGGGTTAGCCAATGGAAGTGTACTAGTACGTTATGGAGATACTTGTGTACTAGTAAATGTAACAGCTTCAAAAGAACCAAGAGAAGGAATTGATTTCTTTCCATTATCAGTAGATTTTGAAGAAAAATTATATTCAGTAGGAAAAATACCAGGAGGATTTCTAAAAAGAGAAGGAAAACCAAGCGACAAAGCAATCTTAACATCAAGAGCAATTGATAGACCATTAAGACCACTATTTCCAAAAGATTTTAGAAACGATGTAGTAGTAGTAGGAACAGTACTTTGTGTAGAACAAGATAATTCACCAGAGGTAGCTGCTATGATAGGAGCAGCATCTGCATTAGCTATTTCTGATATTCCATTCAATGGACCAACAGCTGCTGTAAACGTAGGATTAGTAGACGGGAAAATTGTTATCAATCCAACAGTAGAACAAAGAGAAAACAGCGATTTAACTTTAACAGTTGCAGCAACAGAAAAGAAAATTACTATGATTGAAGCGGGAGCAAACGAAGTTCCAGATGACATCATGTTAAAAGCTATCAAAGAAGCACATAAAGAAATTAAGAAAATTTGTAAATTTATCAAAAAAATACAAAAAGAAATTGGAAAACCAAAATTTGAATACCAATCATTCGAAGTTGACCACGATGTATATGAATTTGTAGAAAACAGCTTCAAAGAAGAAATGAAAGAAAAAGTACAAGAAGCAGATAAAGAAACAAGAGACAGAAATATTGATGCGTTAACAAAGAAAATTGAAGAAACTTACACAGAAAAATTTGGAGAAGAAGCTTTTGAAGAACATAAAAAAGACGTAGGAGAAGCGATTTACAAATTAGAGAAAAAATGTGTAAGAGAAATGATTTATTTCGAACATAAAAGAGTGGATGGAAGAAAACTAGACGAAATCAGACCATTATCATGTGAAGTAGGATTACTTCCAAGAACACATGGAAGTGCTTTGTTTACAAGAGGACAAACCCAAGTTCTATCAATTGCAACACTAGGAATGATAAGCGAAGAACAAGTACTAGATGGAATTGATATGGAAGAATCAAAAAGATATATGCATCATTATAACTTCCCAAGCTATTCAGTAGGAGAAGCTAGACCAAGTAGAGGACCAGGAAGAAGAGAAGTAGGACATGGAGCTTTAGCAGAAAAAGCATTAGTACCAGTATTACCATCAAAAGAAGAATTTCCATATGCTATAAGAGTGGTATCAGAAGTATTATCTTCCAATGGATCTACTTCACAAGCAAGTATTTGTGGAAGTACATTAAGTTTAATGGATGCAGGAGTACCAATTAAAAGACCAGTTGCTGGTATTTCAACAGGATTAGTAACCAATCCAGATAAAGACGATGACTATGTAATGCTAGTAGACATCCAAGGATTAGAAGACTTTTTTGGAGATATGGACTTTAAAGTTGGTGGAACTTCTGAAGGAATCACAGCCATTCAAGTAGATATCAAATGCGATGGTTTAACTTATGATATTATCAAAGAAGCATTTGAAAAAACAAGAAAAGCAAGACAACATATTTTAGATGATATTATGGCGCCAGTAATAAGCGAACCAAGACCAGATGTATCAAAATATGCACCAAGAATTGTAAGTACACAAATTAAGGTAGATAAAATAAAAGATGTTATTGGACCAGGTGGAAAAGTAATTAATAAAATTATTGAAGAAACAGGTGTAAAAATTGATATCGAAGAAGATGGACAAGTATTTATCTATTCAAATGACAACGAAAAAGCAATTCAAGCACTAGAAATGGTAGAAGACATCGTAAGAGAAGTAGAAGTTGGCGGAATTTACTACGGAGAAGTTACTCGTATCATGAACTTTGGAGCATTCGTTGACTTAGGATGTGGTGGAAAAGAAGGATTACTACACATTTCTAAAATATCAAAAGAAAGAATTAAAAACATCGAAGATGTACTTCATGTTGGAGATAAAGTTACTGTTAAAGTCATCAACATTGATGACCAAGATAGAATCAACTTAAGCATGTTAGATTTTAATGATGGAAAATCAGAAGAATAAAGATAAAGAGGGAATCCTATTTTATAATAAGGTTCCCTCTTTGTATTAGAAACATTTAAGACTTTTGTTTTATGATATGGTCAATTTCCTCTAAAAAAGGTAAGATCCCACGTGCTGTTAAGAAAATCCCGATAGAAAGGAGTACTACTACGATAATAGTGAAAGATGGAAGAATACCCGCTAAGTACATAAGAAGTATTCCTGCATCCACGCTTATTAACATAGATAATCCGATAGCTATCAAAATGTTGTAACGTTTTAAATATTTCATAAATATATCCTCCTTTATATTAATAAAGAAACAGTTCCTCCTGTGGAAGCGAGGATTAATAGTTACCATTGTGTATTGCTTTAGTATACTATATTTTACATAAAAAGTCAAATTAGATTGGCTGAATTTAGAACTACGATGTTTTTTGGCCCTGTCCCCAAAAACATCGCAAAAATCATGGTTGCTATTTCAAAGCAAATCATATATAATAGAAGAGGAGGTACAAGAATGGAACAAACGAGAAAAAAGAATAAAATTAGCCATTTTTTAAGTTTAGCATTTTTACTTATTGTATTATATTTTGCTTATCAGTATTATCAAATTAACAACTTTAATGATTTTATAAGAAGTGAAACAAATTTGAATACCTCTCAATTTACAAGAGATAAGGAAATAAAATATGGAAATCAAAGAAGTTATAAAATAGAAAATCCAGACTATAATGATGCGATGTTTTATAAAAAAGTACAAGTGAAGAAAAATCAGCCATATAAGGTAACTTGTATGGTAAAGACCGATAATGTGCAAGCAAAAGAAGAAATATCAGGATTAGGAGCACAAATATCCATAGAAGGAACGACAGAAAGGTCAGTTGCTGTTAGTGGAACACACGACTGGCAAAAAATAGAACTGATATTTAACAGTAAAGATAGAGAACAAGTAAACCTTGGATTTCGATTAGGAGGATATTTGGGGGATGTAAAAGGAGATGCATGGTTTTCGAATTTTACAATAGAAGAAGGAATACAAGAACAAAACAACAGCTGGAAATTTGCATGTTTTATCTTTCGAACCACAGATGTGATGATTAATCAAAAACAAGTAAAATTGCAAGTGACACGGAAATGATGTGACAGATATTACCAATACCATTCATTTATTTGAAACATCTTGTAATACATTATCAAAGGGAAAAATGACAGCAGATAGTGACATCTATGAGATTAGTACACCATTATCAAAATTATCTTATGATAATGAATTTGGGTATTATGTGGCAGCAGAAGATATTGAAGAACAAATAAAAGATATTGTAGCTACACATGACTATGACCATATTTTTGCAATTGTAAGACTTCGGAGATGAAAAACATGAAAATGATATTGAGGTAAATGATTGGATAGGACTAGGTTCTATGGATTATTATGGAATTGGATTTTCTAATATTCGTTTACCAAATGACTCAAAAAGTTATATTTATAAATATGACAGGAGAATTAATACCTTTCCAGAAGAAGTATTTTTACATGAGTTTTTGCATTCATTGGAAAGAAATGCAAAAGAATATGGCTATGAAAGACCAGAATTGCATGATTATGAAAAATATGGATATAAAAATGAACAATTAGCAGGCCAGAAAAAATGGTATACCGATTATATGAATAAAAATATTAGTACTACAGCTGGAAAAATAGGATTACCACCAGAAATTTATACACTAAAACCAGCCAAGAATAGTAATTTTGAATACTCTTATCAAATGCAAGAGGTATTTAAACAACCAGAAAATTTAATAGAAGAAATAAGAGAAATAGGAAACAATTTAATGAATAAAGTAAAAGGATTAGGGGAGTAAAATGAAAGTATCAGATTTTAATTATGAACTACCAGAAGAACTAATTGCACAAACACCAATTGAAAAAAGAGATACCTCAAGATTAATGGTGTTAAATAGAGAAAAGCAAACAATAGAGCATAAAGTGTTTAAAGATATTATAGACTATTTAAAACCAGGAGATGTTTTGGTTAGAAACAATACAAAAGTATTACCTGCACGATTATATGGGAAAAAAGAAACAGGAGCCAATGTTGAATTTTTATTATTAAATAATATAGAAGGAGATATCTGGGAATGTATTGTAAGACCAGGAAATAAGCTTCATGTGGGAACAAAAGTGGTTTTTGGAGAAGGAATGTTAAAAGCACAAGTATTAGAAATAATGCCAGGTGGAACCAGAAAAGTAGAATTTGAGTACGAAGGAATTTTCAACGAAATTTTGGACCGAATTGGATTAATGCCACTACCACCTTATATTCATGAAGAATTAAAGCAAAAAGATAGATATCAAACTGTATATGCGAAATATGATGGTTCTGCTGCAGCACCAACAGCAGGATTACATTTTACAGAAGACTTATTAGAAAAATTACAAGAAAAAGGTATTATCATTGCCAATGTAACCTTACATGTAGGGATTGGAACTTTTAGACCAGTTAAAGAAGAAACCGTAGAAGCTCATCAAATGCATTCTGAACATTACTATATCAAGCAAGAAGATGTAGACAAAATAAATACAGCTAAGAAAAATGGAAAAAGAGTTATCGCAGTGGGAACTACTTCATGTAGAGTATTAGAAACGATTGCAAATGAAGAGGGAATGGTAAAAGCAACAGAACGGAGATACACAAATATTTATCTATCCAGGCTATCAATTTAAAATATTAGATGGACTAATTACCAATTTCCACTTACCACAATCAACATTACTAATGTTAGTATCAGCTTTAGCGGGTAAGGATTATATTATGAATGCATACGAAGAAGCAGTAAGAGAAAAATATCGTTTCTTTAGCTTTGGAGATGCTATGTTTATTGTTGGCTAGTTCTGGGACAGGCACAGAACTAACCAAAATGTCTACCTTTGTGCCTGTCCCAGAACTAGCCAAAAACTTAAAAAGGAGAGAAAAATATTATGAAACCAGCAGTAACATATGAATTATTACACGAATGTAAACAAACAGGGGCTAGAAGAGGTGTGATACATACACCACATGGTGATATTCAAACACCAGTATTTATGCCTGTAGGAACACAAGCAACTGTAAAATCTATGACACCTGAAGAATTAAAAGAAGAAGTAAGAGCAGAAATTATATTGTCTAATACCTATCATTTATATTTAAGACCAGGAAGTAAAATTGTAAAAGAAGCAGGTGGTTTGCACCAATTTATGAATTGGGATAGACCGATTTTAACGGATAGCGGAGGGTTCCAAGTATTTAGTTTAGGAGCTTTAAGAACCATATCAGAAGAGGGAGTTGAATTTAAATCTCACTTAGATGGAAGTAAACATTTCTTTTCACCAGAATCAGTTATGGGGATTGAAGAAGATTTAGGTAGTGACATTATGATGGCATTTGATGAATGTGTAGAACATGGAGCAAGTTATGAATATACCAAGCAATCGATGGAAAGAACAACTAGATGGGCGAAGAGATGCAAAGAGGCACATAAGACGGTTGATAAACAAGCCTTATTTGGTATTATACAAGGAGGATTTTATAAAGACTTAAGAACCAAAAGTGCAGAGGACCTAATTGCCTTAGACTTACCAGGATATGCAATTGGAGGAATTAGTGTAGGAGAACCAAAAGAAGAATTTTTAGATATCCTACAATATACAGCACCATTGATGCCAAAACACAAACCAAGGTATCTAATGGGAGTAGGAACACCAGATTATTTAATCGAAGCGGCTATCGCAGGAATTGATATGTGTGACTGTGTGTTACCAACTAGAATTGCAAGAAATGGAACAGCTATGACCTCACATGGGAAAGTAGTGGTGAGAAATGCAACTTATGAAAGAGATTGGGGACCTTTAGATCCAGAATGCGACTGTTATACTTGTAAAAATTATACAAGAGCTTATATTAGACATTTAGTAAAAACAAATGAAATATTAGGAGACAGATTATTATCAATTCATAATTTAAGGTTCTTGACTAATTTGATGGAAAGAGTTAGAATAGAAATAGAAAAAGATAATCTAGGTAATTTTCGAGAAGAATTTTATCGAAAATATGGATATATCAAATAAATGGAGGTATATACGATGAATTTAATTGAAGAAAGTTTCCAAAATAAAGAAGAGAAAAAGAAAAAAAGAACGACTAGAATTATATTAGTTGCTATGATTTTAGTTTTTATGACTATTATAGCGATTGTTACTTATTTAATGTATGCTAAAAGTAAAGTTATGACTTTAACAATTGATGGACAAGCCAATGAAAAATTAAAAAATCTATTGGTGATTGAAAGTGATGGAACAATTTATGCACCAATCAAAGAAGTAGCACAATATTTTGGTTATGATAGTTTCAACGGAGAGTATAGTGAAAAATCAGAACAGCAAAGTAAATGCTATGTACAAAATGAAAATGAAATAGCCAACTTTGAATTAGGACAAAATAAAATATATAAATTAGACTTAACAGAAAATAATGCAGATTATGAATATTCCTATATAAAAAATCCAGTTAAGGCAATTAATGGGGTATTATATACTTCAGCAGAAGGACTTCAAAAAGCATTTAACATCAGTTTTGATTATGATCAAGATAAAAATAGGATAACTATTTTTACATTGCCATATCTATATCAATATTATGCAAGTCAAGTATTAGACTATGGATATGTGGAACTAAATAATGTATTTGCTAACCAAAAAGCAATTTTAAAAAATCAATTAATTGTCTTAAAAGATAAAGATAAAAAGCAAATGGGTGTAATAGGAGTAGATGGAAAAGCCATATTAGAACCAAAATATGATAACATTACTTTTTTACCAAATATAGGAGATTTCTTAGTAGAAAACAATAGCAAAGTTGGAATTTTATCAGCTTCAGGAGAAACAAAGGTACAAATTATGTATGATAGTATTGAATTAATGGATAGTGATGCAGGTTTATATGTAGCCAAAAAAGACAATAAATATGGTGTAATTGACATTAGAGGAAACATTAAAATTTATATTGAAAATGATGAAATTGGAGTAGACATTTCTAAGTTTGCAAAAAATGGTATCAAAAATAAATATATTTTAGTAGACAATTTAATTCCTGTTAGAAAAGACAAATATTGGGGATTATATGACAAAAATGGAAATCAAGTAGCAGAATTTAAATATGATAGTTTAGGTTATGTTGTTTCTAACAATAAAGATGCTATGAATTTACTAGTAATTCCTAATTACAAAGTATTAGTAGCATGTAAGGATAAGAAGTATACGCTAATCAATGCGTCTGGTTCAGAATTATTTGCAACAGTAGCAGATGATATTTATATGACAATTAGTGGGGGCGAAAAACATTATTACATTACGATTAATGATCAAAAAATAGATGCAGAGCAATGGATGGATGCAAATGGAATTACGGCTTCTTCAGCTGGGACTAATAAAAATCAAAACCAAAACCAAAACGAAAAACCAAATAATGATTCAAATTCACAAAACGAGGATAATAATGACGAGGATAATGACAATCAAGAACAAAATGATAATGATGAAAATAGTGATAATAATAGTAATGAAGACGATGAAAATTATGACGATGAAAACTATGATGACGAAAATTATGGGGATGAAGATTTTGACGATGAAGATGATGACGAAAGTTATGATGATGACATGGGAGCATAAAACAAAAGAAAGATTTAAGAAGAAATTCTTAAGTCTTTTTTTATCATACATCAAACTTTAATCAAGCTCTATTATTTTTATAATTGACAAAAAATAAAAAAAATTCCTTAAAAGCATTTACATTTTTTTGAAAGTTGTATACAATAGATTAAAATGAAGAAAAATGTCAAAAAATGAGAAAAACAAAAGAAAATAAGAAATAAGAAAGGAAGTACATCCATGAAGATTCTAATGTTAACATGGGAATATCCACCAAGAGTAGTAGGAGGAATAGCAAGAGTTGTCTATGATTTATCAAGAACTTTATTGAAAGATGGTCATGAAGTAACAGTTGTAACCTATCGAGATGGGGAAGCCCCTTATTTTGAGGATGACAAAGGAGTAAAAGTATATCGAGTAGATAACTATATGATAAACCCTAATAATTTCATTGATTGGGTAATGCAAATGAATTTCAATATGTTAGCAAAAGCAAATGAAATTATTGCAGAACAAGGAACCTTTGATGTTATCCATGCACATGATTGGTTAGTAGCCTATTCAGCTAAAACATTAAAAAATTCTTATAACATACCAATCGTATCTACTATTCATGCAACAGAAGCAGGAAGGAATAGTGGGATTCATGACGAGCAACAAAGATATATTAATGACACAGAATGGATGTTAACCTATGAATCAGCAGAAGTAATTGTCAATAGCAATTATATGAAGAGTGAATTACAAAGACTATTTGGATTACCTTATGAAAAAATTAATGTAGTGCCAAATGGTGTCAATATGAATTTATTTAATGGAATAGAAAGAGACTATAACTTTAGAAGAAGATATGCCATGGACAATGAAAAGATAATTTTATTTATGGGAAGACTGGTATATGAAAAAGGAATACAACACTTAATTTCAGCTATGCCAAAAATATTAGAAGGATATCATGATACTAAACTAGTTATTTGCGGAAAAGGTGGAATGTTAGACGAATTAAAACAACAAGTAAATGCCATGGGAATTGGGAATAAAGTATACTTTGCGGGATATATGGGAGGAAAAGATGTACAAAAAATGTATAAATCAGCTGATATATCAGTATTTCCAAGTACTTATGAACCATTTGGGATTGTAGCGCTAGAAGCAATGCTATCTGAAAATCCAGTAGTTGTATCAGACATTGGAGGACTAAATGAAATTGTAGAACATAGAGTGAATGGAATGAAAGCCTATTGTGGAAATGCGAATTCGTTAGCAGACTCTATCTTAGAATTATTATACGATCAAAAACTTTGTAGCGAAGTGACTAAAAAAGCAAAAAACAAAGTAAGAAACCAATACAATTGGAGTAAAATAGCACAAGATACCCATTTTACTTATCAAAAAGCAATCTGTCAATCTATGGCAGAAAAACAAAAACGTGAATTGGAACAAGAAAGAGCAAGAAAAACCAAAAAAGCAAAAAATACAGAAAACGAAATTACGAACCTACTTAGTTTCAAAAAACGTCAAGCCTATGCTTAAAATGAGACAGTGGGGACAGATCTAAACTGTCTCAAATTATAACAAAAAATTGAAAAAATTAATGGACTCGTATATAATATAAATATTATATACGAGTTTTAAAATACATTTTAAAAATAAAATAAAAAAATTTTCAAATTCTACAAATTTAGCAAAAAAATAGTGTATAATAAGAAAAGAGGAGCAAAAAATATGGAAAAAGAAAAAATAGAATTTAAATCAGGATTTGTAACTTTGATAGGAAGAACCAATGTAGGAAAATCAACGTTACTGAATTTGTTAGTAGGTGAAAAGGTAGCTGCAATTGCCAATAAAGTGCAAACTACAAGAACAGCAATCAAAGGAATTGTAAATAGAAAGAATAGTCAAATTATTTTTACAGATACACCAGGTATTCACAAGCCTAAAACTAAGTTAAATGAAACGATGGTAGAAACATCTTTTTCAAGTTTACCAGATAGTGATGTGATTTTGTTTTTAATTGAAGCGACCAGTACAGATATTGGCAGAGGCGATAGTATTATTTTAGAAAAAATAAAAGAAGCGAAAAGAAAGACAATTCTAATTATCAATAAAATTGATTTAGTGAAAAGAGAAACACTGCTGAATTTAATTGATACCTATAGCAAAGAATATAACTTTGAAGCAGTGATACCAATTTCGGCAACAAATACTAAGTATAAAGAAATTATTTTAGATGAGATTGAGAAGAACTTAAAACCTGGTCCTGCATATTATGATATAGAAGAGTATACAGACCAAACATTAAGACAGTTAGCAGAAGAAACTATCCGTGAAAAAGCTTTGAAGTTATTGCAAGATGAAGTGCCACATGGGATTTATATAGAAGTAGAAAAAATGAAAGAAAGAAAAAATAAACAAAAAGAAGAAATCTATGATATAGAAGCTACTATTTATTGCCTAAGAGAATCACACAAAGGAATTATCATACGGAAAAAATGGAGAAATGTTAAAAAGAATTGGAAGAGCAGCTAGAATTGATATGGAAGAGAACTTTGGCGTGAAAGTAAATCTAAAAACTTGGGTAAAAGTCAAAGAAGATTGGCAATCCAATGACTCTATTGTAAATAAATTTAAATTAAAATAGAATGGTTAAAGTGTGCCTGTCCCAATTTGACCATTAGCCACAAAAATGTATAAAAAGTGGAAAAAAAGCAAAAGATAAAATTAAAGGTAAAACTTTAAAAAAGGATTGAGGAAGTGAAGCATATGATTAAGAAAATTGCATGGGAAACCTTTAAAAATACAGGAAATATTAATACATTTATGGAATTAAAACAAATTGAAGAAATTGAAAAGGGGATTGAGGGGAACCCTTTAAGTGTCTCAAAAGAAGAATGGGAGGATATTTCTTCAAAAGAGAAATAATTGAAGTAAAAAGGATAGCAAAAATGGCAAATGTAAAAATAAATGGAATCGTATTAGCAGAAAGTAATATGGGAGATTTTGATAAAATGCTGACAGTATTAACGCCGAATGTACGGTAAGATTTCGTGTGTAGCCAAAGGAGCCAGAAGACCGAAAAGTGCGCTTTTGGCAGGCACGCAAATGTTTTGTTTTGGGGAATATTTAGTATTTAAAGGAACACGGAACTTACCATATTAATTCGGTTGAACCAATTGAAGTATTTTACAATCTTAGAATTGATTTAGATAAATTAAAATATGCAGTACATATTAATAAAATTGTGCAAGATGTAACACATGAAAATCAAAATTGTTATAGAATTTTGCAATTATTATTGAATACGCTTTATACCATATCAGAAACTGACAAAAATTTAGATATGGTATTAGGTGTGTTTAAATTACGCTTACTATGTATTTTAGGTTTTACACCACAAGTGATGGAATGTGTAAATTGTAAAAACAAAGACAATATTACGTACTTTAGTATGAAAGATAATGGATTAAAGTGCAAAATATGTGGAAACCAAGACACTAGTACAATTGGAATTAGCGAAAGTACATTAAACGCAATTAAATATACAGTGACAGCACCAGCTAAGAAATTGTATTCGTTTAATTTAAAAGAGGAAGCGTTAGAGGAATTTAAGTTAGTAACTAAATTGTATTTTAATGAGAAACTGGAGAAAGATTATAAATTAGAGGAGTTATTTTAGAAATTGTGTGAACGAATCTTAAAGCAAGAGATTTACACAATTTCTATTTATTTTTTCTATATGCTATCAAAAAATAGCTAATATAAAGAAGAAATCAATTAATTACTAATAGCAACTCAACAAAGGTGTTGACAAGAAAAAAATTAATGTATATAATGAAATCATAAAAGAAGAAGGGAGCGATTTTTATGAAAATAAAAATAACAGGAAAGGAACTAAAGATAACAGAAGCAATTAATGATTATGTAGAAAGAAAAATGGAAAGAATTGATAAATATTTTGAAGAAGCAGAAGCTGAAGTTACTTTAAAAACCGAAAAAAACGAACAAATTGCAGAAATCTATGTAACAGCTAATGGAGAAAAATACAGAGCAGTAACAGAAGACAAAGACATGTATGCATCTATCGATAAAGATATCGATATCTTAGAAGGACAAATCAGAAAAGCAAAAACAAAAAGAGAAAAAATGATGAAAGATGCATCCTTAAAAACAATGGAAACAGTAATGGACCCAGTAGCTGAAATAGCAGATCAAATTGTAAAAACATCATACTATGAAATTAAACCAATGCTACCAGAAGATGCAGTTTTAAAATTAAAAGAAAAACCAAGTCACAATTTCTTGGTATTCATCAATGTAGAAACAGGTAAAGTAAATGCAATCCATAAATTAAAAGATGGAAAAAATTATGGTTTAGTAGAACCAGAAGCATAAATAAAATAAAAGAAAGGCAGGAAATCAAATCCTGCCTTTATGTATTTTAAAATAAAATAAATAAAAACAAAATTTAACTTCCTACCAAGGACTATTTGAAATAAAACTATTTCATTTGTTGTTCAGCTTGTTGGATCATTTTTCTAACCATGTTACCACCGATTCTACCAGCGTCTTTAGCTGATATATCTCCGTTGTATCCATCTTTTAAGTTAACACCAACTTCACTAGCTACTTCATATTTGAATTTGTCTAAAGCAGACATAGCTTCTGGAACTAATTTTTTGTTTGAATTGTTTGCCATTGTTTTTTCACCTCCTGTAATATTACATATAGAAAAAACCTTTGCTTTTTCTAATACTAGAATGTGCAGAAAAGAGCAAAAATAAACAAGCAATTTTTTCCAAAATTATTTCTTGAAAAATCAAAAAAATAAAGTTATAATAAAAAAGCAAAAAAAGTAAGGAGTGAAAAATATGTATCAATTAGTAGCTATAGATTTAGATGGTACAATGTTAAATCCATATGGAATCGTAACAGAAAATACAAAAAGAGTCATTCAAGAAACTATACAAAAAGGGACAGAAGTAATTATTGCATCAGGAAGACCAATTGACTCCATTAAAACCATAGCCAAAGAAATTGGAAGTGAAAAATATTTTATAGCAGGAAATGGAGCTCTTATTTATGATATCCAAAAAGAAGAAATTATATATGATAAATTCTTGCCAAAGCAAAAAGTGTTAGAAATTATTAAAATATGTGAAGAAAATAGTATTTCTTATAATGTTTACACAGACCAGACTATTTTAGCAACTGCATTAAAATATAATGTTTTATATTATCAAAAAGAAAACTTGAAAAAAGAAGAAAGTAAACAAACTAAAATTAGTATAGTCGAAAATATGTATGAATATGTAAAGTATAAAAAAGAAGAAAAATTTTTAAAGATGACAATTTGTGATGAAAATAAAAATGTATTTCAATCGATTATAAGAAAATTAAGAAAAGTAGAGGGAATTGAAGTGTTAGATGTTTCCCATATGTCTAGAAAGACCATTAGGCAGGGAACAGAAGAAATTACAGTGGAATATTACTATACAGAAATAACCGTACAAAATGTGGATAAATGGGGGGCTTTAGAATATTTAATAGAAAAACTAGACATTTCAAAAGAAGAAGTGATTGCAATTGGAGATAATGTAAATGACAAAAAAATGATACAAGAAGCGGGATTAGGTATAGCAATGGCAGGAAGTACGCCAGAAATAACCAGAATTGCTGATTATATAACAACATCTAATAAAGAAGATGGGGTAGCAAAAGCATTAGAAAAATTTTGCTAACTAAAAGAAATACAAGTAAAAAAATATAGAAACTTTTTTATAAAAAGAATAAATATTACAGGAATGTTACAACAATATTAACTTTTAGTAACAAAAAGTAAATTCATTGATTTTGAAGTATATTTGCGTTAAAATAAAATAGATGGATATTTTGTAAAAAAATATAGAAAAAATAAAATAAAGGGAGGAATTTGTCATGGCAACAAATCCAATGCAAAGAAAAGCAAGAAATTCATTTATATTAGGTATGTTATTAATGTTAGTAATCTGTGGAGTGATTATAGCATTATTATTCATGCAATTAATCAATAAAACCAAAAAGGAACAAGAAGAGAAAAAAGCAACTGTAAATGCCTATGTTCTAAGTCAAGATGTTAGCTCAGGGCAAGTAATTACAACAGATATGTTAAAAAAACAACCAGTGAATAAAAGCTTAGTACCAAGTAATGCAACCAGTGATATTACTATTATTGAAAACTATGCGTTACAAGATAAAGAAGGAAACGAAATTTATACTAAAAACGATAATAACACACCAAAATTATATATAAAAAAAGATAATAGAGAATACGAACTACAAAAAGAAGAAGAAACAGACAACTATTATATCAACAAAAGTAGTGATAAAGAATATATTGAGTTAAACAGTGTACCATTAGTTGCAAAAGTAAATATGAAGAAAAATACGTTAATTACAACAGACCTATTAAGCAAGAGTGACAATATTGTGCAAAAAGACGTAAGAAAGCAAGAATATAACATGTTGGTATTGCCAATGGACTTAGTAACAGGAGACTACATTGATGTTAGAATTATGTTGCCATCAGGACAAGACTATATTGTTGTTAGCAAAAAAGAAGTAAGCATTCCTCAAATTAGTGGAATTGATTCAGAAGATACGATTTGGCTTAACTTAACAGAAGATGAAATTTTACATATGAGTTGTGCTATTATTGAAGCTTATCAAATTAGAGGTTCTAAAATTTATGTGACAAAATATACAGAAGCTGGTATGCAAGAAGCTGCAACACCAACATATCCTCTAAATGAAAGCACATTAACCTTGCTAAGAAGCAATGACAATATATTAGAAAAGGCAAAAAATGACATTGCACAAAGATATGGAAGAAATAATGGTGTAGAATTAAGAAACAACTATATCAATAGTGCAATTAACAGCCAAGGAGAACAAGCACAAAGTAATTTAGAAACCAACATGCAAGAAAGTACAACCAATTCTAAAAACGCAAGAAAAGAATACTTAGATTCTCTAGCAGGAGTAGTACAATAAAAGAAAAAGGAGAGAAATACACATGAAGAAAATAGGGTTTATAGGAGCCTATGATAAAACAGATTTAATTGTATATTTAGCAAAAATATTAACAGTACTAAAACATAAGGTATTAGTGGTGGACGCAACAATAAATCAAAAAGCAAGATATATAGTGCCAGCCATAAACCCTACTACTTGCTATGTGACAGATTTTGAAGATATTGACATAGCAGTAGGATTTTCCAATGTAGAAGATATCAAAAGATATTTAGGATTAGCAGATGAACAAGAAATGGAATATGATATCATTTTGGTTGATACAGACAATACACAAGGCTTTCAAAACTTTGAATTAGAAACAGCTCAAAAAAATTATTTTGTAACATCTTTTGACAACTATTCTTTGAAAAAAGGGTTGGAAGTTTTAGTAGGGGCACCAAAAGTAGTTAATTTAACAAAAGTTCTATTTTCAAAAGAAATGCTAAAGGAAGAAGATGATTACTTAAATTTTCTTTCTTTAGGTTATAAAGTCATCTGGAATGAGTACAGAATTTACTTTCCAATTGAAAATGGAGATTTGAGTGTTATTTATGAAAATCAAAGAGTAGCAAAAATAAAATTAAAAAAATTAAGCATTCAATATAAAGATGGACTTGCTTATTTGGCAGAAGAAATATTGGGTGATGTAAGTGAATCTAACATAAGAAAAGCGATTAAGTATATAGAAAAAGGAGTATAAAAATGTCAATTGTAACTTTTTGGAATAATGGAACAGAACAAACCGGAAAAACATTATCTTTAGCAGCGATTTGTACGCATTTAGCAATTGAACATAATTATAGAATATTAGTTGTTTCAACTGGATATCAAGATGAAAACTTAGACAACTGTTTTTGGGAACAAAAAAAGAAAGCAAAAAAGAATTTAGGATTGTTTGGACCAAATACAAATGTAGCAATGCAAGAAGGAATAGCTGGCTTGACGAGAATGATGAAAAGTAACAAAATGTCTCCAGAACATATTACAAATTATACGAAAATTATATTTAAAGATCGATTAGAAATATTACCAACCTTTAAAGGAGACAAAAACGAGTACAATGACATCAGAAGATATTATCCAGATATCATTAGTTTAGCGAATAATTATTATGATTTGGTATTTGTAGATTTGGACAAACAAGTGCAAGATGATATTGCAGAAAACATTATGAATAATTCTAATTTAATAGTAGTGAACTTAAGCCAAAGACTAACAAGTATCAATCATTTTATGGAATTAAGGGAAGAAAAACCAATTCTAAACACGAAGAAAACATTATTACTAATAGGAAGATACGATAAATTTTCAAAATACAATATTAAAAATATTTCAAGATATTTAGGTGAAAAAAATAAAGTATCAACCATTCCATATAATACATTGTTTTTTGAAGCATGTGAAGAAGCTAGAGTACCAGACTTATTTTTAAGTCTTAGAAAAGCAACAGGAGAAGATGATAGAAATGGGTTCTTTTTAACAGAAGTAAAAAGAACGGTAGATAATATCATATATCGATTAGAAGATTTACGATAAATAGACAAAGGAGGGAAAACCAAATGACCATAACAAATATCATACTAATCATAGTAGTATTAGGCATTGCAGGTTATGCGATTTTCTATAGTATTAAGAAAAAGCAAAATGCAGAAGTAGAAGTACAAGTAGATGTAGATGATAAAACTTATACCATTGAAAAAATGATAGAGTTTGTAAAAAGAAGACTAGATGAGATTACCAAAATTAACTTGTATGATATTGGACTTTCAGAAGAAGAATTGAAAAGAAGAAAAAATAAAAAGTATGAATTAAAAAAGGCTTTAAAAGGTTGTACCTATGGTGATGTAAATGATAAAAAATATGTCAAAGAATTGATTTTCGATTTATTAGAAAAAGAATATGGTGTAACAGAAAGCAATATATCAAAAGCTATTTCATTTGATATTCCTTCTCTTTTAACAGCACAAGATAAATTCGATATATTAATTTATAGTTATAAAAAAGAATTTGGGTATGAAGCTTTAACAGAACTAATTAAAAAGTACAATTTGGCTACTTTAAAATACGTGGAAGGAGAAACAAAACCTTCTTATGTTATAACCAGTAAAGAAATAGAAGATATTTATGAAAAAGAAAATATTGTCTTAAGCTTTGCTGATAAATTAGGTGTGGTAGTACAAAGAATTTATCAACATTATAAAGGATATAGCAGTATTGACGAAGTAAGAGATATGAATATAGATGGTGTATCTGGTGGTGTATCTGGTCTTCCAGAAAGCTTTTTAAGCCAAGTAGCACAATCTGACAGTGATTATTTAGACCAAGTATCAGAACACAAAGTGCCAAGAGCATGTGATAGTATCTGGATTTTTTTCCAAGGTAAGTCAATTCGTTTGGAATTCTTATCTTTTGGAACAGAAGCAGAACTAAAAAGAGTATGTCAAAATATTTATAAATATAACAACCCAGGACAATTATCAGACACAAATGGTTATAAAATCAATGAAATGAAAGATGGTTCTCGTGTTGTTGTTGTAAGACCAAGTTTCTCTGAAACATGGGCATTCTTCGTAAGAAAGTTTGACGTAAAACGTTCTACCTTAGAGCAATGGTTCAAAGGTGAACCAGGATGTGATGAATCCATTGAACTATTAAAATATTTAGTAAAGGGAGCTAGAATTATTTCTATTACAGGTGAGCAAGGTTGTGGTAAAACAACAATGCTTATGGGAATGATAGAGAATATATATGAAACCATGAACATTCGTGTTCAAGAAACAGCATTCGAGCTTCACTTAAGAAAAATTTATCCAACCAGAAATATCTTAACTTTTAGAGAAACAGAAACCATTTCAGGACAAGAAGGTTTGGACGTTCAAAAGAAAACTGACGGTTCTGTAAATATCATTGGTGAGGTTGCAACAGACCCTGTAGCATCTTGGATGATACAAGCAGCCCAAGTTGCTTCTAAGTTTACTTTATTTACACACCACGCAAAAACATTTCCAAACTTAGTAACAGCACTTCGTAACTCAATGTTAAGAGCTGGTGTTTTCAAAAACGAAAAAACAGCAGAAGAACAAGTTGTACAAGTATTAAACTTTGATATTCACTTAACCAAAGACTTTAAAGGAAAAAGATATGTAGAAAGAATTACAGAATGTATTCCAATTGAAGAAAAAAATGAATATACATTTGACCATAGAAATCAAAAAACGTTAGAAGGAAAATTCGACAAATTCTTTGATAATGCAACACGTTATTTTGAGAAAATTACAGATAGACAATTATATGCTTACAGAAATATTTTAGAATATGTAGATGGTGAATATATCGTAACTAACCCAATTTCAGAAAATAACTTGAGAGAAATGAGAGTTAATATGGATGAAACAGATTTAGAGAAATTTGATAAATTTGTGGAAAGACATTGGGGAAATAGAGCAAAACAAACTATTTCAGTTAGTAGTGAACCAGTAGAAGAAAAACCAAAAAGACGTGGAAGAAAACCAAAAGCAGCCACAGAGATTTAAAAAATAGGAAATAGTAATTCACAAGGGGAGGGGAAATATCTTATCTGAAGTAGGCAAGACCCAAGGGAAAGATGTGTCCCCTGACAATAGAAAAAAGAGAGGTGAGGTAAAACGTGACTGACCAATTAATGTTTATGATAATGGGTGGAGCAGCAGGATTATTTGTAATTGTAATACTAGCATATTTTATGCTATCTAAAAAAATGCAAAAGTCAGAATATAAGAAAATTCAACAATTACAACAAGGAACCAAAGAAAACAAATTCTCAACAGAAGTGCTATTCCAAAAACTATATTTAACTTACATAAAAATACCATTTATCAAAAGATATACCTTAAAAATAAGAAGAAGATTAGAAATTGTTAACATAGATGATGAATATAATACAAGAAAAGGAACCGCAAAAATATTAACTAAAGCATTAGTTGTACTAATACCATTAATTGTTATGACAATCGTTCTTACCAAATCCAACTATCTGTTAATGTTCATTTTATTGATATTTGAAATTTTTATGATAGATACCTTTATTGATGGTTCTGTCGATAAGATTGATGATAAAATTCTAAAAGAACAAATTGACTTTTTCTCAGAAATTAGACATGCTTATCACGAATATAACATGGTAGAAGAAGCAATTTACCAAGTATCACAAGATGATGAGATGAGTGTATCAATGCAGGGAGAAAAAATATATGAAATTCTAATTTCAAATGACCCAGAAACAGAATTAGAAAAGTATTATGACATTGCACCCAATAGTTTCTTAAAAGAATTTGCAGGTCTTTCTTATTTAACCAAAGAATTTGGTGACAGAAAAGTAGATGGAGCCTCTTTATACTTGAAAAATGTAAATAATATAACACAAGAAATGCAATTAGAAATCTTAAAAAGAGATAAGTTAAACTATGTATTTCAAAGTTTGTCTCTTATTTCTATTGCACCAGTATTGTTATTAGAGCCACTAAAAACATGGGCCATTAACAATTTCTCTTTCACAGCAAGCTGGTACCAAGGAAAACCAGGAACAATTGTACAAATTTTAATTTTAATATTAACATTTGCTTCGTACATATTAGTTAGAAAATTAAAAGACAATGGTTCAACTGGAATGAACACCAAAAACACAGAAAACCCATGGCAGGCAAAACTATACAAAAAGAAACCAATCAAAAAAGTAGTAGATTTGTTTATTCCAAAGAAGGGATCTAAAGAATATAGAAAAGTACAAAAATATTTAAAAGATTCAGCTTCTCATTTAAAAATGGAATGGCTTTATATGAATCGAATTGCTATGGCGATTGTAACTTGCATTGTTTCGATTATACTGTTTACGCAATTACATGTTATTGCTGTTAACTATATTTATACAGAGCCGACAACCGATTATGACATCATGGGAGGTTTGTCAGAAAAAGATAAGAAAAAAGCAATGGAAGTAACTGAGCAAGACAACAAGATATTAGACCAATTCCGAGGAAAAACAAAACAACAAAGAACAACTGCACAAATAAAAATGGCAGTACAAAGATTAAAATATTATGAAGAAGCAACCGATGAAGAAATTGATACCGTAGTAAAAAGAATAGAAGGAAAGTTAGATGTTATCAATAGTGAATATATGCAATGGTTTGAATTATTACTTGCTTTTGTATTTGCTATCGTAGCCTATATGGCTCCAATCTGGTTACTAATTTTCCAAGTAAAGATGAGACAATTAGAGATGGAAGACGAGGTAATGCAATTCCAGACAATTATACTAATGCTTATGAGAATTGAAAGAGTGAATGTTGAAATCATATTAGAATGGTTGGAAAGATATTCTAGTATTTTCCGTGCACCAATTACCAAATGTGTAAATAACTATGAAGCTGGTCCATGGGAAGCATTAGAAGCAATGAAAGAAGAAGTAAGTTATATCCAATTTATTCGAATTATAGAAAGCTTACAAGCAGCAGTTGAAAAAATTCCAATCCGCGATGCCTTTGATGAATTAGACTCAGAAAGGGATTATTACCAAGAAAAAAGAAAAGAATCCAATGACCGATTAATTAAAAGAAAAGGAATGATTGGAAAAGGAATTGGATTTGTGCCTATGATTACCATGTTTGTTTTATATTTGATTGTACCATTAGTATTTATTGGTCTAACAAGTATGGGAACTTCATTTAACTCAATCTCTGCCATGAAATAGGAGGAAATATGGAAAATGCATCAAAAGCCTTAATTATGGCTGGAAGTGTACTAATTGCTATTGTCATTATTGGTGCTTTAGTATTGATGTTTAACAATTTAAATAATTATCAGCAAGTCAATACACAAGGAGACCGAGATGCACAAGTAGTAGAATTTAATAATCAATATGAAACCTATAATCGTAAAAATGTTAGAGGAAGCGATTTGTATTCTTTACTAAATCGAGTAGTTGATTACAACAGAAGAAAATCAGAAGTAGGAACAGAAGGAAAAGACCAAGGTCAATACCTTGCTTATGAGCCTATGACAATTCGTTATACCTTAGAGGGGAAACAGAAAGATTTAACATTTGATGAAAAAAATCGAATTTTTACATCTGGGTATCAAGACTTTACTTTAGAAAAGGCAAATACCAATCAATTTGAAACTCAAGTAAAAAATAAAGTAAATGGAGTAATGGATATTGCTAAAAATGAAAAAGCAATGCAAAACTTAGCTTCTGGTATATCAAATTTATTTGATAAATCAAATAATGATGAAAAAGGAATTTTATCTGCTATTAGTTTGTGGAATGCGAATGTTAAGAATGATAAAAAAATTGATACAGAGAATAAGAAATTTGACGAATTAGCAAATTCATATAATTCAATAATTAATACAAATGCAAATAAAGAAAAAGTATATACCTATTATGAATTTATGCAATTCAAAAGAGCAAGATTTGACTGTACAGATGTAAAATATAATAATGGGACAGGAAGAATAACAGAAATGAGCTTTAAATTTACAGGAAAATTTAATTAATGTAAAAAGTAAGGAGTTAAACAATGGAGAATGCATCAAAAGCTCTAATTATGGCTGCTGGCGTACTAATAGGAATAATCTTATTATCACTTATGGTTTACATGTTTACCAATTTTGCCATAACTTCAGCAGAAGTCCATAAAGAAAACGAGCAAAATCAATTGAACCAATTTAATAGTCAGTTTACTTCTTATGAGGGAAAAGAAGGCCTTACCATTTATGATGTTGTAACAGTTGCCAATTTAGCAACAGAGAACAATATTTATTATGAACATCCACAACAACAAGGTATCAACAATACTTCAAAAGATAATAGCTATATTTCTGTGATACTTAAAAATCCAAAACTTATTGGTTATAACAATAACCACATTGAGAAGGGATACGAGGATACAAGAAATGATACATACAAACAACAAATAGCAAAATATTATAATACATTGATTAAGACAGCATTAGATGATGTTGTAGAGAAACAGGATGATCCACCGAATGGACCAACCTATAAGGGATTAAGAGAATATAGTTGTAACGTGGAAATAAGTGAGATAACAGGGCGAGTTTATTTAATCGAATTTACAGCTAAACAATAAAAATAGAAAATGTAAAGGAAAAGCCATGAAAAAATTAGCAATCTTTTTCTTAATTATAATTATTATCATAGTAGGAATGTCTTATCTATACTTGAATTACAAAGCCAATTATTACGAAACGAAGAAAGAAAATTACCAATTTTCAAGTTATGAAGGACAAGAAATATATGGAGCAGAAGTAGCAACACTAGTTAATAAAGCAGTAGATAATAATGAAAGTAATCAAGTACCAAAAGATGAAAAAGGAAAATATATCAATAATGATAATAATTCAATTCAAATTGAAATTATGATGTTAGATAATGATAAAATATATACCATGGAAACTTTATATCGTGGTGGAATGGATAAGTTTGTGCAATATTATAACAGTATTAAATTTAAATGTACAAGATTAGAATATCATAAATCTACGAATAAAGTGAAATATATGTTGTTAGAACAAACAACACAATAAGCTATTTAAGTTATTAATGTTACTATTGAAAGATAGTAGAAAATATAAAATTCAAACGATAAATATAAAAGGAGGAAAATTTTATGGAGAACGCAACAAAAGCTTTGCTTATTGCAGCAGCAATTTTAATAGCTATTGTAGTTATTACATTAGGAGTATTTGTATTAGGAAAAGGAAGTACACTTGTAAAAGAAAATAGTGATATGAGTGAGGTAGAAGTTACTACTTATAACTCTAAATTTGAAGGATATTGTGGAAAAAATATTAGAGGAGCACAAGTAAGACAATTAATTAATGCTGTCAATCAACACAACAGAACTAATGCGGATGATGAATCTAGACAAATTAAAATTGATGGGACAGGATCTAATACAGACAATACGAAAAATGATCCTAATGCAATAAAAACAGGATTTTCTTATACTGTAACACCATCTTATGGGCAAGGTGGACTAGTAGATAAAATTAAAATTGAGCAAGGAAGTTAGAATAATAATTAGCAATTAATAGAAAGGAAGTGATACGGATGGAGAACGCAACAGAGGCCTTACATATAGGAGTATCTGTCATGATTTTTGTAATAGCATTGTCCATCAGTATCAATGCCTTTGGACGAGCCAGAGAAACTGCACAATTAGTATTAAATTACCGTGACAGAGAATATGACTATGCATATGTAGAAAATAGCGGAACGACAGAAAGAATTGTAAATGCAGAAACCATAGTACCTTCTATTTATAAAGCGTATAAAGAAAATTATAAAATTGTATTTAAAGGAATTGGACCAGTCTATAAAAAAAGAAATACAAAAGAAGATTTTGCAACAAATGAAACAATAGATATTTATTCCATAGATTTGGAAAAAGATGTATTAGGAAGCGATGAAGAAAAAGAAAGATTTATTCGATGTTTATTATATGGTTCAAAATACCAAAAAGAGATAGAAAATTTCAAAAAATCAGGAATATTCTTGAATGGAGAAGACTTTTATGGTACAATAATAGGGACAGGAACAAAATTCAAAGAAAGTCTAGGCGTTTATTATCAAGAAGAATTACAAGGACAAACCGATACGCCAGATGCAAACAGGACGAAAAAAAGAGTAATAACATACGAGAAAGTAAATTAAGGAGGAAAATATGGGTGATACATTAATAACAATAGTCGCAATCGCATTAGCAGCAGTTCTAATGTTTGTATTTCCACTAATGACAATGTCTGACAGAACAGATGATGTTTCTCAATTAGCAGTAGAAACATCTACTACAGAATTTGTAGATGACGTTAGAACAACAGGAAAATTAACAATGGACAAATACAGTAAATTTGTGGAGAATATTTCAGCAACAGGAAATGCTTATGATATAGAAATGGAAATTAAAACATTAGACGAAAATCCAGGAAAGAAAACAACACAAGCAGCAGCTACTAAAATAGGAGAGAATGTATATTATTCTAGATATACGTCACAAATCTTAGATGATTTAGAGCCAACTAGTACTGCACAAAATAGAGTATTAGCATTAAAAGAAGGGGATATTTTTTCAGTCAGTGTAAAAAATACCAATGCAACTTTATCACAACAATTAAAGAATTTCTTCTATAAAGTAAGCGGAAATGATACCTATACAATAGCAGCAGAGCATGCTGGTATTGTTACAGCAAACGGAACCGGAAAATAAAATTAAAACACAGGCTTGTAATAAATTTCATTACAAGCCTATTTTATACAAAGGAAAGATGACGATGAAAATACAAAATTTAGCTGTCATATTTATCATTATTATATTACCAATTTCCATTATTTTAGGTGTCTATACACGGAAATCAAATGAAAACATTAAGTTTACAAACCAGTTATGATACCAAACTAAATAATGCTACTTATGATGCTTTAAAAGCTTTTCAATTAAATACGATTAATAGTGATACATCAGATTTAACAAACTCAAAATTGCGTGATATCGAAGCATCTGCTAATACCTTTTTCAATTCCATAGCAAGCAATTTTAATATGGCAGGATACAATCAAGATATTTTAGCAGAATATGTACCAGCTTTAGTGTATACGATGTATGATGGATATTATATTTATTCCCAATATACCAATACTTTAGATGATACAAATCAAAATAAAGTAACAGTTTTAGACGAAAATAACGAGCAAAAAGAGATAGTGGGAAGTGATGCGGAATTATCTAATCCTTCTAATCCTCAATATTTAGATACAACGTATCAACAAGGAGAAAGGTTATCAGGAATAAAGCCATATGTTTTTTATAGTTGTAGATATCAATATAACGGAAATGATTTTGTTATTACCTATTCTTTGGATAATTATATTACCATTCAAGGGCAAATTGAGGGAAAATGGGTCAATGATGGTGGATACTTATTAGATAATGTTGGATCAAACGGTACTACTTATCGAAACATCCAAATCGAACAAAGCGAAGAGCTAAAAGAATGCATTGATGATACTAAAACAGAATATACCTATCTAAAAATTAATGGAGTAAAATATTATAAAGATACAGATGGAACATGGTTTTCTCTTTTAAATGGAACGAAATACAAACAACCAAATTTCAAAGATCAAAGTGATGCTGGTAAAAGATATTATAAGGAAGCTAAGGAATTCAAAGATAGAATTATAGGGAAGTATGGATTAAGCGACTTAACAGCTAATAAGGCTGTTGACGAAAATGGAAACCTATTAATGGCGTTAGATGAAGAAGGAAATTCAACTAACAAACCTAAATTTGGAACTGATAAAATATTTGATTTTGGTGATATGAGCAGAACGAGTATCGAAGATCCAAATTCTAATTTTAACCAACATCGACTAGAGGTAATTCGTTATTCCATTGAGAAAAATCTATCCATTGCTATAGCAAACTATAATAAATTTTCAGGAGCGGATGCAAACTTCCAAATGCCAAAACTAAAAGAAGATGAATGGGAAAAAATTATGAATAACGTTTCCATCATTAGTTTTTTACAAGGACTTAACATTGGTGGAAAAATCTACAATGGTTATTCTATTATTACAAATAATAAAAATCAAGAAGTAGTAAACGAAGATTCTATCTATATGGTAACAAATGATGGACAATATCATCGTGCGAATGATAACGATTTAGTTGGAAATAATAATATTGTTCAAGGTGTTTTAAATATCGATTTTGAAAGAAAATCAAAAGTAGAGGAAACCACAGGAACAAAATATTTTGTACCAAAACAATATAATAAGGAAGCCATTACAGGATGTTATACAAGTATCGTAAACCAAAACAATGTCAATGCAACCGATAATTTTTACAAATACATAGCAGAAAAGGGTGGAGTACTAGCACAAAAATATTTTACTGCTTTAGGAAGAGAGCGATACGGTCTTTACAAGACAAATGTAGATCCAGAAAAGGCAAAAGCAGAATTTTTGCAACCACAATAATTGAATAAAAAAAATCAAAAAGTCAATACTAATAATAGTAAAAGAAAAGGAGTTTTTATGAAAAAAACGATAACAAAACTATTATTAGTATTTTTTTTAATTTTGATTTATATGTATACACTAGCCATTGAAAATATTCCCAATAACTTAGTTATTTTTGAAGGAGAAAATATTACTTTGAAGACTTTATTAGGAATGCAAATAAAACTAGATGACGAAACAATGGAAACAGTATCAAATGCCAATGCTAATGCTGTTAATCAAAAAATTGGAAAAGCAAAATTACAAGTAAATTTATTTGATAATATTACATTAAAAGACGTAAATGTAGACGTACTTCCTAAAAGTAAAGTAATTCCTGTTGGAAGCATTGCTGGTGTAAAATTATACACAAGTGGAGTACTAGTAGTTGGTATGTCAGAAATTGAAGGAATTGATAACAAAAGACATAAACCATATGAAAATACAGGAATTAAAGAAGGAGACACCATTACACAAATTAATGACAAACCAATTAGTTCAACAGAGCAATTAATGGAAAATGTAAATCAAGCGCAAGGAAAAGCAATCAAAGTAAAATACATTCAAGAAGAACAAACAAAGGAATGTAGCATGGAAGCCGTAAAAACAAGTAACAATGAATATAAATTAGGATTATGGGTACGAGACAGTGCAGCAGGAGTAGGAACAGTTACATTTTATGAACCAGGAACTAAAACCTTTGGAGCGCTAGGACATGGAATCACAGACATTGACACAGAAGAACTAATCAACATAGCCTCAGGAGAATTTATCACAACAAGAGTATTAAACATTACCAAAGGAGAAAGTGGAAATCCCGGAAAAATCCAAGGAACAGTAGAAAACCAAAAGAACATTGGAAAAATAAACAAAAATAGTAAATTTGGAATTTATGGAACCGTTGAAAACCTAGCAAGCTTAAACATTGACACATCCAAAGAAATGGAAGTAGCCTTAAGAGAAGAAATACAACAAGGAAAAGCAAAAATCCTATGCAGCTTAGACAATCAAAAAGTAGAAGAATATGAAGTTGAAATTCAAAAAATCTACAAAGAAAACAATTATGACAATAAAAGTATGCAAATAAAAGTAACAGACCCAAGACTAATCGAAAAAACAGGAGGTATCATACAAGGCATGTCAGGTTCCCCAATTATCCAAAACAACAAATTTGTAGGAGCTGTAACCCATGTGTTAGTTAACAATCCACAAGAAGGATATGCCGTATTTGGAGATATCATGTTGAAACAAGCAAAAGAGGTGCATTAGGGACGTTTCCTTTTGCTCCTTTTGGAGCAAATAGGGACACAACTTTGGAAAAAAAAGATTTACTTATTAATAAAAATTTATAAAATATGCAAAAAAAGTATTGCATATTTTTTTACTTTATAATATAATTCACCTAATCGGTATACGGTAAAATAAAAAAAGGAGGTACCTGAAGATGGAAACAGAAATACTAAATAAGATACTTGTAAAAGTAGACAAAATTGGAACAGATTTAACAGAGTTTAAGCAGGAGATGTATGAATTTAGGGAGGAGATGTATAGTTTTAGAGAAGAAGTTAATGAAAGATTTGACAAAGTAAATGAGAGATTCGACAGGAATGAAAAAGAATTTGCAGAATTCAAAGACGAGATGTACGAATTTAGAGATGAAATGTATCGATTTGCAGATGAAGTAAATGAAAGATTTGATAAAACGACACAAGAAATTGCAGATGAAATTCATGAAGTATCTAGGCTTATGAGTAGAAAAATAAAAGAAGCAACCAATGAGGTAAAAAATGATATTAAAATCATTATCGAATTAAATGGACCAAAACAAGAAAAAGTATGTGCTTAAAGGATAAACAAAAATCCCTCAGGAAATAACTTATTCTGAGGGATTCCATAATAATTAAAAGTTGCCATTTAACCCCGGAACCAGTGGCAACTAATCCACTAACATAGGTCCAATTTGTGTTACTGTACCAGCGCCAAGGGTCATAACAATATCATCTTCTTGAATATTACTTTTTACAAAAGCAACACATTCATCAAAATCAGGAATATATTTAGCTTCTTTTCCCATTGAAATTAGTTTATTAACTAAATCTTTAGAAGAAACTCCATAGGTATTTTTTTCTCTGGCTGCATAAATATCTAAAACGATAACATGGTCAAAATTAATTAAAGCTTTTGCAAAATCATCTAATAGATTTTTGGTTCTGCTATAAGTGTGTGGTTGGAAAATAGCCCAAGAGTGATTGTATTTTTTATGTGATAGGGATTTTGCGGTTGCTAATATTTCTGTTGGATGATGTCCATAATCATCATAAACACTTACTCTATTTTCAATTTTGCCTTTAAACTCAAATCTCCTATGTGCACCTGTAAATTTTAATAATGCAGACTTAATAGCATTTTTTTCAATTCCATATTTGTAACATAAAGCAATACACGATAATGCGTTTAAGATATTATGGGTGCCAGGAACAGATAACTTAATTCTATCAAAGAATTCATTTTTATAGTAAACATCAAATTCAGCAAAGGCGTCATTATCAAAAGTGATATTAACAGCACAAAAATCAGCATCTTTGTTTTGAATACCATAGGTAATAACAGTTGTATTAGTATGTTGAGCTAACTCCAAGCAATTTGGGTCATCAGCATTTAATACTAAAGTACCATCATCTGGTAAAAGTTTTACATATTTTATAAAAGCTTTTTTTATATTTTCAAAAGTTTTGAAATAATCTAGATGGTCGTTATCAATATTTAAAATAATTTCTGCCTTGGGACTAAATTTTAAAAAGCTTTCTACATATTCACAAGCTTCAATAATAAAATGTTCACTATTACCAACCATGTAATTTCCGATTAAGTTGTTTTAAATAAGCACCAACTTGAATGCTAGGATCAGTTAAGGCTTCAATAAAACAAAGAGCAACCATGGAAGTAGTAGTAGTTTTGCCATGAGTACCAGAAACACAAATGGTATCTTGATAACATCTTGTTAATTCACCCAAAAAATCAGCTCGTTCGATTGTTGGAATGTGTAACTTTTGAGCTTCTAACATTTCAGGGTCATCTTGTTTAACAGCAGCAGAATAAACAACGATATCAGATTTTGCAATATCTTCTAAATTATGACCAATGGTAACTTTGATCCCTTTTTCCATTAGGGCAGTAACATTTTCTGAGTTGGCAGTATCAGAACCAGTAACAGAAAAGCCCCAGTTTTTTAAAATAGCAGCAATACCACTCATACTAACGCCACCAATTCCAATCATATGTATATTTTTATATTTTTTTATATTTTCAATATTTGGCATGGATAAACACTCCTTTTCAATAGATAGATTATATAATGATATGAGTAAAAATTCAATAGTTTGGTTAAAATTTAAAAAAATAAAACTTCCTATATTACAACGCTATATCATATTAAAAATGAGAAGAAATGTTACCAATTATAAAATTTAATTTTTTTGTAAAAAAAAGAAGGAAAAACTTTTTTTATGAAGAATAATATAATTGTACATAAGATACAAGCTATATGTACAAAATATTTTAAAACTTAAGGAAGGAAGGTGCATTAAGAAATGCAAATCACAGATGTACGTTTAAGAAAAGTAAATTCAGAAAACAGAATGAAAGCTGTTGCTTCTGTAACATTCGATAATGAATTCGTAATTCACGATATCAAAGTTATCGAAAGCCAAAATGGATTATTTATAGCTATGCCAAGCAGAAAAACTCCAAACGGAGAATTCAAAGATATAGCTCATCCAATCAATGCTGAAACAAGAGAGAAAATTCAAAAAGCTATTTTAGAAGCTTATGAAGCTCCAGAAACAGAGGAATCAGCAGAATAATTGATAAAGGTTAAAAAAGCACTTTAAAAGTGCTTTTTTTGTTGAATTGGAAAAATTGCTTTGTGATATTATTCTTGGATAGAGAAATTCAAAGAAAAACTTGAAAAAAACCGAAAAACAAGTTAAAATAGATAATAGTAAAAAATCAAAAGAAAGTAGGAAAACAAAGATGTATATCATAGTTGGATTAGGAAATCCAGAAAAAGATTATAATAACACAAGACATAATATGGGATTTAACACCATTAATAAATTAGCGAAAGAATTTGAAATAGAAGTTACCAAAAATAAATTCAAAGGTTTGTATGGAACAGGAATGATAGAAGGAGAAAAAGTAATTTTATTAAAGCCACAAACGTATATGAATTTAAGTGGAGAAAGTATAAAAGAAATTGTACAGTTTTATAAGCTAGATATGGAACAAATTATAGTTATTTATGATGATATTGATATAGAACCAGGTGTCATTAAACTTAGAAAATCAGGAGGACCAGGGACACATAATGGAATGAAATCAGTGGTACACGAGTTAAACACACAGAACTTTAAACGTGTTAGAATTGGAATAGGAGCACCGATTGAAAAAGAAGAACTAATCGAATATGTAATTGGAGCTATTCCAGACGAAGAAAAAGAAAAATTAGAAAAAGGAACCGATTTAGCAAAAGAAGCAATTATTGAGATCATAAAAAATGGGATGGATAAAGCCATGAACAAATTTAATTAAAATTCCCCATTTGATCTCAGAACTAATGGAAAAATAGAAAGGAATTAAGAAAATGACAGAAATTATAGTACAAACCCAAAAAAATGGAAAGCAAATAGCTTTAATTGAAAATGGAAAACTAATCGAATATTATGAAGAAGACAAAGAATATAGAAGAAGAGAAGGAAATATTTATATTGGAATTGTAAAAGATATAATTAATGGAATGCAATCTGCATTTGTTGATATCGGAACGGAAAAAAATAGTTTTATTCATTTAAAGGATATATTGCCTAAAGTAGATGAAACGAAAGAAACTCGCAACGAAAATATAGATATTTGTGAGGTAGTAAAACCAAATCAAAAGTTGTTAGTGCAAGTAAAGAAAGACAGTAATGAGAAAAAAGGAGCGAGAGTGTCAACTCATATTAATTTACCAGGAAAATATATTGCATTACTTCCTAATACAGATATCATAACGGTTTCACAAAAAATTGAAGACAAAAAAGAACAGGAAAGATTAATCCAATTAGTAAAACGAAATTTAAGTGAGGGAAATGGGGCTGTTATTAGAACTTCTGCACAGAACAAAGAAAAAGAAATAATTGATGATATAAAAAAAGTAGAAAAAAAGTGGAACAATATCATTCAAACTAGTATCAATCCAGAATTAAAAAAATCACAAATATTATATAGAAGTGAAAACATTTTAGAAAAAATGTTAATGGATTTAGCAGATGAAACCATTGAAAAAATTACAATAAACGATGAGAAATTGCAAAAAGAATTAGAAGCGTTCAAAAAAGAAAATCAAGAATATCAAAACTTGAAAATTGAGAGAAAAAGTGACGAAAATATTTTAGATATATATGACTTAGAAAAACAAATTGAAAAAATACAAAATCGAAAGATATGGCTTAAATGTGGTGGGTTTATTACCATTGATAAAACCGAAGCCTTAACAGCTATTGATGTAAATACTGGGAAGTATACGGGAAAGCAAGGATTAGAGCAAACCATTTTTAAAGTAAATCAAGAAGCAACGGTAGAAATTGCCAAACAACTACGTTTAAGAGATATTGGTGGTATTGTTATTATTGATTATATTGATATGCAAAATGATGAAAATAAGAAAAAAATTCAAAAAACGTTAGAGAAGGAATTAAAGAATGATAGAAGTAAGACACAAGTAGAAGGGTTTACAAAGTTAGATTTAATGGAGTTGACTAGGAAGCATATTTGTAGCCACAAAGACTAAAAACCGAAAAAAATCATCATTTGGCGTTGTTAAACTTCGCTTTTAATTTAATCAACGTGCCAACGCACGCCTCATAAATTAAAAACTCGTTTGCCTAGCCAAATAATAATTCTTTTTCGAATTTGATATAACAAGAAAAAGTAAGAAAGAGGAAGTAAAAAAGTGAAAGTAGGATTTGTACATTTAGGATGTAGTAAAAATTTAATTGATACAGAAGCTACCATTGGATTATTTAAAAAAAATACATTTGAGATTATAAATGATGAAACAAAAGCTGAAATTATTGTTATCAATACATGTGGTTTTATTGATTCAGCTAAAGAGGAAGCTATTAATACTATTTTAGAAATGGCAGAATATAAAAATGAAAAATGTAGATATTTAATAGTAATGGGATGTTTGGTGCAAAGATATTACGACGAATTAATCAAAGCACTTCCAGAGGTGGATTTGTTTATTAAAATAGATGAATATGATCAGTTATGGAACAAAATAGAAGACTTAATAAAACGAGATATTGTAGTAAAAAGCAAACAAAAAATGAGTAAAAAAATAACTGAAATTCCTAAAATGCCAATGTTAACCCAAGAACAATTTTTAAATCGAACCATAACAACAGGAAATAATTATGCTTATTTAAAAATTGGAGAAGGATGTAGCAATAGATGTACGTATTGTGCAATTCCTTATATTAGAGGACCATTTGTTAGTCGAAAAAAGGAAGATATTTTAGAAGAGGCAAAGCAATTAGCCAAAAAAGGAATAAAAGAACTAATCATAATTGCTCAAGATACAACCAAATATGGTATTGATTTATATGGAGAAAGTAAATTAGCAGAACTATTGCATGAGATAAGCAAAATAGAAGGAATTCAATGGATACGATTTTTATATTCCTATCCAGAAGGAATTACAGATGAGTTGCTAGAGGAAGTGGCTAACAATCCTAAAATAGCTAATTATTTTGATATACCAATTCAACATATTGCAGATAATATGTTAAAGAAAATGAATCGACATACTTCTAAAAAACAGATAAAAGATTTACTTGCTAAAATAAGAAATAAGATTCCAGACATAACGTTAAGAACCAGTTTAATTGTAGGATTTCCAGGAGAGACAAAAGAAAACTTTCAGGAATTATTGGATTTCGTGGAAGAAGCAAAATTCGACAAACTGGGAACGTTTATGTATTCAAAAGAAGAAGGAACACCAGCTGCTAAATTACCTGAACAAATCCACGGTAATACCAAAAAGGCAAGATATCATCAAATTATGAAATTGCAACAAGAAATATCAAGAAAAAATTTAGAGAAAAAGTTACAACAAGAATATGAAGTGTTAATAGAAGATATATCATTTGATGGAAAATATTATATAGGAAGAACCATGCAAGATGTACCAGATATGGATGGTCTTGTATATATTAAAATAGGAGAATTACAAAACAAAAATGTAATAGGAAGTTTTGTAAAATGTAAAGTAACCCAAATAAGTAATTATGATATAATGGCTGAAATTATTTAAAATGAGCAAACCGAGGGGGAAGAAAATGCAAATTCTGGGAAAAGTACTAATAGAAGGGAAAGAAAAGGAACTATTAGTAAAAGAGGAAGAACCACTTTTTAAATATTATAGTTTAGAGTTTATTGGATTTTATAAGCCAAAAAACAAACTACAAAAAATTATTTTTGAAAAAGGAATGCCTCAAATTGTAGGGACCATAGAAGTAAGAGGAGAAGAAAAAGAAATACTAGTAAGAAGAGAAAAACACTCTTTAGGATATTACTATTTAGAGTTAATTGGTGTCTATTCTCCAAAAGTGCCAGGGGAAACAATCATTTTTAAGGAAGATATGCAGGAAAATGAGAGTTTAGGAAGTGGTCATATAACAACATTGGAGAAAGAGAAGATTAGGCAATTTTTAGAAAAAATAAAGATATTGGATATTTTAGAAAGAATACAAGGACCAGAAAAAACAAAATATAATAAGGAAATCATAAAAACGAATAGACAGGATGCAAAACAAACAAATAGCAAAAAAGATGAATTAAAAAAACAACCAAATCAATTCAACCAAATAAAGGATATCAATATAAAACAAGAAGTGGATATGAATACCCGTGTGACAGATATGAAAAATTTAGAACAAGTGTTACAAAAAAGCGGAAAAATGCCAGAATTAGAACATGGGGATAAAGCATTAAAAATGGGAATTGTCGAATCGGATGATTTGAAAAACTTAAAAAATGCTGAAGGAGAAAAAGAACAAGGTCATAGTTCTAGATATGAAGCTGTTATAATAACGAAGCAAGGAAAAGTTAAAGCATTGGACTTGGAAAACGATACCCAAGAAGGAACCAACCCACTTGAGAGAAATCATCAAGTACAACAAAAAGGAAATGTAAAAAAAGGAGATGTACTAACAAGGTTAAAGGTAGGAGAAGGAACAATAGGGATTGAAAAAGGTCAATATGGAGAAGTAGAAGTATACCATTCACCAAGAAAAACAATTGGAGGAAAAGGAATTGAAGGAAATAAAAGTTTAGACAGACAAATAGAAACCTCAAATGCCAAAAATACATTAGAAGGGACGGATGTAGAAACTTTAAAATTAGCGCAAGAGTATAATGATGGTTATCGTTCTGTAGAAGAGGGATATCAAGAAGCAGAAAAGCATGAGAAACAACAGCCAGAATGTAAAACCAAAACGGCTAAAGATTTAGATGGTGATGTTAATACACAATCTCATGTTCATGATACAGAAGACTTTGTAGAACTAACTTCAGGAGAAAAAGTAACCTATAGCCAATTGGCAACCCGATGGGGATTTTATAAAGATGGAAAACCAGATGCAACATTTGTAAAAGAAAAGTTTACAGAGAAAAAGCAAGGAGAAAAGACGGCTGAAGATGTAATAGAGGAACTTGATGAAGAATATGAGGATCCAAGAGCACCAGAACAAACAAGATAAAATCTTGAGACAAAGGGGCAGGTCTTGACTGAGACAAAGAGGGACAGGTCTTGACTGTCTCATTTTTTTTAATAAAATAATTTTTACTAAAAATATAAAAATGAGACAGTCAAGACCTGTCCCTCTTTGTCTCAGTCAAGACCTGCCCCTTTGTCTCAAAATTTTAAATGGGATTAACATGTACAACTGTTTTATAAATCTTGTCTAGACCGCTAACAGTGTTTTCTAAATTATCGGCTAATTCATGACTTTCAAAAGTAGACATATTACCATCCAAGTAAATGGTTAAGAAGACTAAATATTTATCACCAACAGGAGTAGATACAATGTCTTCTACTTTTTTAATTTCTTTATAACTATGAGCAATATCTAAAATTAAATCTTTTGTTTTATCATCTACACTAATATCCATTAAAACATTGTAACTTTCAATAAAAATGGTAACACCTGTATAGCAAATCCAAAGAGAAATACCAATACCAACAATGCTGTCAAACCAATAAATATTAGCTAAAGTAAGTAAAACAGAAACTAAGGTAAAGGTAGTTACAATACAATCATTCTTGTGATCCTTCATGTTGGCTTCTAATAAAATACTAGTGTATCGTTTGTGCGCATGTTTTGTATAAAGAAAAAGCCATGATTTCGTGATAATAGTTGCGATACAAACAGCAACTAAAAACCAAGAAAATTGAAGTTCGCTTCCAACAAATAAGGTAATGATAGAGTCATACAGTAATTTGCTAGCTACCAAAATCATAGAAATACTAATAAATAGTGAAAAAATATATTCTGCTTTTCCATGTCCTAGATTATGGTCTTCATCATGTGGTTCACTGGCAATTCTATTGCCAATAAAAGTCATTAAAGAGGCAAATATATCACCAGCACTATTAAAGCTATCTGCTATCATAGCTTGACTATGACTAATAAATCCAACCATTGCTTTTATCATTAATAAAAATATATTTCCAATAATTCCATAAATACCAGCTCTTTTAGTAATTACGAACTTTTTATCCATATTATCATCTCCAGTTTTTCATGTCTTTACATTCTTATGATTATAACACAAAAAATAGAAATAAAACAAGTTGTTGCAAAAAAATGTTAAACATGGTATAATTTTAAAAGTAATACAAAAGGAAAAAATAAAAAGAGGAGTAATAAAAATGACCATTTTCACAATGATATATATATTGATATTTGTAATATTTGCCTTAGTGGCTTATGCTATATTACAAATTAAGCTGTTTGGTATGAAAGTAAAGGACTTTTGGACATTCATTGAAGCGAACCAAATGTTAGACAAATTATACAAGTTTGCCAGACAATACGAAAATATGTCACCACAAGAACAATTAATTTACTTAGCAGAAGCGGAAAAAATTTTTAAAGCATTTGATAATGTGCCAGACACTTTATGGGAAGAAGAATATGATAAATATAAAACAGTAGTATCTAAATATAAAGATATAAAAATGATACGTTGGGCAGAAGAAAATAAATGAAACAAGGGGGACAGGTCTTAACTGTCTCATTTTTATATTATAGAAAGTTTTTTAAACCTTGTATAGTAAAAAAAATGAGACAGTTAAGACCTGTCCCCACTGTCTCAAATTCTAATAATAAGCAAACTCAAGAAAACGTAAGCATAGCGGAAAGCTTGTTTTCTAAATAAACGTGATCTAAATACTTCGAAAGATTCAGCCATAGCACAATATTTGTCAACAAAGGTTAAAACAAAGCCTTCAATTGATTTTGGGAATTCAATAGTAACTGGCCACATGTGCTTTATAATAATATCTTTCTCTTTTTCATTTAAATCAAATATTTTGCAAGCATTTTTACAAGCCTGTTTCCCATGAGTGAAAGCGTGTAATCCTTTTCGGTCAGGTTGTCGTATCCTCCAGTCATACAAAAATAAATCATGTAACATACCTGCTCGAGTAGCTGATTTATAATCTAAATGATATTTCTTACAGATTAAATAGCAATAATAAGCAGCCATGTAACAATGTTCAAAACAGCTTGTTTCATAATGTTGTCTATATTTTTTCATTTCTTGTACGGTTTCATTTTCAATTAATTCTTTTATAATAATTTGGAATTCTTTATCATTATCTGCGATTTCTTTGATAAATGGTTTCATGTATATCCCTTCTTATTTTCCTATGTACTTCAAAATTAATTATAGCATAAATACAACAGATAATGCAAATTTCTACAAAAAATTAAGAATTATTTAATAAGTTTTTAGGGTATAAAATATTTTATGTTTTTCAAGTTTTTTTGTGACAATTTTTAATTTCCCTTGAAACATTATCAGTTATTTTCTACGAATAAACTAGAAAAAAATGGATAAAATAAAAAAGAAGAAGGGAGAGAAAAGAAAAATGAAAGATTATTTAGAAATTACAGATGTAAAAGCATTAGAAATTTTAGATTCGAGAGGAAATCCAACAATCCAAGTAGAAGTAATATTAGAGCGGAGGATTTCAAGGAATAGCATCTGTACCATCAGGCGCATCCACAGGAAGCTTTGAAGCAGTCGAGTTACGAGATGGAGACAAGAGCAGATATTTTGGAAAAGGAGTACAAAAAGCAGTCGAAAATGTGAATAAAAAGATAGCCAAAAAAATAATAGGGATGAATGTATATGAGCAAAGAAAAATAGATCAAGAATTAGTCAAGTTAGATGATACACCTAATAAATCAAACTTAGGGGCGAATGCGTTACTAGGTGTATCACTAGCAGTTGCAAAAGCAGCAGCAGAGTCTTTAAATATGGAATTATACCAATATATAGGAGGAATACAAGCAAAAGAATTACCAATTCCTATGATGAATATTTTAAATGGAGGAAAACACTCTGAAAATAATATAAGCATTCAAGAATTTATGATAATGCCAATGGGAGAAATTACCTTCCAAGAAAGACTAAAAAGAGGAGTAGAAGTATATCATACTTTAAAGAAAGTGCTAAAAGAAAAAGGATATGCTGTAGGAGTTGGAGACGAAGGAGGATTTGCTCCTAATTTAGAAAATGAAGAACAAGCTCTAGAACTTATCTTAGAAGCTATTAAAAAAGCTGGATATGAACCAGGAAAAGATATGATGTTAGCATTAGATATTGCCAGCACAGAAATGTATGAGGAAGCACAAAAAATTGGAAAAGAAGGATATTACTTTTGGAAAACAAAACAAATGAAGACAAAACAAGAAATGATACAATATGTAATAGAGTTATGTGAAAAATATCCAATTGTATCAGTAGAAGATGGACTGGCAGAAGAAGATTGGGAAAGTTGGAAGGAGTTAACTGAAAAAATAGGAAACAAAGTACAATTAGTAGGAGATGATTTATTTGTTACAAATCCAAAAAGGTTAAGGAATGGGATAGAAAAAAACATTGCAAATGCTATTTTAATTAAACCAAATCAAATAGGAACCTTAACAGAAACGTTAGATACGATTTATATGGCAAAAAGCAATGGCTATAAAACTGTTATTTCTCATCGTTCAGGAGAAACAGATGATACTACAATTGCAGATATAGCAGTAGCTGTAAATGCAGGACAAATTAAAACAGGAGCACCTTGTCGAATTGACAGAGTAGCTAAATATAATAGGCTTTTAAAAATTGAAACAGAAATTTAACAAAAAAGTTTATTTATTTTTTCTTTGCAACTCCCAATATCGTACAGTCTGTAATTTTATAACAGACTGTAACTCATTGGTCCCCAAAAATTGTTGCTTCATAAAAAATAAATAAACTTTTAAATTAAGAATATTATAAAAGTAAGATTGCCAAAAAGGTTCATCCTTCTTGGCAATTTTCTTAATTCATTTTATGATGAATGTTAATTAATTTTATAATTGAAAAAATAAGTAATCCACTCGCTAAAATAGTAAAACTAATTAAGGTTATAGTTCCTGCTTTTGGTAGTACAGCAGGAGGTTCTGCTAATTTGATTTTTGGTGATATGTTAGAAGTTTTATCTTGTTCTTTATCATCAAAATCAGTATAATTAATATCTACTTTTTGGTTAGTATTTAATATTTTATTTACAATAGAACTATCAAAGTTTTCTTTTAACTTTAATTTATATTGAACAGTTGCAGTTTTTCCACTTGCTAATTCAGGAATTGTCCAAGTAATAGAATTGTTTGTTGTATCTACTTTTGGAGAAATAGTTCCTATATTTGCCTCTGAAACATAAGCAAAATCAAAGTTTTGAATGATTTCAGCAGGGAAGTAATCTACAACTGTAATATTTTTTAAGGTTTTTTGTTTTGGCACTAAAGAATTATAAATATCTTCGGTGATTGTTTTTTCGATGGCATCATCTTCGATATAATAAAATTCACCATTTGATGGAGCAGAAGGAGTTCCCCAAATTTGCTCAATATATTCATTATAAGTATAATTATCATTAACAGAAGCTTCTCCTTCAAGAATACCACTTAACAAAGTGATTATCTTTACACCAGCTGAAGTTAAAGAATGATATCTTTCTTTTGTAGCAGTAATAACTTTTTCATCATATTTTACATCATTTCGATCTAAAATTACATTAGGAATACCATCTGTCAGAATAATTAAATATTTATTATTTTTTTCACTAGAAAATAATAAATTTCCCAATGTTAATCCTGCTTCTAAGTTGGTATAAGAGGAAACTGTTTCACCTGCATAAGTAATGCCATCAATTGCTTTTGTTAAAGTAGTAACATCATCTGTTAAATCACTAAGGGCAGTAGCATCTTCAATTGTACCTAAAGTAGTAAAACCTTCTTCATTTTTCTTAGAAGAAGAGGAGAAGCTAACAGCTCCTATTTTTAAATCGTGAGAATTTTTTAACAAATTGGTGACAAAAGTTTTTGCAGAGTTTTTAATGACATCACTTCGCATAGCGCCAGAAGTTGTAGATTGTGTCATACTATTCGAATTGTCAATTACAAGAACAATTTCAGCATTAGATAATTCGGCTTTTTCGTTGTTGGTAACTTGTAATTGTATGGTGACCTCTTTGCTAGTTAAATCTTTAGAAACTAATTTTTTCTCGAATTTTGAATTCTCTCCTAATTCAATGGTGCAAACAGGTTCTTCTACAACGTTCATAGTAACAGTATGGTAAGATGCAAAAGAAACATTTGCAATTAAAATGATAATTAAAAATATCCCCATAAAAATTTTATTTTTCATATAAATAACACTCCTTTATTTAATGTTTTCTCTAATTAGTATAACACAAAAAAGAAAATATACAATATTTTGGGGTTAATTTCAAAAAAATACTTGTAAAAAGCTAGAAAATATGTTAAAATAAGCAATAGTGATAAAGCAAAAACCAATTAAAAAGCAAAGTAAATATAGGTAAAATATATGAAAAGAGAGGATGACCTAGGCTGAGAGTTATCTCATATAAAATATATTGAAATTTCACTTTTTAGGTCTTTTTCTGAAAAAGAACGAAATGTGTACAAAGTAAGGAAAAGCGGTCGAACCGTTAAAACGAAATGAGGTTAGTAATAAGAAACTGATAAATTTAGGTGGTACCACGAAAGATAGTCATTTCGTCCTAGAAAATAGGGATGAGTGGCTTTTTTTATTGAAAAGGATGTGTTGAAATGAAAGAAAATAAAAGCCTACAATATTATTTAGATTCTAGAATTTATAATAGTGAAGATGTACAGCAAAGTATAGAGAATACTAAAAAAGAATTTCCTAATAAAAAAGTAAAAGTTAGTATTGCTCTAAATAAATTTGGAATGTATATCATTACTTTTCATTTTGAAAATAAAAACACATTTTTTAATCGAATTATCATAAGATTTTGGAGAAAGTTTCAAAAAACATTACTGCTAAACAGCGGAAATCGAAACTATTGGGAAACAGAACAAAAAGAAAAACGTTATGGACAGTACAAAGCCACCAAAACCTATAAACCATACTAAAAAGAAAGGAAGAAAAGCAAATGAAAGAAGAAATTGCAAAAATTAAAGAAAATTCTGTAAAAGAAATCAAAGGATGTAAGGAAGAAAAAGAATTAAATGAATTAAAAGTAAAATATCTAGGGAAAAAGGGAGAATTAACAGTCGTATTAAGAGGAATGGGAAAATTAACGCCAGAAGAAAGACCAGTGATAGGAAGCTTAGTAAACCAAGTAAGAGACGAACTAGAAACGTTAATTCAAGAAAAAGAAAAAGAATTTAAAAGAAAAGAATTAGAAAAGAAATTAGAAACCGAAAATATTGATGTAACAGAACCAAGTAAAAAAGTAAATTTAGGGTCATTACATCCCATTACACAAATTATAAATGAAGTAGAAGAAATCTTCTTAGGAATGGGATATCAAATAGCAGATGGACCAGAAGTAGAAAAAGCGATTTATAACTTTGACAAATTAAATACTCCACCAGACCATCCAGCAAGAGATGTACAAGACACTTTCTATATAACAGATGATA
>CAMNWO010000007.1 GCA_946565805.1 uncultured Clostridium sp.
GGGTGAAATATTCGTTTACAAACTTTTAAGGTGATTTTATCATATATTAAATACAAGAAGTAATTGAGTAAGTTGAAATTTTTACAAAAAAGTGTTATAATATAGATAGTTTTATAAAAACAGAGTAAGAGAAAGAGAGGATTATAAGTATGATGATTTCTTTGATTGGTTTAGGAGTATGTTTCGTTAGTTTTTGGTTGTTAGCATTTTTCTTAGGAAAAGAGCTACAAAAGAATGGGGAGAAATGTAACCTGCGGAATATTCTATTTATAATGGGAATGATTTTTATCTTCCTTTTAGCAATAGGGTGTGTCAAAGCCTTACTGCAGGCAATAGAGCAGTTTATACAGCAAGTATTCTAAAATCACGAAGAGAGCCTCGGTTGAGGCTTTTTTTCGTGTTTTTATATTAATTATGGTAGGACTTTTTTGAAATTTAACATAAAAAGCAGGAAAAGTTGCTAAATTATGTAAAACGTGGTACAATAAAAAGAGGAATTATATAATTTAATTCACGATAATTATCAAGAAGGAGGGTAGAATTTTTTATTTTGTAACTCGTTAACTAAAAGATAATAGCATAATGGAGGATTTTATATGAAAACATTAAAAGGAATTTTAACAATAATGACAGTAGCGGTCTATGGTATATTATATTACCTTTTGTTGCCACCGTTGTCACTTGCCTATGCGGAAGGATTTATCTTTATTGGTTTGGGCGTTATTATGGCAATTGCACTGATTACTTGGTGGTTTTCTGAGGAATATGATTACCATTTCGTAATTCCAGGAAGCGCAGTTATTATTTTTCTTTTGCTTATACTAGTCGGAACAATAGGAAGTACATCTATTTTTCATTCATCAGCTATGTATTCACAGATAGGAAAGGTGGAAGAAAAATCATTTGTGGATGATGTAGTAGAGATTGATACTTCCCAAATTCCCGTAGTAGACATTAAGCTGGCAAGTAAGCTGGCAGATAAAAAGTTAGGGGAAGACATCTCATTAGGTTCACAGATGGAAATAGGAGAATTCACCAACAAACAGCAGGTAAATGGCAAACTTGTTTATGTAGCTCCGTTAGAGCATAGAAGCTTTTGGAAATGGAACTCTAATAAACAGGGAACAACAGGATACATTGTTGTAAGTGCTACCAATGCAAATGATGTAAAATTAGTTAGAGAGCACGATGATAGTCAAATTTATTTGAAATATTTAAGTAGTGCATGCTTCTCATCTAATTTAAAACGTCATCTACGGTCAAATGGTTTTCGGACAGTTGGTTTAACAGAATACAGTTTTGAATTAGATGATACTGGTAAACCTTATTGGGTAGTAACTACTTATGAAAATACTACTTTGTGGAGTAATCCAGAGGCAACAGGTGTTGTGGTATGTGATGCACAAAGTGGAGAATGTAAATGGTATTCTGTTAAAGATGCACCAGAGTGGGTTGATATTATCCAGCCAGACTCATTTATAGAAGACCAGCTTGAAAATTATGGAGAATATGTACATGGAATTTTCAATTTCTCAGATAAAGACAAACTTTCTGTAACTAAGTATATGACAACTGTTTATAATGATGGAGATTGTTTCTATTATACAGGTATGAGTTCAGTAGGAAAAGATAACGGAACAGTAGGATTTGTTATGGTAAATACCAGAGACAAATCGGTTGTCATGTATCGAATGGTAGGAGCGACAGAAGCAGCAGCTATGAAGAGTGCAAAAGGAAAGGTCCAGAATATGGGATATAAGGCAACAAATCCAATCCCTATTAATGTTTCAGGAATTCCAACCTATTTTTGTACGTTAAAAGACGATGAAGGCTTAGTGAAGCAATATGCCATGTTGAAGATAGAAGACTATTCTATTGTAGCAACAGGAACAACTATTGCAGAAACAAAGAGGGCTTACATCAATGCTGTTAATCACAGTGGTGAAACTATAGACTTTGGTGATGAGGCGTATGGATATACTGCAGAAGGTAAAGTTACAAGAATTTCTGCTAATATCGAAAGTGGTGACACTTATTATTATATGATATTAGACCAGGATAGTACAAAATTGTATTTAGCTTCGTATAGTATTTCGGAAGAACTTCCTATCACCCGAGAAGGAGATACTGTAAAAGTTTCCTATGTAGATGAAAGCAATGGTACAATAAATATCATCTCGTTTGACAATCTTTCTTTTTCACAGAAATTCAGTGAAAAGCAAGAGCAGTTAAATCAGGATAAACAGGAAAATAATATTATTCATGATGAAAATAATAATATTACAGAAGTTAATCCTGAGAAAAATGAAGACGAATGGGATAACTTAACAGAGGAAGAAAAGGCAAAGTTATTAAAAGAGTTAGAAAAATAAAAAATGAATCAATTGATTTCCTAAAAAACAAGAGGTCACACAGCTGTGACCTTTTGTTTTTTAGAACCAACATAAAAGATTTGCACAAATATACATAATATGGTATAATGATTTGAGCGTATGTAAGGAGAGAATAATGAAAAATAGAACCATAGCAGATAGTTTAAAACCAACATTTGAAAATGTAACAAGAGAATTTATAACAAAAACTTTATATAAAATATTATTTAGTGATGAACTGCCTAACTTTACATTTGATTTTAGAGAAGAGGAAGCGATAATATTCATAGAAAAAACATTACAAGATTACAAAAATAAATTTAGAGATGAGTCATTTGTTAAAAGATTAGAAGAGGAACATAATGGAATAGTAAGGAAGGTAAAAGAAAAATTTAGTGACAATGCCACACAGCCAGTAATGATAGTAAAAGACTATAAAAGATTTTTTGAACTTTTAAGACAATTTTATGAAAGAGATATAGAATTATATTTTGAAAGAACAGGAATGACAGGATTTCCTGTATATGAAAAAAATAATTGTTTTGAACAAATTTGGTTAAGAGCTACCCCAGATGACTTTAATAATCCAGAAGAATTTTTAAGAAAACAAGTAGAGATGATAAAAGATAAGAGTTTTGAGAAATATGATAAAGAAACTTATTTAGGAAAATTAACTTTTTTAGATGACAATATAATTTGCGTAAGAAATGGGATAGCTAGAACATGGGATGAAAACTCTAGAGAATTTGAAATAACTATTTATGATAAAAAACATTATAATAATACACAACTATTTAATAGACCTCATTGTACTCTTCCTGTTATAAGATATGGCATATATGAAAAAGAGGGGAAAAAAGTTTGCTCTATTAGTTCCATACAAAGTAGATATCAATCTTTAGCAGATAAGGAACAAGAGAAAAGACAAGATATTAAGAAGAAGATAAATAGAAGAAAATACAAAGTAAATGCTAATGTGCCAGAAGAATATCAAGATAAAGTAGAACCTAAAAGTATATTAGCAGTAAGTTTATTTATTAATATTTTAAATCAGGAAGGTATTACAGATATTGAAGTTCCAAGTATGTACGTTTTAGATTATGAATATCATGAAAAAAGAAGTAGAAAACTTTTAGAAGACTTTAAGAAAGAATGGACGAAAGACAGAAAAGAAAGGTCATCACTGATTTATAAAGAAGAAGCTAATTATTTAAAACGTAATTATAACAAACAAGATTTGATAAGTGAGATAAAAACAGAAGGAATCATAAAGAAATTTCAAAGAATATTATACCACTATTCAAATGGAAGAATAATGAGTTATCCTGGTGAATTAGATAGCTTTTTACATATAAAGATACCAATTGTTAAAAGTGAAAAAGAGATAGAAAATGAAGTCTTACAGGAATTGTATCAATTAGTAAAGGAGAAGGATAGAGAAGAAGAAAGAGAAATAGATTAAATTGCATTAATCTACATAATGTGCTATAATGGATGTTAAGAAATGAAATAGGAGGAAAAGTAAATGACAAGAGAAGAGCAAATTCGGGAGTTGCAACAGTCGTTTATAAATGGGCAAAAATATCCTATAACATTTGATAAGTTTCTATGGAGAGGTAAGGAGACACAGAGAAATTGTTTGGCATATGCTTTAAACCTAGTGGAAGGAAAAATAGAAAAAGAGTGGTGGTGTGCAAACTATTTTTCAGATTTATTAGGACGCAAAGTGAAGGATGAATACTCAATAAATGAAGTTTATAGAAATCACTTACGAGTTTTTCACTTAATGGGAGTAAAGTATAGAAGATGCAGACTAAAAACTAAAGTGCCAGATGGCTATTATAAGGTAGCTATGTTGATTGAGACTGAAGATGTGCATTGGCTTCGGCAAGATGAAGATGGTACATGGTCTCATAAACCAGGTTGGAGATACAAACCTCAAAATAGAGACAGTAAAGGCAGGCTAATAAAAGATCTTATGAAAGCGGATATACATATTTCCGGAAAATTATTAAAAATTAAATATTTTCTGATTGCCCATTAAAACAAGAAGACTTGGGATATTTAAATATTCCAAGTCTTTTTGTGTGTATAGTTTTCAGATCAAAGCTAGAGCTAATAGCCTTATAGTAAGCAGGATATGAAGAAAATAATAATAATTTGAGGATTTTGGAGATTGACATAACAGAGAGAAAGAGATATAATAAATTGAAACTTTATAAAAAATCCTTGTAATTAAAATCAATAGGAGGGAAGGCAATTATGTATGTATTGGAAATTGAAACAAAGAAAAAACTGAAAAGGATTGAAAGTCCAAGAAAAGCTCGGTATGTAGATTGTTTTTTTTATGATGCTATTCGAGTTATGGATAATAATGGCAAGTGGCATACTGTGATTAGAGGTATTATCACAGGTGAAGTTGTGAGGCGTGAAATGGTAAGGAAGATTAACCTTGCAATAACAGAAAAGCAACCTGTAGTATACATTGACTTTTGACCCGAAAAGAAAAACAGAAGCGGTAATCTAAATAGATTACCGCTTTGTATATAGTTTTATCTTTTTGAGAATTGTGGTGCTTTACGAGCTTTTTTAAGACCGTATTTTTTTCTTTCTTTCATACGAGGATCTCTTGTTAAGAAACCGTTTGATTTTAAAGCTGGTCTATATTCTGAATTAGCTTCATTTAAAGCTCTAGCAATACCATGACGAATAGCTCCTGCTTGACCTGTGAAACCTCCACCTTTTACAGTAGTGATAACATCATATTTTGCTGTTGTATTAGTAACAGTTAAAGGTTGTCTAACGATAACTTTTAAAGTTTCTAATCCAAAAAATTCATCGATATCTTTTCCATTAATTGTTATTTTTCCAGTACCTTCTACTAATCTAACTCTAGAGATAGAGCTTTTTCTTCTACCAGTACCATAGAAAACTATATTTTCTTTCTTAGCCATATTATTTTACCTCCCATACTTCTGGTTTTTGTGCTTGATTTTCATGTTCTGCTCCAGCATATACTCTTAATTTTTTAGCTTGTGCTCTTCCTAAAGAGTTATGAGGTAACATACCTTTTATAGCTAAAGTCATAGCTTTTTCTGGATTTTTTTCAAGCATTACTTTAGCAGGAACTTCTTTCATTCCTCCAATGTAACCTGAGTGGTGTCTGTAAATTTTTTGATTTAATTTGTTTCCTGTTAAAATTACATCTTTACAATTTAATATAATAACATGATCACCTGTATCAATATTAGGTGTATATGTTGGTTTGTGTTTTCCTCTTAATAATTTAGCAGCTTCTGTTGCAACTCTACCTAATGGTTTGTTGCTGGCATCGATAATATACCATTTGCTTTCAACTTCACCGCATTTTGCACTATATGTAGTATTATTCATGGTAACAATACCCTCCTATTTCTTTTTTTAGTTTATTTTTATGAAATCAAATTAAAACTACCGGGGAGAAGTTTTATCTTGATTCATAAGCGAAAATATTATATTACAAAAACCTAGATTTGTCAACCAATTTTGAGAAAATTTTAAAAACTTGACAAATTTATCTTTTATGTGTATACTGAGTAACATCGAAGCAAAAACACAAATATTATAAAATAAGGAGCAAAAAGAAAATGAAAAGTAAAATGAATATAAAAAGCATTGTAATGATGGCAACAGTAGGAATTATCAGTTTGTTTTTTATTAATATGAGTTTTGCAGTAGGCACAGCAAAAGTAAGTGTAGAAACAGCAAACCTTAGGGAAACAGCAGATGAGAACGCTAAGATACTAGAATTACTTTCTATGAATGAAAATGTAGAAGTAATTGAAAAAACAGGAGATTGGTATCAAGTAAAAGCAAGAGGCATTACAGGATATGTGAGACAAGATCTAATCACTGTAAGTGAAAAAATAGAAGAAAACAAAGAAACTTCTAACAAAGAAACAACAGAAGAAAAAACAGAAAATAAACAACCAGAAACAGAAGCTAAAACAGAAGAAAAAGAAATAGAACTTGGAAAACAAAAAGTGGTAGAAGATACCAAACTAAAAATAGTACCAGTTATCAATGCGACTGATATTATTGAAGTAAAAAAAGATGAAGAAGTAGAAGTAACAGAAATCATAAATGGATGGGCTTGTATTGAAACCAAAACCACAAAAGGATGGATTCGTAAAGAAAAATTGAAAAAAGAAGAAGCAAAGCAAGAAGAAACCAAACAAGAACAACCAGAAGAACCTAAAAAAGAAGAAGTAAAACAAGTTAGCAAAACATTATATGTTAATACAACTAGCATTAATGTAAGAAAAGAAGCTAGCACTTCAGCTGAGATAATAGCAAATTTACCAGTTAATACAGCAGTACAAGTAATAGCAGAAGTAAATGGATGGAGTCAAGTAAAAGTAAGTGGAAAAGATGGATATATTTTATCATCCTTATTATCTACCAAAAAACAAGAGACATCTAGAAGTTCAACACAACCTAGAACACCAGAAAAGGCAAAAGAAACATCAACTACCTCAACTGCACCAGCACCATCAGGAAAAGGAAGTACAGCAGTTGCAACAGCAAAACAATATATTGGTTGTAAATATGTATATGGGGGAAGTTCACCAAGTGGATTTGACTGTTCTGGATTTACCTCTTATGTATATAGACAACATGGGGTAAGTCTAAATAGAACAGCAGCAGGACAATATAGTAATGGTGTAGCTGTTAATAGAGGTAATTTACAACCAGGAGACTTAGTTATGTTTGGAAAATCAGGCATTAATCATGTGGGAATCTATATTGGTGGAGGAATGATGGTGCATGCTGCCAATCCTTCAAGAGGAGTTACTACAGATACTATTAATTCGGGATATTATAACAACAACTATGTAGGAGCAAGAAGAGTTATGTAAAAAAAGCAATTAAAGGAGGATTATGAAACAAAGACCAATTTTAATTGCCGTTATAGGATATATCATAGGTATATTATGGGGACTATACTTTTCAATTAGTATGGTCCTTTGCTATATTCTGTTATTGGCAATTTATTTTATCATAAAAAAGTTTGCTAGAAATCACAAAAAACGAAAATTTAAATTATTATCGATTTACCGATATAGCAGATATTTAAAACTAATTTTTGACAAAAAAGTAATTTTTATTCTCATTATTTTTTCTCTTGTTTCCAATGGAATCATTCATCATCAAATTTATCAATATGAAAATACGTATCAAGAAAGAGAAAATCTACAAAGTAAAGCAATTGTAGTTAGTCAAAAGAAAGAAAAACAATATTATGATTTATATCAAGTAAAATTATTAAATTCAAAACCTTTTTATCTTTACATTCAAGTCAAGAAAAATGAAAAAGAACTAGAATATGGTGATAAGATACAGTTACAAGGAAAATATATAAAACCACAAGAAAAGAGAAATTATGGTGGTTATGATGAAAAACAATATTTAAGAACCCAAAAAGTAATAGGAAAAATAAAAGTAGGACAAGTAAAAGTACTAGCTAAAAGACAATTAAATCCTATCAAACAAATAGCAAATGATATAAATGTAAGCTTAAAGAAAAAGATAGAAGATAATTTAGAAAAGGGAAAAGCAGGTATTGTAAAAGGATTGTTATTAGGAGATACTACCCAAATAGAAGAAGAGACAAAGGAAAATTTTCGCATTTCAAATATTTCTCACATTTTAGCAATATCTGGGATGCATGTAGGGTATATTGCGATTGGAATTCAAACTTTATGCCAAAAATTTTTAGGAAAAAGAAAAACTAAAATGATTACGATTAGTCTACTAGTCTTTTATACGTTAATAACAGGCTTTTCACCTTCTATTGTACGAGCTGTAACACTAACAGTTTTAACGATGGTAGCGGGTCTGATTTATCGAAAAAAAGATACTTGGAATGCTCTGGCTATTTCTTTGCTAGGAATTTTGATTTATAATCCATTTCTAATTTTTAGTGTAGGATTGCAATTATCCTATATAGGAACCCTTGGAATTATTTTATTTCGTATCACTTTCTTAAGAATTTTAAATTTTATAAAAAACGAAAAATTAAAAGAAATGTTAGCTGTCAGCTTATCGGTACAAATTGCGATATTGCCTATTTTGCTGTATCACTTTAACATAATAGGAATTTATTTTTTAATTACGAATTTATTAGTAAGTTTTATTATTGGACCTATTATGATAATTGGATTTTTAAGTTTAATGCTAAAAGCGTTTGCTGTTCCATTACAACTGGGAATAGGTATTTTAGAAGAGATTTCTAAGTTTAGTCAATTACCACTTGCCAAAATTTATATAGCAACACCAGGTATTCCAAGTATTTTATTCTACTTTATCAGTATATTCCTATTACAACAGATTTATAAAATCTATCATTTGCATTATTTAAGTCCAACACAAAGAAGAGTAAAAAATTTGATTGCTTTATTTCGTTATCAATTTCGCCTCAAAAAGGGAAAATTTAGAAAGCGAATGAGCGTAATTTTATTAATTGTAATGTTATTCAAATTTTTACCAGGAAATTTAGAAATTTATTTTGTTGATGTAGGACAAGGGGACTGCACTTTTATTGTAACCCCTCAGAGAAAAACAATTTTAGTAGATGGAGGAGGAAGTTTAAGCAAAGAATTTGATGTTGGTAAGCAAACGCTGTTACCTTACTTATTGGATAGAGGATATACCAAGATAGATTATGTGATAATTAGTCATTTTGACCAAGATCATGTTGGACGGATTATTAAGTATCATGAAAGAACTGCAGGTGAAAAATGTAGTCATTTCTAAACAAGGAGAGACCTCAAAACAATATTTGGAGTTTAAAGAAATTGTAAAACAGAAAAAAATAAATGTTTTAGTGGTAAAAAAAGGAGATAAAATTAACATTGAAAAAGGAATTTATTTTGATATTTTATGGCCGAAAGAAGAGCTAATTAGTGAGAATATTTTGAATAACAATTCTATAGTAATAAAGCTAAATTATATTTCATTTTCCATGTTATTTACAGGGGATGTTGAGGAAATTACTGAAAAACAAATGTTAGAAGAGAAGAAATCAAAAAGAAATTTAAAGGTTGATATTTTAAAAGTGGCTCATCATCGGTTCGAAAACATCTTCAAGCCAAGCTTTTTTAGAAGTGGCAAAACCTAAGTTTGCACTTATGGGTGTGGGGAAGAATAATACATTTGGACATCCAAATTTGGAAGTGCTGGAAAGATTGGAACGGTTGTAAAAGTAAAATATATAGAACAGATTTGAATGGGGAAATTACAATAAGAGTAAATAGAAAGGGGAGAATTAATATTCATAAGATGAGAAATGAATACGAGAAATAAGAAAATGGCGGAATTTATTTAAGAATTCCGCCAGATTGCTAAAACTTATTTTTCGTGTGCCATGCGCCAGTTGATGGTTTTCTGCAAATATTTTTCATATTCCGGATTTTTACACATTCCTTTACCAGAAGTGTCAGAAATCTTTGCGACATCCTGCCCATTGCAAGAGGTGGTTTTCATTACGATGTTTAAAGGCTCGACACAGGTATCATTAGATAAATATGTGCCAATGCCAAACGCCACCTTTGCACGACCGTCGAAATAGGCATGCAGATTATGTGCTCTTTCGAAGTCAAGACTGTCGCTAAACAGTAATGTTTTTGAAGAGGCATTAATCCCTAAGCCGGTGTAGTGAGCAATCATCTTCTCACCCCACTCATACGGATCTCCGCTATCATGACGAACACCACTAAATAGCGTTGCATAGGTTAACTGAAAATCCTTAAGGAAGCAATCGGTTGTAATGGCATCTGTTAGAGCAGTACCATTTAGTACACCATATACTTTTACCCAAGCTTCCATCGAATACCAGTTAGAATATGCCGGATTGTGTTTATGGTTGCCCTGGCCAACACACATAATCCACTCATGAGCCATTGTGCCGACTGGAGTTACATTATGTTTTTTGGCAAGATATACATTGGAGGTGCCTACACATCGAGAGTTGTGATATTTGAAGTTGTTTTCACATAGCATTTTTACTGCCAAATCTTGTGCTTCACCAGAAAGACGCCGCCGAAGACCAAACTCGCTAAAGGTTCCAATGTCATAGGTACCATTAATAAGGGACAGGGTTTTAAGCTCTAATTTCTTCTGGAAGGATGCTAATAATTCATCGTAATTGTAATTCATCCGGAAGTAGACTTCATTTACGATGGCAAGCACCGGAATTTCGTACATGGAAGTATTGAGCCATGTACCCTTGGCTTCAATGGAAAGGCCACACTCTGCATTGCTGGAAATCTCGAAATCTTCATAACGAGGTTGCCAAAGCCGAAGAAAATCGACATAAGAGCCACGAATCCACGCAATGGTATCAAGATAGGTAAGTTCTTCTTCTGTGAAGCGGAGCTTACAATAAGCTTTGATCTGCTGCTTGATTTCTTTTACCATTTCTGCTGTGAACCGTACGTTCTTGTTGCGACACTTAAAAGTCCAAGTGGTTTTATAATCGGGAAACAGAAAGTAAATAGCCTGTCCCATACTGAACTTGTACATGTCATTTTCTAAAAGACTGGTGATAATTTGTTTCATGTTGTGTCCTCCTTAGGTTTTAGAATGTAAGTTTTAGCTTATTGTGGATAAAAGTATTTTTTTCTATCCAACCATAAGTTTTAGTTGCATTCTTATTATACCACGGTTTACATAAGAAAACAAGAAAAAAGGTAAATTTTGTTAGATTTACCTATGAGTAATAACCATATCAATTAGCTTTTGAGCTGCCAGTGGTGTTATTGTAGATTTTGGAGTTATCAAGCCGAAGTTGTCTAGTAGGAATTTTTTCTTCTATAGGAATAGGAAATAGTTCTTTATTCTGTAATTCGGATTTTGAAAATTCTTTTGTAAGATAGGAAATTCCCATTCCTATTTTAGCAAAATCTTTTACTAAACTATAGCTTACTACATCAAATTGAGGATGAAAATCGAGTTCATGAGAAGTCATAAAAGAATTCAAAAATGTTCTGGTATTAGATGGTTCTTTTTGAGCAATAATGGGATAATTTGTAACTAAATCTTTCAAAGAAAGAGGCTTTCTTATTTGATTTTTATATTCTAGATTTCCGGCAAAGCAGTCATGAAGTGTGGCGCAAGGTCTTACCTGTAAGCTGTTATCAAGTTTCATAGGAAGGTTAACAATTAAAAAGTCTAGGTTTCCTTTTTTTAAATCAGAAATTAGATGACTAGTTAAATGATTGTTAATAGAAATTTCAATTTTTGGGTAAGTTTTATGAAATTCTTCAATAAAAGGAAGTAAAAAATATTTAGTTATGGTAGTACTGGCTCCTATTCTAAGAATTCCTGTTTCTAAATTATTAAGGGATGTTAGTCTATGTTCTCCATTTAAAAAACTTTCGACCCCATTTTTAATAAATTCGAAAAAGACACTGCCATTTTCTGTTAAGGTAACACCTTTAGGTGTTCGATAAAAAAGAGTAATTCCCAACTCTTCTTCTAATTTTTTTATTGATTTTGAGATAGCAGGTTGAGAAATGTAGAGGAAATTAGCTGCTTTACTAATATTTCCGATAGATAGCTACATAGTAAAAAATTTTATATGCTTCAAAATTTATATTCATTCACTATAACCTCCGTTCATAATAAGTATTACTATTATGTATTTGAATTATAGCAAGTTTTTCGATATAATTCAAGTAGAAAAAAGAAAGGAGTGTAAAATATGGTTAACTAATTAATTACCATAGCAAAGAAAACAGATAACTTGCAGAAAACAAACATTAAGGAGGAAACAAAAATGAAGAAAAAAATTATTATCACATCTGGTCCAACAAATGAGAGAATTGATGCTGTTATGAAGATTACAAACATGTCAACTGGGGCATTAGGTTCTGTATTTGCAGAAACTTTTTTGGAAGAAAAAGAGGAAGAAATTGAAAAAATGTTTTTTATTTCAACTAAGTTAACCTATAAGCCTCGTGTAGAAAGCGAAAAAATCGAATATGTAACAATTGAGACAACACAAGATTTGATGGACGCTCTGAAAGACATTTTCAGCGAAAATAAGATAGATATGATAGTTCATTCAGCAGCAGTAGGGGATTATGCAGGAAAATATTCGATAAGAGCAGAAGAGCTAGTAGACGAAATTTGGGATACGATTCAAGAAAATCGTAAAGAAGAAATAACCAAAGAAAGACTTATGGGAATTTTTGAAAATCCACGAACAGTTGCAGATAATAGCGGAAAGATGTCATCTTATGAGCCTCATTTAATGACAATGTTTACACTTACTCCAAAAGTAATTGGTCTTATAAAAGAATTAGCACCAGATACTAAACTAGTTGGGTTTAAATTACTAGATGGAGTAGAAAAAGAGGAACTGTTAAAAGTAGCTACGAAGTTAAGACAAAAAAATAGGGCAGATTATATTGTAGCCAATGACTTGTCGAAAATTGGAGGGGGAAAACACTGGGCTATGATAGTAGGAGAAAATGGAATTGTAACAGAATGTCAGACAAAAAAAGAGATTGCACAGGCAATTCGAAAATTAGTATTCTAAAGTTATCAGGAATATGGATATAGTTTTTCTATATCCATATTTTGTATAAATTTAACAAACCTTGTAAATACTACTAGAAAATAGAAAGAAGGAGAGTTAAATTTATGAATAAAACAATAATAAGTTTAATTGCTATTATGACAGTAATAGCTGCTATATTTACAGCAATTGCTATATTTACGCCAAAACAAAGAGTGGAAAATGAGAAAAGTGGAGTGCAAATAGCAGAAGAAGAAATATTAGATGAGTGTACCGATGAATATGAACAAATGGAAAAGGAAGATACAGTAAAGGCTAATACACAAGAAGAAAAGACATCTCCTAATTGTTCATTAAAGATAGAAACTTATTTTTCAAAATGCGGTCATACTAAAAAAGAATATGCTAATTTGCCACAGAATTTAGTAAATTTAAGTAAACAAGAATTAGCCGAAAAATATCCAGACTATGAAATCAAAAGTTTTGAAAGCAACAATGTTACCTTATATCAAGAAAAAGAGGGAATATGTGGAGAACATTACATGGTAAAAGATAAAGAGGGACAAGTTGTCATTTATGAAATTCTAGAGGATGGTACACAAAAAGAATTAGAAGAAACAGCAATAACTACAGAATATTTACCAGAAACAGATAAAATTAATATGAAAAACGGAATTCAAGTAAATGGAAAACAGATGTTGAACCAATTAATTGAAGATTACGAATGAGACAAAGGGGACAGGTCTTAACTGTCTCATTTTATATTTTTAGTAAAAATTATTTTATTTAAGAAAAAATGAGACAGTTAAGACCTGTCCCCCTTTGTCTCAAAAAAGCCGACTCAATTTATGAGTCGGCTTTTTGAAGAAAAAACTATTTTTTATTATTCTTCATCGTCTTCATTGTCGTGTTCTGCTTCATCAGAAGCTTCTTCGACTTCTTCGCCTGATGCTTCACCATCTTCTACAAAGAAGGCATCTTCCAAAAGCTCATCTGCTGACAAAAACTTTTTGCTAACTAACCACGCAGTAATTCCTGCAAAGGCTGTCGGCATCAGCTTTTTCATCACGTTGATTACCTGAGACAAAAAGCTCTGCATCTGATCAGTGAAAGCCGATGTTTTACTATCATCTGTATCGTCTTTTACGCCAATCACCTTTTTGCCATATAAAAGTACACATACTCCTATAATGACTGCCAGGAAGGCAAATTTTTTAGCTTTCTGCTTCTCTTCTTCATCGTCCAAGTTAATGTGCAGTTTGTCTGCCAAGAAAAGCTTTACAATCTCAGAATAGACTTCCGCCTTAGAAGAAAGGTCTCCCGCCAAATCGCCTGCTTTTTCCTTTACTGTTTCAAACCATGCAGGTTTCTGCGTCATGATATAAACTATGATAACAGAAACTGCGACAGGGAGTAATGCTTCCGTTTTGGGCTGGATAAAACCAAATTTGTTTTTAACTCCTTCTAATTTCTCCAAGCCATCCTCTACCTGCTCCGTTGAGATCTCTTTCGGATCTGTGTTCTTATAAATCGCCGAAACAGCTTTCATAGCAGCATAAGCTCCTACCGTTATTTTTCCCCACTGCATTAAATGACTCAGTGATTTTTTGTCTTTTAAGCTGTCAAAGGCAAAGCCTAAGTTTTTAGTGCTGAATTTTTCGATGTTCTTTACCGTGATTCCTGAATTTTTAGAATTCAAAATCCGGTAGGCTGCATAGATGGTAACAACCGGAACGGCCCACTTTAAAGTAGGTTTGTATTTGCCTGCCCATTCTTTTGCAATCTGCACGTTTTCCTCTGGGCTGTGTTTGTATAACTGGTCCCAAATTGTTGTTGCTTTTTTCATAATAGAATCCTCCTTTTTGTCTTTACCTTTCTGATTTTTGCCTACAATTGCATAATACTCTTGTTTATCAAACTCGAAACCGAATGGCATTTTGATATTATGTCCGTTGCCTTTGTCACCTTGTATGCATTCTATACATACCTCATTAGCCCGACATCCAGAACAGTCTTCATATTTCCCCAGAGTAGACGATGTAGTAACTTTTACAAAAAAGTTTACACGAGGTTCAGATGAACTTTCTATGATGTCTTTGATTGCAATTTTACCTTTTATATCATGCATACGACCGCAGGTAGATGGCACTTCATAATAACAATAACCATCCTCAAAATAGAATGATACAGGTGAAGTATACATAAAGAAATGGTCGTAGTCTTGCGTTCTTGTACACCAAGCGCTATCGTAATATTCTAAGTGCTTACCTTCCCAAGGATGCCATTCTCCACAATAGGGACATCTGTACCGTTTTGGTCTTAACTTCAGAAGTTCTGGTCTCATAAAAAACCTCCTTTTAATTATTGCTTTCGTTAATAGTTACAGTTTTTTCTCCTTTCTTAATTGTGTATTTACACTAAATACCACCATTATGTTACCACAATTTTACATAAAATTCAACTCTTTTATAGAAAAAATTGGAATAGATGTTGAATTAATATATACATTGGTGACATAAGTTTTCACCTGTAGTTCACACAATGGACAAATTTGCTTGTTAAAATACTTCCATAGTCAGTAAGAGATTCCTGACTTAAAATAAAAAACATCCCCTTTTATTTTCAAAAAAGAAGCATATGAATAGGTGATCCTTTCCATATGCTTCTTTTGTTAAATAATAACTAAATCTATTTCACTTGTAAAAGTATCGTTTCCATATGCATAAATAATATATAACGTATTTTCTGTTAAATAAAATTCTTTAGAATTCATAACACGATATCTATCACTTCCTGTATCTCTACTAAAAATACTATAACCTAGATTTTTCAAATCATCTACTTTCTTTTGTGCTATTTCAATTTCTTTTTTGATTTTATTTTCTATTTCAGCCTTATCTAAATTCTCTACTCGTAGTACTTCATCTAAGCTAATTTTCTTATTATTTCTTAAGTCATAGTTATAGGTTTGAATAATTACTCTTTGTGCACTAGCTCCTTCTTTTAGATTGGAACGAATCATCAAAGATAAGATTCCTTCTTTTACATTTGCTGTATAATCTACTGTATAGATAGTATTTTTATTTTCACTCTTTAGAATATTATCAACTTTCTGTTCAAAATCTTCTATTTCTTTATTATATCTTTCTGCAATAGCATTATCAATATTAATATAAGGAATAGAAACTTCTACATCATAACTATTTTCTTTGTTTTCTTTCTTCTCTGTTTTTGTATAAACAAGTGGTTTATTTTTTTGTTTTTTCTTATTTTCATGGTCTTCTTCATTTTTTATTTGATTATCAAATATTTCTTCAAATTCTGCTTTTAATAATTCAATTTCTTCTTCTGTTTTATTTCCTATCTTCGATTCTTTTTCCATTCCAAATATTCTTCCAAAATCCACTCTCGCATAAAATTGAACATAAGAAGCAATGATAAGAGAAACAATACATACAAGTATAATCGTTACATACACTGCTATTTGTCTTTTGTTAAACACTTTGTCTTCTGGTAATACTACTTTCATTTTGACTCCCTTTTTCTATTTTTTTATTTATTATAACACTGCTTCTCTTTTTTATCAATCAATTTATCTACAATTCAACAAGTTTATTTTTTTACTTATTTGTAAATTATTATTTTTTTATTTTATATTTCTTAAAATTTTAAAAAATCCTTATAAACATTGACTATTTAGCATTTTTGCGATATGATATTATAGATTAAATTTAAACAGAAATGAGGAATTAAAAATATATGTTATGTTCAGAATGTAATGAAAATCCAGCGATACTTTTTTATAAAAAAATAGAAAACGGGAAGGAGTCTATGGAAGGTTACTGTTACAACTGTGCTAAGAAAAAAGGAATTAATCCTAATGAAGTATTAGCCAAACAAAATGATATCTTATCAAAAGACAATGTTAACTTATCCGATATGACAAAACAGTTTGAAACAATTTTTAAAGATCTAGCTGAAAATATTAATTTAGAAGATATCGAAAATATAGAAGGGGCTATCACTTTCGAAAATACTGATTTAAATGGCGATGAAGATGGTCCTAAAATAGCAGGGGCAGCTATTCCCCTTGGTTCTATTTTTTCTAATATGTTTAATGGTCAATCGCATAAAGAAGGACAAGAAGAACCAAGTATGGGAAGAAAAAAAGTAAAAGTCGAAAAAAAGAAAAATCCAAAACAAAGTAAAAAGAAAAAGTTTTTAGATACTTATGGAACTAACTTAACAAATAAAGCTAAAAATAACGAAATTGATATTGTTATTGGCAGAGATAAAGAAATCCAAAGAATTGTTCAGATTTTAAATAGACGTTCTAAAAATAATCCTTGTCTAATTGGAGAGCCAGGCGTTGGAAAAACAGCGATTGCACAAGGATTAGCCATAAAAATTGCCAATCAAAATGTACCAGCAAAACTTTTAAATAAAGAAGTTTATTTACTAGATATGACAGCTGTGATTGCTGGAACTCAATTTAGAGGGCAATTCGAGTCAAGAATGAAGGGTATTATTGATGAATGTAGAGAATATGGAAATATTATTCTAGTTATTGACGAAATTCATAATATTATTGGTGCAGGTGATGGTGAACATTCTATGAATGCTGCTAATATTTTAAAACCTGCATTGTCCAATGGAGAAATCCAATTAATCGGTACTACCACCTTAAAAGAATATAGAAAATATATTGAAAAAGACTCTGCTTTAGAAAGAAGATTTCAACAAGTATTAGTAGAAGAACCTAATATTGACGATTCTATCGGTATATTAGAAGGAATTAAAAAATATTACGAAGAATATCACAAAGTAAAAATTTCTTCTGATGTCATTCGTCAAGTTGTGATTATGTCTGAAAAATACATTCATGATAGATTTTTGCCAGATAAAGCTATCGATATTTTAGATGAAGCTTGCTCTAGAATTAACTTAGAAAATAAAGATTTATATAAACTAGAAATGTTGAAACAAGAGTTAACACAAGTACAGACTGAAAAAGAAGAAGTCATTGCGGCAGATTCAACAGAAGATTACCAAAGGGCTGCTGACTTAAAAACACGTGAATGTCAATTAATGGAACAGATCGATAAATTAAATAGCAAAATGAAATTAAAACAAATTACAGTTCAAGATATTGCTAATGTAATTGAAAGCTGGACAAAAATACCAGTCAAAAAAATAACAGAAGCAGAAACACAAAAATTATTGAACTTAGAAACCAATCTTCATAAAAGAGTAATTGGTCAAGAAGAAGCTGTTAATAGTGTTGCCAGAGCAATTCGTAGAAATCGTGCTGGACTACAAAGTACAAAAAGACCACCATCTTTTATCTTTGTTGGACCTACTGGTGTGGGAAAAACCGAACTTGCTAAATCGCTTGCTTTTGAAATGTTTGGTAGTGAAGATGCCATCATTCGAGTAGACATGTCTGAATACATGGAAAGTCATTCTACTTCTAAACTAATTGGTGCTCCTCCAGGGTATGTAGGTTATGATGATGCTGGACAACTAACCGATAAAGTAAAAAGAAAACCGTATTCTATTATTTTATTAGATGAAATTGAAAAAGCACATCCAGATGTATTTAACATCTTGCTTCAAGTATTAGATGATGGAAAATTAACCGATAGCCAAGGAAACAGTGTTAGCTTTTCTAATACTATTATCATTATGACTTCTAATGCAGGTTCTCACTTAAATAACAATTCTATTGGATTTGGTGGGCAAACCATTAACAAGAATAAAGTAATGGACAGCTTAAAAGATGTTTTCCGCCCAGAATTCTTAAACAGAGTAGATGAAATTGTAGCATTTGATAGTTTAACCAAAGAACAATTAATGCAAATTGTTGATTTAATGTTAAAAGATACTGTAAATGCTTTAAAAGAAAAAGACATTACAATTGAAATTAGTAAAACCGCTAAAAACTTTATTTTAGAAAAAGGAACTGATGTTAAGTTTGGTGCTAGACCTTTAAGAAGGGCTATTCAACGTTATCTTGATGATGAACTTTCTGAAATGATTTTACGTGGTGAATTATTAGATGGAAAAACTGTTACTGTTAATCTAAAGAATGATAAATTGAAATTTGAAATAAAATAGGAGAAAATTATGTTAAAACATGTACCAAATATCTTAACAGTCGTTCGACTTTTATTAATACCAGTTATAATATTTTATATTTTCACTGGTAACTATATCTTAGCTTTTGTATTTTTTACTTTATCTGCTATCACCGATATTGCCGATGGCTTTATTGCCAGAAAATTTAATCTGGTTTCCAATTTTGGAAAATTAATGGACCCTTTAGCAGATAAATTAACCCAAATTTCTACTCTTGCTTCTCTTGTGTTAACTGATATTATACCAATTTGGATTTTGCTAGTTGTTTTCTTTAAAGAGTTTATTATGATATGTGGTGCTTCTTTCCTTTATGGAAAAGATGTTGTTGTTTATAGCCGTTGGTATGGAAAACTTGCTACTGTATTATTATATTTTGCTATTGTGATATCTCTTTTACTAAAGCAATATGGGCTTACTGGTATTTGGGAACAAATTGATTTAACTATTTTTGCCTTGGCATTAATTGCAACTATCTTCTCTTTTATTATGTATGTAAAAGATTTATACCAAAAAGGTTTTATTGATAAACAAGATTTGAAAAAAGAAGTTACAGTTGATAAAAAATGAGACAAATGGGGACAGTCCTAGATTTGAGACAAGGGGGACAGGTCTTAACTGTCTCATTTTATATTTTTAGTGAAAATTATTTTATTTAAAAAAATGAGACAGTTAAGACCTGTCCCCCTTGTCTCAAATCTAGGACTGTGCCCTTTGTCTCATTTTTCTCTATAGCGATTGACCTTTATGTGAATTTGTGGTAATATAATAGTGGTATTTAGTGTAAATACACAATTAAGAAAGGAGAAAAAACTGTAACTATTAACGAAAGCAATAATTAAAAGGAGGTTTTTTATGCGACCAGAACTTTTGAAGTTAACTCCAAAACGGTACAGATGTCCCTATTGTGGAGAATGGCATCCTTGGAAAGGTATGTCCTTAGGATATTATGATAATGCTTGGTGTACAACAAGTCTATACTTCTCTCATAATCATATGGCTACTGACGAGATAGCATTCTATTTTGAAGATGATTTTTGCTATTATGAAGTGCCGTCTGTCTGCGGACGTATAAATAAGATAGAAGGTTCAATTCTAATCAAAGACATCGTAGAAAGTTCATCTAAACCTCGCGTAACTTTTCATGTAGAAGTTATTACATCGTCTACTCTAGGGAAATGTAAAGACTGCTCTGACTGTTGGGCTACTGATGTATGTATAGCATGCATACAAAGTGACGAAGGCGATAGACATAAAGTCATTATTCCATTCGGTTTCGAGTTTGATGAAGATGAATATTTTGCAATTGTAGGCAAAAATCAGAAAGGTAAAGACAAAAAGGAGGATTCTATTATGAAAAAAGCAACAACAATTTGGGACCAGTTATACAAACACAGCCCAGAGGAAAACGTGCAGATTGCAAAAGAATGGGCAGGCAAATACAAACCTACTTTAAAGTGGGCCGTTCCGGTTGTTACCATCTATGCAGCCTACCGGATTTTGAATTCTAAAAATTCAGGAATCACGGTAAAGAACATCGAAAAATTCAGCACTAAAAACTTAGGCTTTGCCTTTGACAGCTTAAAAGACAAAAAATCACTGAGTCATTTAATGCAGTGGGGAAAAATAACGGTAGGAGCTTATGCTGCTATGAAAGCTGTTTCGGCGATTTATAAGAACACAGATCCGAAAGAGATCTCAACGGAGCAGGTAGAGGATGGCTTGGAGAAATTAGAAGGAGTTAAAAACAAATTTGGTTTTATCCAGCCCAAAACGGAAGCATTACTCCCTGTCGCAGTTTCTGTTATCATAGTTTATATCATGACGCAGAAACCTGCATGGTTTGAAACAGTAAAGGAAAAAGCAGGCGATTTGGCGGGAGACGTTTCTTCTAAGGCGGAAGTCTATTCTGAGATTGTAAAGCTTTTCTTAGCAGACAAACTGCACATCGACTTTGAAGATGAAGAAGAGATGCAGAAAGCAAAAAAATTCGCTCTCCTGGCAGCCATTGTAGGAGTATGTGTGCTTTTATATGGTAAAAAGGTGGTTGGCGTAAAAGACGATACAGACGATAGTAAAACATCGGCTTTCACCAACCAGATGCAGAGCTTTTTGTCCCAGGTAATCAACGTGATGAAAAAGCTGATGCCGACAGCCTTTGCAGGAATTACTGCGTGGTTAGTTAGCAAAAAGTTTTTGTCAGCAGATGAGCTTTTGGAAGATGCCTTCTTTGTAGAAGATGGTGAAGCATCAGGCGAAGAAGTCGAAGAAGCTTCTGATGAAGCAGAACACGACAATGAAGACGATGAAGAATAATAAAAAATAGTTTTTTCTTCAAAAAGCCGACTCATAAATTGAGTCGGCTTTTTTGAGACAAAGGGGGACAGGTCTTAACTGTCTCATTTTTTTCTTAAATAAAACAATTTTTACTAAAAATATAAAATGACACAGTTAAGACCTGTCCCCCTTTGTCTCAAAACTTGAAAAATTATGTGAAATATGGTAAAATAGAAGTATAGATAGCGAAATGCTGTCTAAATACATTAAAGGAAAGGTCGTGAAGAATAGTAACGACCAAGGGAAAATTATATGTTTAAAACAACAGTAGATTTTTATCAGCGGGCGTATGCATTAGCAAATGAAGAAGAAGAGCAGTTAATCATACCATATATGGTTAATGCTGTAGAGCGTCAGTCAAATCCAAAACCAATTTCACAGATGGAAGATTCCGCTGGAAATGCTATTCCGCTCCGTGAGGAAACAGAGGATATCAAACGGCAGAGAAGAACCTTGGAGAGGACTCTTGATGCCAAGATTGAAAAATTAACTGAGTCGGAGCCGATTGAGGGAATGACTTCAATACAGGAGATGGATTTCAGGCTGAGACAAGAGCTGGTGCGGGCCGGATGGATTTTGACAGAAACAGAAGGCAAGGTAGTGATTTATTCCTATCTGCCAACTCTTCATCAGAAGTAAAAAACCCCCTTGTTGCAGTGTACTGCAACAGGGGTTTTCCCTTGTACAATTCAATTTATCAATAAACTAAGGTTGTTCACCTAAAGTAATGGTTAAATCTTTTTCTTGTCCATTGCGATTTACTTTAATTTTCATTTCATCGCCAATTTTATGAGAATTTTTGATTTCATTTAATTCATCCATTTTTGTAATTTTCTTACCATCAGCTTCAATAATTACATCACCAATTTTAATACCAGCTTTTTCACCAGCAGAAAAATCTTCAATTGATTTTACATAGATACCAACTACTAAATTGTTAGCCTTTGCAGTATTTTCTGTTAAATCCATACCAGAAATTCCAATATAAGGTCTTTTTACTTTGCTATATTGAATTAATTGAGAAGTAATATCAGTTGTTGCATTAATAGGAATAGCAAATCCCATACCTTCAATTCCTGTTCCAGAAAGTTTTAAAGTATTAATACCAATTACTTTTCCTTCGCTATTAACCAAAGCACCACCGCTGTTACCAGAGTTGATAGCAGCATCGGTTTGAATTAAGGTGAATTTTTTTCCATCAGAATCAGTTACTTCTCGGTTTACTGCACTAATAACACCACAAGTGATACTACTTTGCATACCAAGAGGATTACCAACAGCCATAGCAAATTCACCAACTTTAATGTTATCTGAATCAGCAAATTCAGCCTTAGAAAGTCCTGTTTTTTCAATTTTAATAACTGCTAAGTCAGTTTGTTCATCTTTTCCTATAATTTTAGCTTCATAAGTTGTTTCATCATTAAATAAGGTAACAGTTACTTTAGTAGCTTCAGATACTTCATAATAAGATTCAGAAGAACTTGTAGCTACAATGTGATTATTAGTTAGAATATAACCATCATCACTGATGATGATTCCAGAACCACTTGCTTTAGCAGTATTTGTTTGTGCTTGTCTTCCAAACATAGAAATAAGAGAATTTACATTATATTCTACTTCAATTCCTACAATAGATGGTAAAACTTTGTTGGCAGAAAAAATAGCAGTATCAGAATAATTAGATAATGAAGTTTGACTTACATATCCACTATTTTGAGAGTTCGTAATATTTTCTGTGTTAGTAGGAAGATTAAATAATTTAGAACGAATAGAGGGAACCCCAAAACAAGTTCCAAGAACTACTACACATCCAATTGCTCCACTAAGAAAAGGCAATAAAACACTTTTTCCAAATCCAACTTTTGCTTTTGGCTTTGTTTCATTTTGATAAACCGTTTTATATGTATTAGGGTTTTGAACGGTTTTGAAGTTTTGTACTTTTTCATTTTTCTTTTCATTTTCTTCCATTTTGTTAAAACCTCCTAAATTTAATAATTATTAATATAATAACCTATTTTATACATATCATACAAGACCTTTGTGAAATTTGTGTGAAAAAAAATTGTCTTTGTATTGAAAATAAAAAAATAACAAGATATAATGTAGAAAAAAAGTAAAGGATGATAAATATGAAGAACAAAACAAACGGAATTACACTAATTAGCTTAGTTATAACAATTATTATATTAACAATATTAGCAGGAATTAGTATTTATAGTGGAAAAGATATTATAAAAAAAGCGAAATTGGAAGAGCTAAAAACCAATATGCTTTTAATTCAAGCCAAAGCAAGAGAATATGTAGAAGAAGCAAATTTTAAAATAGGAATAGGAACGGAAGAAGAAAAAAATGAAAAAACAGTAAATGTTAGAAAAGAAATTTATGAGGATACAGAAAAGTTAAGGCCAGCACAAGAGTTGCCAGAAAAATTAGGGATAACAGATGCAAGTGCTTGTTATTATTTAACACCAGAAGCAAAAGTAAGATGGGGATTAGAAAAGTTACAAGACGAGGAACAATATTTAATTAAATTTAATGAAAAAGATGTAAGTGTTGAAATCTATAATTTGGAAGGATATCAAGAAAAATATTCTTTAACAGAGATCGACCAAATAGAAGAGTAGGGAAAGTTGTGCCCAAAGGAGAAATGAGATTAAAAATGAAAGAAAAAGAGCTAGAAAGATTAACTAGATTAAAAGAAATAGAAAAAGATTTATACCAAAAAGGATTTCAAAATATATGTGGAATTGATGAAGCTGGAAGAGGTCCTTTAGCTGGGCCTGTAGTTGTAGCAGGAGTTATTATGCCACAAGATTCTATGATAGAAGGGGTTAATGACTCTAAAAAAGTATCAGAAAAGAAAAGAGAAAAATTGTATGATCTCATTTTAGAAGAAGCAATTAGTTATTCTGTTGCTATCATAGGACAAGATATTATTGATGAAATCAATATTTTAAATGCAACCAAACAAGGCGTTACGAAGGTGGTGGAAGAGTTAGATGTAGAGCCAGATTTAATTGTAGTAGATGCATTAACTCATATTAATACCAAAGGAATTCCTTATAATTCTATTATTAAAGGAGATGCCAAATGCTATAACATAGCAGCAGCTTCTATTATAGCAAAAGTAACAAGGGATAGAATTATGAGACAGTGGGATGAAATCTATCCACAATATGGTTTTAGTGCTCATAAAGGATATGGAACAGCAAAACATATTACAGCAATAAAAGAGTATGGATTATGTCCAATCCACAGAAGAAGTTTTACCAAAAATTTTGTCTAATTGCATGGAGAAATCGTGTGTTTACATCTAATATTTAGAATAGGAGATAGAAAATGAGAATCATTGATATTATAGAGAAAAAAAGAGAGAGACAAGAATTAAAGAAAGAAGAAATTGAATATTTTATAACAGAATATACGAATGGAAATGTAAAAGACTATCAAGCGGCAGCCTTAATTATGGCCATCTTTTTAAATGGAATGACAGACCAAGAAACAACAGACTTAACATTAGCTATGGCTCATTCAGGAGAAATCTTAGATTTATCCACATTGGGAGAAGTAATTGTGGATAAACATTCAACTGGAGGTGTAGGAGATAAAGTTTCATTAATCTTATTACCATTGGTTAGTTCTTTTGGTGTACCAGTTGCTAAAATGTCAGGAAGAGGATTAGGATTTACAGGAGGGACGATTGATAAACTAGAGGCGATACCAGGTTACCAAACAGCTATCCCTATGGAGCAATTTGTAAAAAATGTAGAGGAAATTGGTATAAGTTTAATTTCTCAAACTTTAAATTTAGCACCAGCAGATAAAAAATTATATGCTTTACGAGATAGTATTTCTTGTGTAGAAAGTATACCATTAATCGCTTCTAGTATTATGAGTAAAAAAATTGCGAGTGGAGCACAAAAAATTGTGTTAGATGTAACAGTTGGAAAAGGTGCTTTTATGCAAAACATAGAAGATGCTAGAAAATTGGCAAATGCCATGATAGAGATTGGAAAATTAGCTAAAAGAGAGACAGTTTGTGTATTAACCAATATGAATGAACCATTAGGATATGCGGTAGGAAATAGTTTAGAAGTAATAGAAGCGGTCAATTTCTTAAAAGGAAATATGCCAGAAGATTTGAAACAAGTAGTATTAGAATTAGGAAGCTATATGATTTACCTAGCAGGAAAAGGACCAGATTTAGAAGAAAATAAAGTGAAATTATTAGAAAAAATAGAAAATGGAGAAGCTTATCAAAAATTTTTAGCACTGATAAAGCAACAAGGAGGAGAGATTTCGTTTCTTCAAAATCTTGAAAAATTACCAAAAGCAAAATTTGTAGAAGCTATTTATAACGAAGAAGATGGCTATATACAAGAAATCAACAGTAAAGAAGTAGGAAAACTAGCTGGAATATTAGGAGCTGGTAGAGAGAAAAAGGAAGATGTGATTGACCCAAGTGTAGGAATTGTATTGACGAAAAAAGTTGCAGAAGAAGTAAAAAAAGGAGAGCCATTAGCCTATATTCATGCGAATGAATTAGCTAAGTTAGAAGAAGCAAAGGAAAAACTAAAAGAAATTATTAAGATTTCAAAAGAAAAAGTAGAGCAAGAGAAGACAATATGGGAGATTATAAAGTAAATGTAAAGAATAGAAATTTATAGAAATCAAGTCAAAGGAATTGAAAATTTGACAAGATATGATATAATAAAAAATGAAAGAAAAACAGAAAGGATGAAATCAAATGAAAAAGAAAGAACATAAATCAAATTATGATAAAGGGCAAGTATTTGTAAAGATTATGGCAGGTATTTTAGCAATTTTAATGATGATGGGGACAATAATTACACTTGTATACGCATTAATGGGATAAAAAGAGGAGAAATAAATGATAATAAATTTAGGAATGAATTGGGAAAATTTTTATAAAGACAATATAATGTCTTATATTAAATCATTACAAGGAAATCCGTTTGAGTTAGTAACACTAATACTAGATTTAGCAATTGTAATGTTTTTGCTATATTGTTTTTTTAAAATTGTAAAAGGTTCTAGAGCATGGCAATTAATCAAAGGAATTGCACTTTTGATTATTGCTACTTGGGCAAGTGGATTGTTTAATTTAAAGATTTTAAATTGGATTTTAACAGGAATTATGAATTTAGGAGTTATTGCTATTATTGTTATTTTCCAACCAGAATTAAGAAGAGGGTTAGAACAATTAGGAACCAATAAATTAACCAAGTTTTTTGGAATTGATAAAGATGTATCAACCAAAACCAAAGAAGATATTTATAAAATAGTAATAGCAGCAACAGAACTTTCCAAAGCAAAGACAGGAGCACTAATTGTAATTGAAAGAGATATCAAGATACAAGATATCATTGCAACAGGAATTCCAATGAATGCAGAAGTATCGCCACAATTATTAGTTAATATTTTTGAGCCTAAAACACCGTTACATGATGGAGCAGTTGTTATATCTGGAAACAAAATAGCAGCATCAGCATGTGTGTTGCCATTGGCTGATGATAAAGATATTGCAAAAGAACTAGGAACAAGACATAGAGCAGCAATAGGAATATCAAAAGAATCAGATAGTATTGTAGTTATTGTATCAGAAGAGACTGGTAAAATGTCAGTAGCAAAAGATGGAACACTAATTGCAGATGTAAGAGAAGATGTTTTAAAGAAAATATTAATTAGTAATGTAGTAACAAAGAGATTTACAGCAGAAAGAAAAGAAAGAAAAGATACCATAAAAAAGATAAGAGAGAGCATGAAAAAAGAAAAGAAACAAGAAGAAAACCAAGAAAATAAATAATATAAAAATACAAAAGTTTATTATATTTTTTCTTTAAAAATGTAATAAACTTTTTAATATGGGTGATAAAATGAGAAATATAAAATTAGTAATTGAGTATGATGGGAAAGAATTTAATCGGATGGCAGAAACAGCCCAATAAACTAAACATACAAGGGACAATAGAAAAAGCAATTGAAAGAATAACAGGAGAAGAAGTAGAACTTTCTGCTTCAGGAAGAACTGACAGTGGAGTACATGCACTTCGGGCAAGTAGCAAATTTTAAAACCAATTCTAATATTCCAATTGAAAAATTTGCAATAGCAATTAATAGTAATTTAAAAAAATCTATTTTAATTAAATCAGCAGAAGAAGTAGAAGAACGATTTCATAGTAGATTATCTTGTAAAAGAAAAACCTATCGTTATGTGATTAACAATTCTAAAGTAGGAACTGCTATCTATCGAAATCTCGAAACACATATTCCTAAGAAACTAGATGTAGAAAAAATGAAACAAGCGATTAGCTATTTTGAAGGAGAACATGATTTTAAAGCTTTTAAGGCAAGTGGTACTAGTTCAAAGAGTAGTGTACGAACTATATATAAAGCAGAGATTATCGAAAGACCAGATGAAAAGATCTGGATTGAATTAACCGGAAATGGATTTTTATACAATATGGTAAGAATTATAGCAGGAACGCTAGTAGATGTGGGATTAGGAAACATATTACCAGAAGAAATCCCTCATATCATAAAAGACAAAGATAGGAAGAAAGCAGGAAAAACATTACAGCCACAGGGGTTATACTTGGTTAAAGTAGAATATGAAATGTAAAATTATTATTTTAACAATAACAGCAAATTATGCATAAAATATAGTAAAAATGAAAAGGAGAGAAGCCATGAATATTTTACTTATATTTTTTGCACTACCAATTGCTGTTATTATCATTTCAATTGCTTTGCAAAGAATTTTAAAATGTCCTATTTTGGTTGCTGCCATTATTTTTGCAATCTTTTTGATTGTTACATTTATTGTAAATAACCTGAATTTCTTAATTGCTGCTATTGCATACGCCATTCTTAGCTTTATTACGGCATACATAACTTGTATCATAAGAAAAATTTTAGATAGAATGGAAAGAGATTGTGATTGTGACTGTGATTGCGACTGTGGTTGTGGGCGTAGGCGTAGAAGAGAAAATGCATGCAACTGTATGGATTTTTGCAACAGCAATAATTTGTTAGCTACTAGCAATAGTGTAAATGAAACAAATAATTGTGGATGTAATCAAAATCGAGAAGGGTGTACGTATCAAATTACTAATGCAGATGGACTAAGTGCGAGAATTAATATTATTCCAAATTCTAATAATAACAATAATAATGGATGTGGATGTAGAAGAAGATGATTAAAAATTGCCAGAAGGGAAGGTCTTTTTGGCAATTTTTTAATTTTTCTTTTGGCATAAATGAGACAAAAAAGTACTGTCCCCACTGTCTCAAATTTGATGGAGTTGAAAAATTTTCCAATATGTGATATGATAGAAAAACGAAAGATAAAAGGAGAAAAAAGATGGTAGAAATATTATTAGATGCTATCATAGATAGCATAAAATTAGTTCCATTTTTATTTATTACTTATTTGATTATGGAATATATTGAACATAAAACTAAGGAAAAGACGAAAGAAGCAGTGAAGAAGTCAGGGAAGTATGGACCTTTTATAGGGAGCGTATTAGGGATATTTCCACAATGTGGTTTTTCTGTTTCAGCAACTAATTTATATGCGGCAAGAGTAATTACGTTAGGAACATTGATCGCTGTTTATTTGTCTACATCTGATGAAATGTTACCAATTTTTTTATCAGAGGCAGTACCAATTACAACAATATTGACCATATTAGGAATTAAATTAGTAGTTGGAATGATAGCAGGTTTTGTAATTGATTTTATAATGAGAAAGAGGCATAAGGAAGAAGAAGAAAAAATTATAGATTTATGTGAGAAAGAGCATTGCCATTGTGAACATGGAATCGTAAAATCAGCATTAAAGCATACATTAAATATTTTCATATTTATTTTAGTAATTACCATTGTTATTAATATAGGGATTGAATTAATTGGAGAAGAACATATTTCTGGATTTTTACAAGGACAACCTATATTAGGACCAGTGATAGCAGGAGCTATTGGCTTGATACCAAATTGTGCTGCATCTGTTATTTTAACACAACTATATCTAGAAAATGTGATATCAGTTGCTACGATGCTAGCTGGGCTATTAGTAGGTGCTGGTGTTGGATTAGCAGTTTTATTTAAGATGAATAAAGGGGTAAAGGAAAATATAAAGATAGTTGGATTGTTATATGCAATTGGAGTAATAACGGGAATTATAATTGAATTAATAGGGATTACTATTTAAAAAATGATAAAGAATAAGAAAAAGTTCCGATTTTTTAAAATCGGAACTTTAATCTTTTTTATTGTTTATTAGGATTTCCCTTTTTTAGATTAACGATAATAGCATCTTCATTATCAAACAAATATTTAGAATCTGTTACATCTGTTTGAACTGGATTAAATTCATCCCTTTCATCTAGGAAGTTAATATTTTTTAAATTGAATTTTTTCCTATTATCATCTTCTTCAGTAGATGATGATACAACACTGTTTGAATATTTGCTAAAATCGTAAGTTCTTATTTTTTGTGGTTCTTTGTATTTTGAAGACAAGAATTCAAAATTTCCGCAACCAGCTTGTTGAGAACCTTTATCGCCTTTAATTTTATAACCACATTTTCCTAAAGTTAGAGTTTGAAGTTTTCCCATTTTTAGGTTGTCAACATATTTCCATTCTACACCAGATACCTTAGAATCATATTCTAATTTGTCCATAGACATACTACTAGAATATTTCCATTCTCTGTGAGTACCAAATTCTTTGGTCCACCATTCAATCTCATCATATTCTGCATTTCCAGTAAAGATTTTATTAGCACAGTTTGATAAAATTAGATTTTTGTAATTTTCTTTTTGTCCATATATCTCTAATTGCGATAAGCTTTGAATGGATATAGTTGGAGCTACTTTAAATTTTCTATATAAAGTAAACATTGGCTCTGTTGCTCTACAAATGAAATCTGCAAATTCATCAATATATAAGAAATAAGGAATACGAGTTGCTTCATTTCCTGGTCTTCTTAGTACAGCATCTTGCATTGAGATTAAGTAGAATAGTCCAAATGCTTTATGACCAGTAGCACCTAAGTCACCACGTCTAGTACAAATAAAGGTTACTTTTCCATTTTTTAAGAAAGTGTCAAAGTTTATGTTATTGTGTCGATTACACAAAATCGGTTTAATACCTGGTATTCTTAATAAATTGTCTAATTGACTAACAGCTGTGTAGATATATTTCTCAATTTCTTGTTTTCCAGGAGCGTCATGATAAAAGTATTTCTTAAAGTAAGTAAGTTGAATAGCATATTTTTCTTTTAATTCTTCATCATGTGCCATAATTTCACACATTTTTTCAATTAATGCAAAGTTCGTAAATAATTTTAGTAAATCTTCCATATTAGGAAGTGCACCTTCATTCATTCGAGGGTACATTTCTTTTAATAAAATAGTAACATTTTCAATGGCTTGTGTTGAAACATCCGCTTTGTAAGCTTCTTCTACGTCATTATGAGAAGTGAGATACATGGCTTTTAGTACAGAAGAGATGGTAATAGCAATTTTGGCTGGGTCATCGTAAGTAAAAGGGTTTAAACCAATAGAAGCATTGCTTGATGGATCAACCACATCATACTCAATACCAAAATTCTTACAAACTTCTATCATATGCTCAATTACTTCATTGTCTGGCGCCATTAGCGTAAGTCCTAAATCTCTGTAAACAGTTTCGCCATTGATAGTACCTAATATCATTTTCTTTAGATAAGTATTTAGTAGCCCTTCTTTTCCAGGTGCTGGTGTTAACATGTTTAAATTAAAGTTTTTATTTAAATAATCATTATTGTATGGTTTGTTTAAGGTAGCAATACCTGTTTTTAAAGCAGTAAAGCCTAATTCTTTAGCAGCTTCTTTAAAGAAGTATTTTCTTTCAATATCTTTTGCCATTAATGGTTCATAAATTAAAGAAGTTTTTCCCGTTCCAGAACCTCCACAAACTAATAGAGATTGATATCTAGAACTTTCTGGCATAATAATTTTCTTATTATAATCATCATCGGTACAAACATATACTTCACAGGTATAAGGTCCATGCCCTGCTTTTTTATCAGATAAATCAATTCCTCTAAAGTCCCAAACAGAACGTACTTTTAAAGGATTGTCATTAATGCCAAAGTAAAGCCATTTGAAAAATGGGTATATAGTAACTAGTGGGAAATATAAAGCAATACTAATAAAAGCAGGTGTAACTAATTCAGAAAATTCTGTAATGATTTCTGTATAGTTAGGGATGGATAGTAAAAATAGCCATGCTCCCATATTAACCCATTGTGCAATCATAGAAATTGCAATTACGTAAAAGGCAATTAAGAATATATAAAATAGTTTAACTTTATAGGCCTTATTCTTTGAAAATTTTGATTTTGGGGCAAAGGCAAAGGCGAAGCAAGGGCAAGCCAAAGCTAAAGTGTATTGAATAGGTCCCCAATAAGAATAAGAAACACCAGTAAATATCATAAGTAACATTTCTGCAATTCGATCCACTACAAGATAAATGGTAATGAGTGTTAAGATATAGGTTGCAAAGGTGTTTCGATTAGTATTTAATTTTTTCAAAAATTTATCTATATATTTCATCTAAGAAAATCCCTTTCTAAATTATAATCATACACTTATATTATCCTATAAAATCCCGAAAAAAACAAGTATTTTAGGGAAATTAATTGAATTTTTAGCTTATAATTCATTTTATTTGATTTTAAGACTAAAAGAGAAAAGGGAGAATAAAAAAATAGAAAATGAATATAATAATGGAAAAGATTAGTAAAAGGGGAAAGTTTATGACAAACGATTATTATATAAGAGAACAAAAAATAATAGAAAAAACAGAGATAGAAAAGGAATTGGATTTAATTAAAACAATTATAAGAACAAGGGAAGATTTAAAGATTGCTAACCGTAATTTTGAATATGCAAAAGATGACTTGGTAGATTATTATACGTATGAAATTAAAGCGAATCAAGCAAAATTAGATTATTTGATTAAACTGGCCAAAGCAAAAGGAATAGAAGTAGATATGATTCATGACTTGAAACTTTCATTATGGGATGAGGAAGAAGCTGGTTAAAGTAATATTTGTCCAATGCTTAACATAGAAATGGTAATAAGAAATTATTACTGTTTTTTTGTTGGGAGTTGAACTGATATGGATACAAATTTACTTACTTATTTAGCATGTATTTGCTTTATTTTTATATTTGGAAGAATTTTTATTTTGCCACTTAAAAAAATATTAAAATTAATTTTTAATTCTATTTTAGGTGGAATTTCAATTTTTTTGATTAACTTGATAGGAGGTGCTTTTGGATTTCACATTGGTTTGAATTTTTTTACAAGTATTTTAATACGGCTTATTAGGCTTACCAGGAGCAGTTTGTTTAATTGTTGTAAAATTACTAATTGGGTAATATTTGAAATTTTTGTAAATCTATGTTATAATAGATAAAATTCAGTAAAAGCTGTAAGAAGAAAGGAGAAGGAAATGACATTAGTACTTATTAACGACGATCCAATTAAACGGCAGGAATATGAGGTATCAGTACGTGAACTAGGAGATACGTGCATTTCATTTGGGGCGTTAGAGCCGGCGTGGGATTACTTAAAAACACATCAGGTAGATGCCATTCTGACAGGAATGGGGTATCCTTACCGAGAAGGCGACCCAGATTCTTTTGAAAGTAATGCAGGAGATATCTTGTTGATTTTGTTGAAAAGTCATAAAAAGGAGATTCTTGTGTGGGGGACTTCAAAAGGAGAAGTATTCAACAAAGGTATCAATTATCCTTTTTATCAAGGATACATGGATATTGGATAAACTTTCAAAGGAAATTGCCTCAAAAAAAGACTACAGTAAATAATGTAGTCTTTTTTCTTTTTTATTCAACAGTTACAGATTTTGCAAGATTTCTAGGTTTATCAACATCTAATCCTTTTTCCTTTGAAATATAGTAAGCAAATAATTGCAAAGGAATAATGGATAAGATTGGAGAAATGAAAGAATTTGTTTTTGGAATTCGAATAACCAAATCAAACATTTTCTCATCAATATCTTGGTTTGTGATGACTAAAGTTTTAGCACCACGAGTGACAACTTCTTGAATATTGCTAACTGTTTTTTCAACCAGATTACTATCTGTCATAATACTTATAACTGTGATATCATTTTCAATCAAAGCAATTGGTCCATGCTTTAATTCACCAGCTGGGTAGCTCTCTGAGTGAATATAAGAAATTTCTTTCAATTTTAAAGAACCTTCTTTGGCAACAGCTTCATCAATCCCTCTACCTAAGAAGAAAATATCTTTTTCTTGATAAGCTTTTTTTGAAAAATTATGAATATTTTCAGATAACTTTAAAGTTTCTTCAATTTTTGCAGGTAGTTCCATAATGTCCTTTTTTAAAGTAGAAAGCATAGTACTATTCATGTCTAATACTTCTGCAAAATAAACGGCTAAAATGGTGATTAGCATAACTTGAGAAGTATAGGCTTTTGTAGAAGCAACTGCTATTTCAGGACCTGCATGAGTGTAGATAGAGTAATCAGCTTCTCTGGTAATAGAACTTCCAATTACGTTACTAATAGCAAGTGTTTTAGCTCCTTTTGCTTTACAAAGTTTTAAAGCAGCAATAGTGTCTGCTGTTTCACCAGACTGTGAAATGAAAATACATAATGTTTTTTCATCTACTAATGGGTCTCTATATCTAAATTCAGAAGCAACATCTACTTCTGTTGTTATTTTACAAAGTTTTTCAATGGCATTTTTTCCAGCAATTCCAGCATGCATAGCAGTACCACAAGCTACAATATAAATTTTATGAATATTACTTAAATATTCTTTTGTGAAATTTAATTCTTCAAATTCACATTTAGCTGTTTCATTAAATTTGGCACCAATTGTTTCACGAATAGCTGTTGGTTGTTCATAAATTTCTTTTAACATGAAATCTTCATAACCGTCTTTTTCAGCACTAGAAGCATTCCATTCAATCACTGTAGTTTCTTTTGGTGTTGGTTTTAGTTCTTGATTATAAAAAGATACATTGTCTCTTGTTAAAACAGCAAATTCTAAGTCATCTAATAAATAGAAGTTTCTAGTAAAAGAAAGAATTGCTGGGATATCAGAAGAAATATAATTTTCATTTTCTCCTTTTCCAATTACAAGAGGGCTATCTTTTCTAGTAACAATCATATTATCAGGATAGTCTTTGCAAACAATTTCAATGGCATAACTTCCTTTTAATTCTTGACAAGCACTTTTAACAGCACGCAAGAATTTTAAATCATCTGTATTTTTATCTTTATTATAATAGTAATGAACTAAGTTTGGGATAACTTCTGTATCAGTTTGAGAATAGAAAGTATATCCATTATCCATTAAAAATTTTCTTAATTCATTATAATTTTCAATAATTCCGTTATGAACTACACTAAAAGTTTTGCTATTGTCCATATGAGGGTGAGAGTTTTCTTTGGCTGGTTTTCCATGAGTCGCCCATCTTGTATGAGCAATACCAATCGTACCAGTTAAATCATTAATTCCTTCTAAATTATATAAATTTTTTACTCTTCCTTTGTCTTTCATAATAGAAAGTCCATTACTTTCAATGGTTGAAATACCAGCAGAGTCATATCCTCTGTATTCCAAACGAATTAGCCCATTAATCAGAATTGGGCTTGCTTTTTGGTTTCCTATGTAACCTACAATTCCACACATTTTTAAATCCTCCTAAAAATTAATATTGGAATTGAAAGTATGCAAATAAAAGCTTAAATCGTTTCAACTTTGTTACAATATTACTACTGTTTTTTTATATGAAACGTATGACCTTAAGCAAAGCCACTAGAGCATCCGCCGAAAAATTCGATAACCCTAGACCTCGTCAACACTTCGTATCATTATAAGTGTTCTGGCGCTAAATCAATAAAGTAAATATCCTCCTTTCTGTTTCAAAATCTTTTGCATTTCTTCCAATTTACTTTATTATATTACACTAAAAAATAAAAAGAGGCAAGTCCTGATGAAATATTTTGTAAATTATTGAATAAAAAGATAATTTGATATATAATTGAAACAAGAATGAGACAGTGGGGACAGTACTTTTATGTCTCATTTAAAGTCAATAAAGTATTAGTAATAATAAAAATAGCTAAATGAGACATAAAAGTACTGTCCCCACTGTCTCACTCCTTAAAATTAAAGAGGGAGGAAAATAATGAAAGAGATTGGAATTATAGTTGCAATGGAAGAGGAGAGAGAAGCCATTGTTAATATTATGACAGACATAAAAGTAGAGCAAATTTATAATTTGAGATTTTTAAAAGGAAAAATTCAAGGGAAAAATTGTGTACTAGTAAAAAGTGGAATTGGCAAAGTAAATGCAGCAAGAACTACACAAGTAATGCTTCAAAATTTTGAGGTACAATATGTGATTAACTTAGGAGCAGGCGGTTCTATTAACGGAATGCTGAATATAGGAGATGTGCTAATTGGTAAACAAGTAGTGCAACATGATTTTGATATTACAGCTTTTGGACACAGCAAAGGATATATTACAGGTGTAGGAGATTCCATTATATGTGATAGAGAACTAGTGAATGAGTTTGAACAAATGATACAATCTATACCAGAAAGAAACTATCAAATAAAGATAGGAGTGGTAGCAACTGGTGATATTTTTTGTACAGAAGCTTGGATGAAAGATAAAATTCGAGCAAAATTTAATGCCGATGTTGTGGATATGGAATGTGGAGCGATTGCACAAGTTTGTTATTTAGATAATGTACCATTTATGGTGATACGAGCAATTTCTGACACACCAAATGGGAAAAATGCATCTACATTTGATGAAAATTTGAAATTAGCTTCTAAAAGATGTGCTAATTTGTTAAAAGAATTTTTGATATAATAGTAAAAGGGACGGTTTTTTGACGTAATTTTTATTACTCCAAAGGATCGTCCCTTTTGGCAATTTTGAAAAGAGGGTATAATTTTTGAAAATAAGTACATAATCTAGGTAAAAGAAAGGAGAGATTTTTGTGGATAGAAAAATTAAAGTAGTGCAATATGGAGCTGGCAAGATGAGTGTTTATACAATGAGATATGTATATGAAAAAGGAGGAGAAATAGTAGGCGCTATTGATGTTAACCCAGACGTGATAGGAAAAGACATTGGTGAGATTATGGGAACCGAAAACAAGAATGTAAAAGTTGTTTCTTTGGAAGAAGCGGAAAATATGATGAAGGAAACAAAGCCAGATATAGCAATTGTTACTACCATGAGTTTAATTCGTGATGTAGAAGATGCCTTAATGTTATGTGCTAAGTTAGGAGTAAATGCTATTACAACTTGTGAAGAAGCATTTTATCCAATGAATTCTAATCCAGAGGTAACAAAAAAGATAGATGAAATGGCAAAACAAACAGGTTGTACAATAACAGGAAGTGGCTATCAAGATATTTATTGGGGGCAACTAATTTCCAGTATAGCAGGTTCAACACAAACGATTAAGAAAATAAAAGGAAGCTCTAGTTATAATGTAGAAGATTATGGAATTGCTTTAGCAAAAGCACATGGAGCTGGTTTATCCTTAGAAGAATTTGATAAACAAGTAGCGTCTGTTGATAGAATTTCGGATGAAGAAAGACAAAATTTAATTAACAAAGGAGAATATCTGCCATCTTATATGTGGAATGTAAATGGATGGTTATGTGCTAAATTAGGATTAACAGTAAAAAGTCAAACACAAAAAACAGTACCACAAACTCATACAGAGGATATTGCCTCTTCGACTTTAGGAATGACAGTAAAAGCGGGAATGGCAACTGGAATGAGTGCAGTGGTAACCACTGAGACAGAAGAAGGAATCACGATTGAGAGTGAATGTATTGGAAAAGTATATTCAAAAGAAGATTTTGATAAAAATGAATGGACAGTAATAGGGGAGCCAGAAACAACCTTAGTTATTAATCGACCAGCAACTGTAGAATTAACCTGTGCATCTGTTGTAAATAGAATACCAGATGTCATTTCTGCAAAAGCAGGTTATGTACCAACAGAAGAAATAGGGGAATTAACTTATAAAATAAAATTATCTTAAAAAAATCCCTAATAATTTTCCTGTTTCTAAGTTTAAAATGTAAAAGAACTTGATTTTTCAAGTTCTTTTATGTTATAATTAGTATGTATTAGAAAAGAGTATCTTTGAGGTGAAATATGGAAGAAGAAAAAGATATAAAAAATGAGAATATAGAGATGGAAAAAGTGAGTTTTTCAGATGTTGGAAAAGCTCTTTTAGCACCAGAACAAAGGGAAGACCAGAAAGAAGAAATTGCACGATATGATATACCACTAGATGTCAAAAAACAATTATTAGAGGCAATAAAAAAAGCAGATGACATTATAAAGCCAACAAATGGTGGATATGCTCGTAAAACTAAAAATATAAAAATATCAGCTGAAGAAGGAAAGAATTATTTAAAAGAAAATCCTGTTAAAGTTGAAATTGATGAAAGAACAGGAGAAGTACTTAAAAAGAAGAGTAGAAAAGTATTACCAGTTAGAGGAGAAGACGAGGAATTGTCAAAATAATAAAAAAAGTGCAAGAAATTTAATTTTCTTGTATTTTTGTCTTGACAAATGGTAAAACTACCTTTATAATAGATAACGTTACAAGAATATGGCGAAGTAGCTCAGTTGGCTAGAGCATTCGGTTCATACCCGAAGGGTCATGTGTTCGAATCACATCTTCGCTACCAATTTTTTAGTCTCACAATCTCCGTAAGTCAAAATACACAATGGCTTCGGTGGTCGTGAGTTCTATTTTTATTATCCATTTTTGTATTAATTTTTTCAATTCTTTTTGAGAACGCAAATTTAAGCTAGAAATATCCATTTTTAAAGCTTTTCTAACTTTTTCAGGTGTTATAAAATCATTTTCTACAAATTTTCTTTTTTCTTCAATTTCTTCATTTAAATATTCTTGTTTTTCTTCAATTTCTTTTAAACGGTCAGAAACCTTTTTGGTTCCAAGACCTTTGCAACACATGTCTAATAATTTATCTGCTTCTTTTTCTAAATTATCTACTGTTTTTTGCATTAATTTAATATCTTCAGCAAATAATTCTTGTCCTTCTTTATATTCTTTATTTACATTATTTACGATTGTTTCTATCGTAGCATTGTCAAGTAATTGTTTTGTTAATAACGATACAACTTTTTCTTCAATAAGCTCTTTTTTTATCATTCTTGCATTGCATTTTCCGATTTTTGTGTTTGAAGCGCACCTGTAGTATTGATTTTTATATATTTTCCCATTTCTCTTTTTAGTGGTTTGAGTTGTTCCAGTATATGTAGAACCACATTCTCCACATTTTATTAGCCCTGTTAGTAAATAAAAATTTTTACTTGCAGTGCTTTCTTTTTTTTCTTTTTTACCATTCACAGCCTCAAAAACCTCCTTGCTTATTATTGCTGGTATAGCTCCCTCGTGCTTTACCATATTTTCGTTTATGTTTCTATGGTCTTCTTTTGTTCCTTTTCCATAAATGTAGTTGCCTATGTATTTTTCGTTTTTCAGCAAATCGTAAAGTGAGTTCTTTTTAAATTCAGTTCCTCTTTTTGTTTTATATCCCAATTTATTTAATTCTAGTGAGATATCTATTAAAGAGTAACCTTTTATTTTCATATCAAATATTTTTCTTACTGCTTCAGCTTCTTTTTCGTTTATTACATATTTTTGATTTACAATATCATATCCGAAGCGGAGGTATGCCACCATTAAATTTGCTTTCTTTAGCATTACTTTTTAAAGCTCTTTGTACGTTTGAAGCTAAGTTCTCAGAATAGTATTGGTCCATTCCTGCTAATAAAGTAGACATTAACTTTCCTTCTGGACTATCATCATTTGCAATTGGTTGCGTTATAGATATTAATTTTTTACCTACTGCTTCTAGTTTAGCTCTATAAAATAAATTATCCATAGCTTTTCTGGCAAATCTATCAGTTTTCCAAACTAAAATACCTTTTATAATTTTTGATTTAAGACAATCAGTAATGCTATGTTGAAAGTCTTCTCTAGTATCTTTTTTTCCGCTTTTTGCTTCGTCTTTATAGAATCTTACAATTAAAATATTGTTTTTACTTGCATATTCCAATTGCTCACCTTCTTGCTGTTGAATTGATTTTTCGTCTTGCAAATTGCTTGAAAACCTTGAATAAGCCAAATAAAAAGAAATAGCATCCAAATTGATACTGTATTTTTTTATAAAAGCTAATAATTCCTTATCATTTTCAATATTTTGTTCTGTTAATTTTTGTTGTAAATCTTCTAACATATAAAACCATACTTTCCTTCATAAAATTTTATTGCATTTTGCATGTATTCGATTGTAACTTCAAAATAATCTGCTAGACTATAAATATTATTAACACCGATTTAAAATGGCTGATTTTAAATTCTCAAAAGGAATAAGAGCATAATAACTCCACTTTCTCGCTCTGTATTCTTGCTTATTGTAAATAATTTTATCAACATTAGCATAATTGTAAGTTGCGTCCATGTAGTAATGTCCTAACTCCTCAGACAGTATACATTTTTCTTCTTTACTGTTATCGATGTTTTTGTAATTTAATGCAATAGTGTTTAATTTATCATAATTAACATACATTCCATTTATATCTTCATCAAAATAGAAATCATATATTTTAACATCCTCTTTTTCAGCTAAATCATATAATTTTTCTAAATTCATTTTTAAATCTCCTTATGTACTTTTTTATTCTTTTGTAGTATAATATTAACATAGGTAGGTGATACGAATGATAATAATATTATATATTTTATTTACTTTGATTTGTTGTTTTGCGACATACAAATTTGCTTGCTATCAGTTTATAAAAGTAGACAAGACTAATAGTAAGGGGTTTGATATGCACCAAGAATATATTTGTAAAGCTCTAGATGAAATAGCCCAAATTAAAACCGAAGTTATAAAAATCAAGAAAGACATATATCAATAAAGTTTTTTCCTAAATCGGTAAGAGCAACCATCCCGTTTTTTATAATCAATTTTTTGTTCAGAGTTATTTAAGTGATATATATTTTTGGTAGAATCAAATAAAAACTCATAAGCTTTTAAATAATCTGGATAATAAACTTCATAAGAGTTCTTTATTAAATTCAAATATAATAGGTTATCTATAACTAATGGATCAAGTTCTCCTATTATTGAATTTTTGCCATTGCTTAATTCATCAAAATCATATATTATAAATTTTTTTAGATGCTTTTCCCCAGCTTTGTTTTCTGTTTTTAGTAACAGTTCAATAGAAGGAAAGGAATTATTATTATTAGCTAAAAGCTTTAAAAATTCCGCATCTTCTTTGTTTAATTGTTTGACCATTTCAACATAAGCGGGCTTTACTCTTGACTTTTTCCTACTATCCATATCAGAAATTAAAATGTTAATAAAGGCATTTCTTAGGTGTTCTTCATCTAGACAGTAATTTAAATTATTTACAGTCTGTAATGCTATATAAGAGGAAGGCTCGACACGATTTTCTTCTGGTATTTGTTTGTACTTAGATTTCATTTTTTGCATAGCTTTTTCTAATTTATATGGTTTTTCTGCAATGTATGTATCTATTTTTATTGCAATAGGTGTAGAATTTAATAATGCGAAGAATTTGTTTATCCCGCCAGCAGTATTTTTATCTAAAGCAGTTCTGCTTTCTTTTGTACTATCTTCTATAATTTCTAATCCTTTGTTTATTGTATCTGATTTTATATCTAAATCTGGCATTATTTATCTTCTTTCTTTTTTAAATTATCTTTTAATACAAACCTAGCAAATTCCTCGATTTTTTCTTGTTGCTCTCGAGTTGGTGGATTATAGTCTTTTTTGCTTAGACCAATATCTAATAATTCTTTATTGATATTATCATAATTTTTTATATTTGTTTTACACATTAAATAATCTAAACTACAACTAAAAATTTCACACATTTTAAATTTTACTTCATCACTTGGTAAATTGGATCCATTTTCATAATTAGCAATACTACTTTTTCCTTTTACAAAAGCTATTTTAGAGGCTAATTCTTCTTGCGTTAACCCCAATTCCAATCTAAGTTTTTTTATTCTTTTTCCAATCAACTTTATATCTTCTTCATTCATAATTCATTATCTCCGTTCAAAATTTATAAACATTATATCATGATGTTCAATAAAAGTAAACACTTTAAAAGTTTTTTTCTTACAGCCGACAAGAAAGTACAGATTTTTAAAACTTTTTATTAAAAAACGCTTGACAAGTTCAAATATTCTGTATATAATCAGTACAACAAAACTGAACAGAGAGGGGGATATAGATGGGGAACAGATATAGCAAGTATGTAAATACAGACATATTGAAAGAAGCAAGAGAAATTAAAGGATTTTCGTATCGAGACATGTCGAAACTTATGGGATTTAAAAGTCCAGCAACTTATTATAATATCGAAAATGGATTAGTGGAACCTAAGATATCACATATTAATAACATATCAAAAATTTTAAAAACGCCAAGTTCAAAATTTTTTAACTTCAAAGTACAGTAAAAATAAACCAACAAGGAGGACTTCGAATGCAAGAATTTATTAATGATTTTTGTTACACATTAGCAAGAATAATAGAAATTGAAGAGGAAGAAGGTGAAACAAATGAAAAAAACTAAAAAGAAACTAAAAACAATATTAGCAAATATGCTGTTATACATAATTTGTTGGCGGAATGTGGACAAGTATGTTAGTGTTTGGATTTTTACAAAATACAATTTATTAGGAGGGGATAGACATGGCAAGACCAAGAGGAACAGATAAAGCAGAAGTAATATAAGTTATAAAAACTACATCTATATTGGGAAATGGAACAAAAGAAGACCCAGTAAGAAATATATATCAATACTGGGATTTTAAGGGAAATATGTTAGCTAAAAACGACACGTTGATTACTGGAGATTTGCAGGAATGATAGGCACCATCAACAATAATTTAGTTTCGATTGGCGATATTATAACACAAACAAAAACAAAATGAAAGGAGATGAAAAGAGATGTTTAACAGAAAAAACAAAGAATTACAAGCACTAGTAAATTCTAGTAGAAAAGCATTAAAAGAAGCAGAAAGTAAAATACAAAATAGAAATATGTTTATAACAGATAAAGAAAAACAAGTAGAAATTTTAAAACAAACAAATAGAAATTTGAAATTAAAACTAGAAGAAAAAGAAATATTGATAAGTAGAATTAAGATGCTTGCAACTTCTAATAAATACGGAAATGAAAAATTAATACTAGACAAAATAATAGAACTAGTTAGACCGCTAAATCAAAACTAGTTCACAAAAAATCTTATATAAATACATGATTTCTCCAATATTATAGCAAATATTTTAAGAGAAATCAAGGAAGGAATTGGAAATGAATTTAGGAATAGTAAGAAAAATTGTGGATTAAAGTTTACAGATATAAAAATGTACACAAAAAACATGAAAGAAGACTAAAAAAATGATAGTTAAAGATTTGAGTAATAGTTTTAATCCATATCCAAAGAATCGGTCAAAAAATTGAAATAAAAACACAAGAAGATCATGCAATAAAAAGTACGAAAAATAAACGGAAAAAATAAAAAGAAAACAGATAAAAAAGAATTAAAGACAGACTTTTGTATTATGCCGAAAAGCACAAAATACAGTACAGTACGAACTAAAAAATACAACGAAAGACATGAAGTATTTTTTTCTAGAGCGTATAGAAACAAGAGTATAAAAGACGGTTTAATAGTATTTTTAACAGAAGAAGACCATCGAGGAACAAACGGGGTTCACGGGAAAAATGGAGACAAATTAAATAGATTTTTAAAAAGAACAGCGCAAAAAGTATGGATGAGCTATTACGGAAAAGCAAAAGAAGATTTTATTGAAAGATATGGAAAAGCAAACAACTAAGGCTAGACAGAAAAATCTAGCCTTATATTTTACACTAGGAGGAACAAGATGTCAAAATACGAAAAAGATAAAAAATTTTATTGGTTACAGTTAAAAGAAGACTTTTTTGATGAAGATGCAATTACTTGGTTGGAAGAACAAGAAAATGGAGAAAAATACTCCCTTTTTTACCTAAAATTGTGTTTAAAATCTTTAAAAACAAAAGGAATTTTAATTAGAAAAGTAGGAGATTTATTAGTACCTTACGACAAAAATAGGTTATCAGAAATAACAAGGACTGATGTAGACACAGTAGTAGTTGCCATGGAATTATTACAAAAAATTGGATTAGTTAAAATTTTAGAAAATGGAGAAATCTATTGTACTCAAGTAGAAAATATGATTGGCGAAAAAAGCATAGGAGCCTTTAAAAAACAACAACAGAGACTTTTGACAAAAGGCAGACAAAAGGCAGACAAGTGTCCACCAGAGATAGAACTAGATATAGAAATAGAACAAGAACTAGAAAGAGAGATGCAAAAGGTTGTTGATGTTTATGAAGAAAATATTGGTCTTTTGGGGACAAATAATTATTTAATACTAAAAGATTATATGAAAGATGGTTTCTCGGCAGAAATGATCATTTATGCAATAAATCTAGCATTAAAACAAAATAAGAGAAATTTAGCATATATAGAAGGAATAATGAAGAATTGGAGGCTAAACAATATAAAGACAATAGGAGATGCAAAACAAGAGAACGAGAATCGTCACAACAAAGAAGCTAAGAAAGAAGAAAAAATAGAATATGAAGAAATAGAATACGAGAACGAAGAAGACTATAAGAAAAAAATACTAGAGAAAGGATAACGAAATGTACGATGAAGATATAGAAAAAACAGTATTATATTACATAATATTTGAAAACGAGCCAATAAACGTTAATGAAGAAGATTTTTTCTTAATAAAACACAAACAAATAATAAAAGCAATCGAAATGTTAAAAACAAAAAAAGAAGAAGTAAATATTATAAGTATTAAGAATGCGATAAAAGGGAAAGATAGCGAAATTTTAAATTATATAAGTATTGTAGCTGATAGCAAATATGGAACATCAGTAGAATACGCATATAGAGAATTAAAAAGATTAAGCAAAAAAAGAAATCTAATAAAATTAAGCAAAGAAATGCAAGAAAACATTAAAACAGAACTAGAACCAGAAATTTATATTGAAAAAATAATAAAAGAACTAAACACAATAAATCAAGAAGGAGAAAAAGAAAAGACCTTTTTAGATATAGTTTGTGAAACATCTGATTTAATCGAAAAAAAAAGAATCCAAGGAAGCAAATACGATTATAAATATTTTACAGGAATTTTTGATCTAGACAAAGTAACAAACGGACTACATGAAGAAGAATTAACAATAGTGGGAGCTAGACCTGGAGTGGGAAAAACAACTTTTGCATTGCAAATAGCACACAAAATAGCAGACAAAGGAATTGCGGTAGGAATTATAAGCTTGGAAATGTCAGAAACACAAGTTGTTCAAAAATTAATTTCCAAAGTGGCACATGTAGATAGTAACAAATTAAGAACAGGAAATATAGATATTACAGAACAAGAAAAAATAGCAATTGCAGAAGGACAAATATCCGACTTACCACTTTTTATAAATACAAGACTAAGAAACATACAAGAAATAGAAATTTATGCTAGAAAACTAAAAAATAAAAACAATTTAGGATTATTAATAATTGATTATATACAACTAGTAAAAAGTAAAAATAAATTCAACAGCAGAGAACAAGAAGTTGCTGAAATATCAAGAACATTAAAATTACTTAGCTTAGAATTAAAAATACCGATAATAGGACTTTGTCAATTAAATAGAAACGCAGCTAGAAGCGAACCAACTCTAGCGGACTTGAGAGAAAGTGGAGCAATAGAACAAGATGCAGACAATGTAATTTTTATATACAAAGAAAATGAAAACAGTGAAGAAGAACTTGTAGAAAATGTAGTAATTGACTTACAAAAACAAAGAGCAGGAGGATTAACAAAAGTAGTAGTTAGGTTTGATAAAAAAGTAAGTGAGTTTAAAAATTTAGTCAGGAGGTAACATATGAAAAAAGTAATTAATGAAGAAGATATTAGAAAAGCAACTAACTTAGAAAGATGTAAATTAATACTAGCAATAATAAAACGGACAAGTAATATACACACAAGACATAAAAACGCATTAAAGGAGTGTAGAAAAATGAACAATATAACAAAACAAACAAGAAAAGAAAGTTTTGAAAGGATACAACTAAAAAAGAAATGCAAATTGATATACGAACAACTAGGAAGCGGAGAATATACAGCAAGAGAATTAGCAATAAAAATGCATAACACAAAAAACGAAGAAGGAAATAGATTATTAAGAACGGCAGAAAGACAAGAAACTGCGCCACGTCTAACTGAATTAGTAGAATTAGATTTAGTAAAAGTTATTAAGAAAAAATACGATGAAATAAGTGGTTGTAGCGTAGCGGTTTATAAAAGAAAGTGAGGGAATAAAATGTTTAAAAGATTAAAGAAAAGAATAGAAAAAAGACTAGAAGAAAAAATATTAGAATATGCGCAAAAAGATATAAATGAATTAAGCAGAATATTAAATAGACCACGTGAGGGTGAAATAGTAAAAATAAGTAATATAAAAATCCAAAGGAAATATAAAGATCCAGGAAAATTTAAAATGAAAAACAGAAGAGAATACTACAAAAATCATAAATATTTCAAAAGAATGATTGTTTTAGACGAAAAGAATTATCTAATAGACGGATATACAACATATTTACTAGCAAAAGAAATAGGATTTGACTACATAACAATCATAAGAGCGAGGTAAGGTTATGAACAATAAGTGCAATAATTGTGCAAAGTTTTTAACTTGCGATAGAAAAAAGTGCAAAAAGATTACTTTTGTAAAAGCGGGAATAATAGATAAACCAAAGATAGTAAAAAGAGATGGTAACGGTTTTATAGATTTTATGATATCTATGCAAGAAATGCAAGAAGCGGAAGAGAATTTGAGAAAAGCAATGCAAAGAATAAGCATACAGACAAACTGATTATAGAAATAAGAAAAAGAGAATTTTAGAAATACAGGAGAGAATGAAAATATGAAACAAGCAATGATTAATTACATACAAAAAGAAAAAAATGATGAATTATATACACCACGCGAAGCGATAGATCCAATATTGAAATATTTAGATAAAAATAAAATTTACTGGGAATGTACTGATTTTGGAGATAGCAACATAACAAAAGTATTAAAAGAAAACGGATTTAAAGTTATAAGCACAAACAAAGAGCAATTAGACTTTCTAGTAGATGAAGCAAATTTTGAGTTTGACGTAATAATAACTAATCCACCATATAGTTTAAAAAATGAATTTTTGAAAAAATGCTATGAATACAAGAAACCATTTTTATTATTACTTCCAATTACAGCGCTAGAGGGAAAACAAAGAAGTAAATTATACAAAGAAAATGGACTTGAAATAATAGTGCTAGATAAAAGAATAAACTTTATGAAAAATAAAAAGAATGTATGGTTTAACACTAGCTGGTTTTGTAATAAAGTATGTAAAAAAGAGTTGAATTTTGAAAAATTAGAGTGAAAGTAATACTAAGTAGAAGGAGAAAAAGATGAGTAAAGAATATGTGTTAACATCTCAGTGTATAGAAATATATAGAACAAAAGATAAGGAACAAGCAGAAAAGATAATGAATGCAGAGAATAAATTATTCTATAAATACAAACAACGATGTTTAGATAGTAACAAATTTTATACTGATAATGAAATAAAGATGTTTGAGGAGGAAAGCTAATGAGTAAAGCAGATAAAATAAAAGAGGAAGTAACTTTAAAAGACTATGTATTAACCAATCTGCATTTAGATGGATATTTTGCAATAAGACTAAAAGACAATAAAGAATATATTTGTTATAAAAAAGGAAAAATGCATTTTATAAAAAAAGACGGAAAAGAAATTTTACTTGATGATGAAGTAAACAAAGCTTTTATGGCAAATGTAAGAGAATACAATAGATATGGGATATGAGGTGGTTAGATGAATAAACAATTAGAAGAATTACTGGAGGGGAAATAGAATGGAAGATTTTATAAAAGCAATAATTTATGTAGTAGCTTTCTTTTACAAAACATTAGAATTAATAATGCCATTCATGATTTATCATATTTGCAACAAATTGAATGAAATAGAAAGAAAATTAAACAAATAGAGCATACTACACTAAAAGGAGTGTAGCAATGCAAGACAAAGAAATTCTAGAAAAATGGAAACAAGGTTTAAGTAAAGAGCAATTAGCAAAGCAATATAAAAGACAATACAATCAAGAAATAAAGATAATAAGAGCAGAAGTAAGAAACAGACATAGTGGAAGATTTATAACGCAATACGAGGCTTTAGCTTATGTAGAAAAGATAATTTATAGATATTTAAAGAGAAGGTGAGAAGATGTTAAAAATAAAAGATGATATAGATTTAAAAGAATTAGAGAAATTTGGATATGAAGTAGATGATGTAGGATTAAATGTGGCTTATTTAATATATCGAAAATACATAAAAGCATATGTAAGTATTGATATAGACACAAATAATAGAGTAATATCAAAAAACGTTGATGATGAATACAAAGAAATACAAGAAGAAGATATACAAGACTTAATCCAAGCAGGCTTAGTAGAAAAAGTATAAATATTTAAAAGAAAAGAGGTAGAAAGATGAGTAAAATAAAAATTGAAATAAAAAACAGATGGACAGGTTCTATACTGTTCGAATATGAGAAAGAAAATAATACATTAAAAGATACTGTAGAAAAGGCAGTCGAAGAAGGAGCAAACTTAGAAGAAGCAGACTTAGAAGAAGCAAACTTAGAAGGAGCATACTTAGAAGGAGCATATTTAAGAGGAGCAAATTTAGAAGGAGCAAACTTAAGAGGAGCAAACTTAAGAGGAGCAAATTTAGAAAGAGCAAATTTAGAAAGAGCATATTTAAGAGGAGCGTACTTAGAAGGAGCAAACTTAAGAGGAATAGACTTAAGAGGAGCATACTTAGAAGGAGTATATATTTATGTAGACAATAATAAAATAGATGTAGAAAGTAAAATAAAAGACTTTGAAGAGAAAAACAACATAAAAATAACAGAAACATACATAAACAGAAATATTGCTCCAACGAGATGGAACTGCTTCTGGAGATACGGGTTAACAATATGTGACTGTAAAATTAAAGAAAAAGAAGAAGTAGAAGAAAACAAAGAAATAGAAGAATTAGTATTTAAAGAAAGTGCATATGCAGGAGAAAAAATAGACAAGAATACAGAAAAAATAAACGAACTAGTAAGAGCAGTAAACAAACTAATAGAAAGAGAGGAAAAGTAGAATGAAGAAACTAATAATAAGTACAATAACAATAGTAATTATAGTAGGACTAGCGTATATATTAAAAGATTTAATAGCACTAGACACTATGGCAAGTGAAGATAGATTTATAAAAATAGATAGATACAATTATACAGATATCGTTTATGATAAACAAACCAAAGTGGAATACGCAATAAGTGGTGGTCGTTATAATATAGGAACGCTTACATTACTAGTAGACCAAGAAGGCAATCCTTTACTATATAAAGAAACGGAGTGATAACAAATGACAACTATAGTTGATAAAATAAGAAAAAGAATAAGAACAGCAGAAATGCTAAAAGGAGATACTGTAGAAGAAATACAAATAACAAAACAAGAAGCGGAGCAATTAGGCGAAAGAACATACATAGACAGTGTTAAGCTAATAGTAGTAGATAAGCTAGGAGATCTAACAAACAAAGACTGCTTTGCTTACATAAACAGAAACGGACATAAAAGCTGTTATAGTTTAAAAAATCTAGACTGTAAAAACAGAAAATGCAAGTTTTACAGAACAGATACAACAATAGCAAAGATAGAAAAAAGCATAGAGAAATATGCTTTAAGGAAATAGGAGGTACGCATGATAAAAGAAGAACTAATACAATTACTTAAAGAATACAAACAGAATAAAGCTAAATTAAATATAAAGCTAAAAGAACTAAAATTAGCTAGAATAGAATTTAAGAATTGCGACAACATAGAAACAAGCATAACAAGTTCATACGGAGAAAATCAAGATATACATAGTAAAAACAAAATAAGTAATAAAGTATTAAGCAAAATAGAACAAAATGACACAAAAAGATTAGAACTTAAAGCAAAAATAGAAGATTTAGAAGAAACTGTTAGAGAGCTAAGAGGCAAAGTAGAAGCGGTTGAAGATAGATTAATTGGGCTAAAGTACAAAGAAAGAGAAATACTAACCGCATATTACATTGATGGAAGAACAGCTCAAAATATCGGTGACAAATTATATTTTCAAATGTACAACAGAACTTGTTCGGCTAGATACGTACAAAAAATAATAGACAAAGCCACTCAAAGAATGTTAAATATATAGAAGTTCATAAAAAGTTCGTAGTATAGTACGTAGATTTATATAAATATATATAGTATAATAACAATAGTAGAATTGTCGCAGTTAGAGAGAAACTAACTCAAAGTCCAAGCGACAAGGTCTCAAATCTTTATTTAAAATATACAGTCCATAAAACTAGTTATAATGTATTTTATAGCTAGTTTTTTTAAAAATTAAGGATAGAAAGGCAGCTATCACGCCAGAGATGGTCTTTAAAGAGATGCAGGGTACGCCGTCCTGCTAATTTTAATTAGTTATTAACACAATGCTAGATAGTGCTAATATATAAACAATGCAAGTATAAGAGTAGCAACACCTCCTTTCAGGAAATACATAGTTGTGGAACAAGAATCTTTCTAGCAGATTCTAATTACTTATCTACCAAGCAGTAGAATAAGTTTTCAAGAACGTATATAAAAGCCATATACGTTCTTTGTTTATATCTTGGTTTAGTTTATGAAGTAAAACCACGGTCTCCAAAACCGTAGAAGGTAGTGCAAGTCTATCAACCCTGACCAATATTTAGCAAAAGAGGTGCTAATATGAAAACTAAAGAAAGAAAAGAAACAATACACGAAACATTTGCTAGAGTATTATGCAGTAACTGTAGAAACAGATTAAAGTGTCAAGAAGAGCTGATAAGAAGATTGGACAATTCGATTAAGTGCTATAAATATGTTAAAGATAAAGACGTAGAAGGATATAAGAAACCGTTAAGCACAACAGCTAAACAGCTCAAGCCAATTATGAAAGGAATAGCAAAATAAGGAGGTGAAATTATGTTATTAATACTTATTATTATCGCTTATTATCTAATAGGTTTAAGAGTAGCTGAAAGAATAGGTTATAAAGACAGTTATGAACAATATATAATCATGTGTATATATCCATTAATTTTAACAAGTGAAGGATTAATAAATTTATTTTTTTACATAAAAGATAAAATCATGAGGTCAAGCCCATGAAAGAAAAGATAAATTACGATAATTGTATGAAAAGAAAATGTCAAAAATGTAAGTTTTATGATGAATGCTTTAAAAAGAAAGAAAATAAAAATATTAAAAATAAGGAGGAATTGTATGTTAGTACAAGCAACAAACAAATACAAAGAATTAAATTTAAAAGACAATGAATTAGGAAGAATACCAAACGAGGGAGAAACATTTGAAGTAACAGAAGAAAGATACAAAGTCTTAACACAAACAAATAAGTTTAATGCTGTATTTGTAGAGAAAGTAGAAGAAGTTAAAGAAATAGAAACAGCAACTAAGAAAACAAAGACAGAAACAGCAGTAAAGAAACCAAGAAAGAAAACAAAGTAAAATGACATATAGAAATAATAAAGATATAGCAAACAAATACAAAAGCAAGAAGTGGCAAAAGTTTAGACATTGTTATTTTATATCTGTAAACGGACTGTGTGAGAGATGTAGCAAGAAGCGGAACAATAAAACCAGCAGAGATATTGCATCACATTATCTATATAACAGATAAAAACTATCAAGACGATAATGTATTCTACAATATAGACAATGTAGAAGCATTGTGCCAAGAATGTCACAACAAAGAACACTTTACAGACAAAGAAGAATATAAATTTGATGAGAATGGAGATTTAATAAACAATGCTTAATAAGAAGAAAGAAGATTGCTACAAAATAAATTTAGAAATAAACAAAGAAGAAATACTGAAAGATATTAGAGACATAAAGAAAGAAGTGGAAAACACAGTTAAAAACTGTGAATATGAAATAAGTAAATTAAACCTTAAAAGAAAAGATATATTAGTTATTAAAGTCCATGCTTTTTATAAAGCAAATGATATGGAAAAGATTAAGAAAAAAATAGAAAAACAATTACATAGGAGAGTGTTGCTAATAAATGACCACATTGATATAGACCATGTGATTTCATATAGAAAGAAATAGCCCCCCCTATATACCTAGAAAAAGCGAGTCTGGGAGAACGGTGAGTGGGGCTTCGAAAAATATGCAGGCTATTTTACGTAAGGGGTGTAGCTAAGGAGGTGTAGATATGGAGGAAGAAAAAAACGATTTACGTGAAAAAATAAGTGGACAAGCACTTATAGAAAAAAATAAAAAGATAAGAAAAGAGACACAAAGGCTAAAGAAACTATTTAAAGATTTGCCAGACAACAAACACAGAATGGCAGAGAAGTTAATAGAAAATGCTTCTTTTATGTCTATAACTTTAGATGAATTAAAAGAAGATATAAAAAAATATGGAGTAAAAGAAACTTACGTAAATGGGAAAGACCAATATGGATTTAAAGAATCGATTGAAAGCAAAACATACAACACAATGATTAAAAATTATATGAATATTATAAAACAGTTAAATGACATGCTACCAGAACAGAAAAAAATTAATGAGGATGATGAATTTGAACAATTCAATGGTTCTACATGACATATATAGAAGAATATTATCAGTTTTTACTTAAAAACCCAGACAAAGCACCACATAAAGTTTTAATAGCATACAAGAAACTTGTACAAGATATTTATAATCCAAAACAAGTTTCTTTTTTTAATGAAATAACTGAAGAAAATGAAACACACACATATATATATGATTTACAGAAAGCTAACAGACCAATTGAGTTTATAGAAAGATTTTGTAAACATTCAAAAGGAAAATGGGCAGGAAAGCCAGTAATTTTAGAATTATGGCAAAAAGCTTTTATACAGGCATTGTTTGGATTTGTAGATAAAGAAACTGGCTTAAGAAAATATAAAAAAGGAATTTTATTCGTAGGAAGAAAGAACGGAAAATCTACAATAGATGCAGGACTAGGAAACTACATGCTAACTTCAGCAGGAGAAGGTGGTGCAGAAATATATTCTGTTGCTACAAAGAAAGACCAGGCAAAAGTGGTTTGGGAAGAAGCAAAAAGAATGATAAAGAAAAGTCCAGTTCTTGCTAAAAGAATAAGAACATTAGTAAATGGATTATTCTACGATAAAACAGAAAGTTTCTTTAAAGCACTTGCTAGCGATTCTAATTCTTTAGATGGATTGAATGCATTTTTTGTTATTGGAGACGAGGTTCATGCATGGAAAGATAAAAACTTATTAGATGTTATGTACGATTCTATGTCTGCAAGAGAAGAACCATTATTCTTAGAAACATCAACGATGGGAACTATACGAGAAAGCGTATTTGACAATGAATATGAATATGCTTCAGCAATAATCGATGGATACGAAGGAATAGAAGGTGGAATTGTAGACGAAACAGTATTAGCAATAATATACGAGCTAGACAATCCAAATGAATGGCAAGATGAAAAGAAATGGTATAAAGCTAATCCAGGACTTGGAACAATAAAAAATATAAAAGATTTGCGTGATAAAGTAAACAGAGCAAAAAATAATCCAACCGAGTTAACAAATTTACTTTGTAAAGATTTTAATATTAGACAGAACGACCAAGATAAATGGCTTACATTTGATATTGCAAACAACGAAGAAACGTATAACATAGAAGATTTATTTGATACTTATGCAATTGGTGGAGTTGACTTGTCTAGCACAACAGACTTAACATGTGCAACTTTATTAATTGTTAAACATGGTAAGAAATATGCCATACAGCAATATTTTATAGCAAGTGAAAGACTAGAATTTAAAATAAAAGACGACAAAATACCATACGACAAATGGGAAAAACGCGGATTAGTAACAATATGTGAGGGAGCAAAAGTAAATTACTCAGACGTAACTAATTGGTTTTTAAAAATGCACAACGAATACGACATAAGTGCATTGTGGATTGGATATGATCCGTGGAATACACAATATTGGGTAGAAGAAATGAAAGAGCAAGGCTTTGAGATGGTAGAAGTAAGACAGGGAGCTAAGACAATGTCTAATCCGATGAAACAATTAGAAGCTGACTTAATAGAAAAAAATGTTAATTACAACAACAATCCAATTTTGAAATGGTGCTTATGCAATACAGCAGTAAAAAGAGATGATAACGACAACATAAGACCAGTAAAAGGACAAAAACAAAGAGCAAGAATAGATGGCACGGTAAGTTTAATAATAGCTTACTGCGTTTTATTTGAAAGACTAAACGATTATTTAGTTTTACAGGAGGAATGAAATGAAGAAAGAAAAACGAAGTTTGTTCAATATAATATTTGGTAAAAAAATACAACAATCAGTAGGAAATTATTTACAACTTATGTCTGGATTTAATCCAGTCTATACAGATATACGGAGATGACATTTACCAAAGCAATATTGCAAGAGAATGTATTAATACTATAGCAACTCATGCAGCTAAAATGTTACCAAAGCATGTTCAAAGAAAAGAAGGAACAACAAAAGAGTATAAAGGTGATGTAAACTATCTATTGAGCGTTCAACCAAATCCAATAATGACTACTTACGATTTTTTATATAAAATTATAAGTATTTTGTATTCGTCTAATAATGCTTTTATTTTTATAAATAAAGATTCGAAAGGGATGATAACAGGATTTTATCCACTACACCCAGACAATTGTGCGTTGTATGAAAAAAATGGAAAGATACATATACAATTTCAGTTTGTGGATGGAAATAGCTACTATACGTTATATGATGAAGTAATACATTTAAGACGCTTTTTTAACAAACATGATATATATGGGGAAAACAACAATGTTTTAGTCAATTCAATTGAAACAGCCAATACAGCAAATGAAGGGATAAGAAACGCTATTAAAACGAGTACATCACTAAAAGGAGTACTGAAATATAATGCAATGCTAAAAGGTAAAGATATAAAAGAGAGCAGAGACCAATTCGTTGAAGACTTTATAAAAAACATGGGAGATGGAAGCGGAATCGCAGGTTTAGATAGTAAAGCTGATTTTCAAGAATTAAACTTAAAGCCATTAACACTAGATAAAGACCAATTAAACTTTGTAAATTATAATATTTTTGATTATTTTGGTATCTCTGAAAATATTATAAAAAGTAAATTTGACGATATAGAATGGAATGCTTTTTATGAGGCGGTAATTGAACCACTATCAATACAAATGAGCAATGCTTTTACGATAAAAATATTTGGGAAAGAAAGTATAAAAAGTGGACATCGAATAATTTTTGATGTTAACAGAATAAAATATGCAAAAACAGAAACAAAAATAAATCTATTAAAAGAGACAGCAATATTAGGATTATACACAATAGATGAAGCAAGAGAAATACTAGACCTTCCAGCAATAGGAGGAGAAGAAGGAAAGAAAAGATTACAAACATTAAATGTAATAAATCAGGATATAGCAGATCAATATCAAGGAGGTGGAAAAGATGGAAAAGAGAACACAGGAAATAAGGATGACGGAAATGAGAGCGATACAGAATGAAGAAAATAAAATGATAATAGAAGGATATGCAGTAGTCTTTGATAGTCCAAGTCATCCAATCTATGGAGAATGGATAGAATATGTAGATAGAAATGCTTTTAATGGGTGTGACATGAAAGACGTAGTATTAAGATATAACCATAAAGACAGTTTTCCAATCATGGCGAGAACCAAAAATCAAAGCTTGCAATTAATTGTAGATGACAGAGGTTTAAAAGTTATAGCAGAGTTAATTGATACAATAAATAATAGAGATTTATATAAATCTATCCAAGAAGGATTAGTAGACAAAATGTCGTTTAGATTTTCGGTATCAAAAAACGACTGGGATTATTCTACTACACCAACAAGCAGAAGGATACTACAATTCGATAAGATTTTTGACGTATCTATTGTTGACGAGCCAGCATACGAAGCAACAGAAGTGTATGCTAGAAGCAAAGAAGAAATACAAGAAGAAAAAAGAAAATACGAAGAACAAAAATTAGAATTTGAAAAAGAAAAACTTAAAATATTATTAAGTATATAAATCCGACAAAGACATTCCGAGAGGGAGTGTCTTTTTTTGCGAGAGGCAAAATAGGAATTTTATAGAACAACGAGAGGTTGTAAAAAACAAAAAATAGGAGGATTTAAAATGAACAAAGAAAAGAAAAAAGAATTGCTAGAAAAAATTGAAAAGGCAAAGGACATGGAGGAACTAAGAAGCTTACAAGCTGAATTAGATAATCTAAAAGAGGAAGAAAAAAAGAAAGAAGAGGAAAAACAAAAAGTGGAAGAAGAAAGAGCTTTATTAAGAAAAAATATTGAAGAAAGCAATGTAAAGGAAGAAACAGTAGAGGACAGAGGAATTAATGGAGCTAAAAAAATTGAAAAACCAGGAGAGGAGAAAAGAAGCATGGAAGAAAATAATAAAATATTAGAAGAAAGAGGACAAGCTTTAAAAGATGGAAAAGCAATTAAAGTTTCTTATGAGGATAGAGCTGTAACAGTATCAAGCGGTTCTGTATTAGTAGAGAAAAAATACAAAAAAACAATCGACGAAGCTTTCCAAGGAGTATCAGCATTAATTGATAATGTAAATTCAATTCAATTAGATGGTGGAGACTCATACTCAGTGCCATTTGAAAAAACATATGGAGAAGGAGAATACACAGCAGAAGGAGCAGATTACACAGAAGCAGAACCAGAAACAGATTATGTTGAAACTGGTAGAGCTAAAGTAACAGCTTACGCAGAGATAACAAAAGAACTAACAAAATTACCAAACGCAAACTATCAAGCTTTAGTAATTAAGAGAGTAAAAGATGCAATAAGAAAGAAAATAAGTAAACAAATTATTGCTGGAGCAGGAACAAGCAATACTATAAAAGGTTTATATAATGCAGATGAAAAAGTATTACCAAAAACTGAAGATACAGCAGATATTGCATTAGAAATAATAAATGATGAAACATTAAATAAATTAGTATTTGCTTATGGTGGAGACGAAGCTGTAGAGGGAGAACAAACTTTAATTTTAAGCAAAAAAGATCTAGAGGCATTTTCTATGGTTAAAGACAAAATGGACAGATTTGTTTATAAAATTACAAGAAATGGACAAACAGGAAGAATTGCTTATGCTCAAGGAGGAGTAGATGTACCATACATCATAAATTCTGCTTGTAATTCTTTATCAAACAACGAATTAGCAAAAGACACATTTACTATGGTATACGGACCATTATCAAGTTTTGAAATGCCAGTATTCTCAACATTAGAAATAGAAGAATCAAGAGATTATAAATTCAAACAAGGAATTATAGCTTACAGAGGAGATGTAATTTGTGGTGGTACTGTTGCAAAATACAAAGGATTTGTAAGGGTAAAAAAAGCAGAAACAGGAGTTTAAATAAAACAAGGAGGACTATATGGAGAAACTAAAAAAGATAACAAAACAATGCTTAAGTATAATAGAAACATCTACAATAAAAGATGAGGAAATAGAAATGTTAATAAGAGCAGGAATAGCAGATTTAAAAAGGCAAGGAATAAATGCTTCTGAGAAAACAGAAGATAGCTTGTTGCAATCGGCTATTGTCATGTTTGTTAAATCTAATTTTGGAAATACAGATATAAAAGAAAAAGAACTAGCACAAAAAACATATAGTCTTCTTTGCAATAATTTAAGTTTGAGTTCAGAATACAAAATCAAGGAGGTAGATAACAATGCGTGATGTAAGTTGCAAGTTGTTATCTACAACTTTAAAAACTGATGATATTGGAGTACAAAAAGAAGAAGTAAAAGAAATAGAAGTTCCACTAATAAAAGTAGAAGATGTTTATGCAAATGAGTTCTACAAAGCAAATGAACAAGGATATAAACCAAGTTTAAGATTAAGAATAAGTGCTCTAAACTATGACAATCAGCCAGAATTGATTTATATGGACAAGATATATAACATTATTCGTACGCAAGAAATAACAGCAGATGAACTGATATTGATTTGTGAAAGGAAAGTAAAAAATGTCAAAAACAATAAAAATTGATTCTTTAGCAAAAGAAATAACAGAAGCATTGGAAAATTATGCAGATGATATTTCCGAAACGGTTGAAGAAGTTGCTAATGAAGTAGGAAAAGAAGCAGTAGATGAAATAAAACAAACATCTCCAAAAAAACGTGGAAACTATGCAAAAGGGTGGAAATTAAAAAAAGATAAACTAGGAAAAGAAAAATATTGTGTAAAAATACACAATAAGACAGACTACCAACTAACACATCTACTTGAATTTGGACATGCTACTAGAAATGGAAAGAGAACAAAAGCTATTCCACATATTAGACCAGTTGAGCAGAAATATTCTGAAAAATATGAACAAGAACTAAAAAGGAAAATAGGAGGTATGAAATGACTCTAAAAGAATTAAAAACAAAATGTCAAGAAGCAGGATTCAAATATGCTTACGGACAATTTAAAGAAGAAGTAGAACCTCCGCATTTAGTTGCTATAACAGTTGGAACAAACAACTTTATGGCAGACAACAAGGTTTACAAGAAAGAAACTCGAATTAAATTAGATTACACTTACATAGATAAAGACGAAGAAGAACAGAACAAATTAGAAGATGAAGTCCTAAGCGATGTGGCTTGGGATAAAACAGACGAAACTTACTTATCAGACGAACAAGTCTGGCAAGTGAGTTATTTTTTTGAAATTTAAAAAGAAAGAAGGAAAAGAAATGAAAAACAAAGTAAAATTTGGATTAAGTAATGTACATATTGCAAAAATGATTTTCGGAGAAAATGGAGCAATTAGCTATGATACGCCATTTGCAATACCTGGTGCAGTAAGTTTAAGTTTAGATGCAGAAGGAGAAGAAACACCATTTTATGCAGATAATATAAAATATTATAATTCTTACGCCAATAATGGATATTCAGGAGATTTAGAGATTGCAGATATTCCTGAAAAATTTAGAACAGACATTTTAGGAGAAAAGAAAGACAAAAACGGAGCATTAATTGAAAGCTCAAATGTAGAAATATCTCCATTTGCATTAATGTTTCAAATTGAAGGAGATAAAACAGCTAGAAGATGTGTATATTATAATACTACAGTATCTAGACCATCAAGCGAAGCTAGTACTGTAGAAGAATCAAAGGAACCAAAAACAGATACATTGTCAATCACAACAGGTCCACGTTCTACTGACCAAAAAGTAAGAGCAATATTAGAAAAAAACGAAACAAATGCAACTATTTACGACAATTTTTATGAAGCTGTATATGAAGAAGATAAAGAAGCAAGCGTGTAGGAGGGAATAATTTATGAAAACAATAACAATTTGCGGTAAAGAGCATAAAATTGGTTGCAATGCATTAACATACGTTAAATACAGAGAAAAATTTAAAAGAGGAATTTTTGATGATATAAAAATATTACAAAATTTCTTAAACAAACAAGTTATGCTTGTAAATGAATTAAAGAAAGAAAATCCAGATTTAGACGATACTCTTGTAATTTCTAGCTTATCTAGCTTAATGTTAGATGATATGGATTTATTTGCTGAGGCAGCAACAAGAATAGCATACATAATGATATATACAGCAAATGAAAAAGTAGAAGAGTACGAAGAATGGTTAAGAAACATACCGTCTTTAAAAACTAATGATGAATGGATTGCAGAGGTAACGGAATTTGCCGTAAGTTGCTTTTGTTGATAATGAATTATATCAAAAAATAGAAAGAATAAGTAACAGCAATGCAGATTTTGTAGAAGAATACCCAGAGCAAGAGTTTATTGCTTCTTGCTTAAGGATAGGATTGACATTAAGAGACTTAGAAAAAATAACATATATAGAAGCTATGAAAGTGCTATATTCTTTCTTAGAAAAAGACCAAAAGAAAGAGAAAAAAGCGACACAAGCTGATATAGATAAAATGTTTATGTAAGAGGCTATTTAAGCCTCTTATTTTGTTATAAGAGGTGTAAAAAATGGCAGGTAGTATAAAAGGAATAATAGTAGAAATTGGTGGAGATACAAGTGGATTACAAAAAGCATTAAAAAAAGTTAATTCTAGTACATCTAGTTTAAGCAAGGAATTAAGAGGAGTTAACTCTTTACTTAAGCTAGACCCGAAAAATACGGAGTTAGTATCTCAAAAACAAACAATTTTAAAACAGAATATAGAGCAAACATCTAAGAAACTTGAGGAATTAAGAAAAGCACAGGAAATGGCAGACAGCACTATTGCTAGTGGCGGAGAAATTTCTCAAGAAAATTATAGAAATTTGCAAAGAGAGATAATAAATACAGAAAGCAAATTAAAACAATTACAAGTAGAAGCTTCTAAGTGGACAGCAGCAGGAAGAAGTATAGAGGAATTTGGAAACAAAGTAAGTAATATATCCAATAAAATAGACAAAATGGGGATAACTTTAACAACTAGACTAACATTACCGATTGCAGGAATGGTAACTACAGCAATAGCTTCTATGGATGCAGTGGATGAAGGATTAGATACAATAGCAACAAAAACAGGAGCCACAGGGGCAGCAGCAAAAGAACTACAAGAAATTTATAAGGAAGTAGCAAGTGAAGTACCAGGCGAATTTGGAGATATTGGTGCAGCGATTGGAGAAATAAATACAAGATTAGATTTTACAGGAGATAAGCTAAAAACAGCTTCTGTAGAATTTCTTAAATTTGCAAAAGTAAATGGAACAGATGTAAATACATCAGTGCAATTAGTAACAAGAGCAATGGGAGACGCAGGAATAAAAGCAGAGGACTATGCTAGTTTATTAGATATGCTTACTGTAGCGGGACAAAAGAGTGGTATTTCGATAGATGCTCTTACTACAAATCTTGCTAAATATGGGGCACCAATGAGGGCTCTAGGAATTGATACAAAGAATGCAATTGCTATGTTTGCAGGATGGGAAAAAGCAGGTGTAAACACGGAGATAGCATTTTCTGGTATGAAAAAGGCTATTTCTAACTGGGGAAAAGCAGGAAAGGATTCGACAAAGGAATTTAGCAACACATTAAATGAAATAGCTAAATGTCCAGATATTGCAAAAGCCACTACAAAAGCAATAGAAGTATTTGGAGCAAAAGCAGGACCAGACTTGGCAGATGCGATAAAAGGTGGAAGATTTGAGTTTCAAAAATATGTAGAAGCATTAGACAATGGCTCTGGAACACTAGAAAGTACATATAAACAAATCGTAGACGAAGTAGACGATACACAACTTGCAATGCAAAATGCTAAAATAGCAATGCACGACGCAGGAGAAATAGCAGCCAAAAGTTTAGGACCAGCTCTTTTAGATTTATCAAAAAAATTTAAAAGTTTGATGGAACGATTCGATAAATTAAGCGATAAGGAAAAGAAACAAATTTTAAATATAGCATTAATGGCTGCAGCAATTGGTCCATGTGTAAAAATCATGGGAACATTAGGAAAAACAATTGGAACAGGAACAAAAGCATTAGGAATGTTTTCACAAGCTATGGCTGTATCAAAAAACAATGCGACTTCAAATGTAGCATCAATAAATAATTTATCAAAAGCAATTGGTGCGTTATCTACACCAACAGGATTTGCAATAGCAGCATTTGGAACACTAACGGCAGTTTTAATTACACTAAAAGCAGCCCAAATGCAAGAACAAGCTTCGCTGAAAGGATTAAGAGAAGAAGTTGAAAACCAAAAAGAAGCTTGGAACAATCTAACAGAAACAAGAAAAGCTAGTATAAACAGTTCTATGACAGAGATAAGCATTTGTGAAAATTTAAGAAATGAATTATCACAAATTACAGATGAAAATGGAAAAGTCAAAGAAGGATATGAACAAAGAGCAGAAGTAATTTTAAATTCTTTAAATAAAGCATTAGGAACAGAATATAAACTAAATGGAAATATAATCAACCAATATCAAGATTTAAAGAGTAACATAGACAATGTTATTGCAAGCAAAAAAGCAGAAGCGGTTTTAAACGCTTATCAAGAAGAATATGGAACAGCAATAAAAGAACAAGCCAATGCAGTTAAAACATTAACAGAATTGGAAGAACAACGATTAGAAACATCTAAAAAACTAGCAACTGGAACATATGAAGAAAGAATAGAAGCTCAGCGAACATTAAAAGTAATTGGAGATAAAATGCGAGAACAGAATGATCTAATTGGAGCGTATGGAAAAACAATTACAAGTTACGAAAATTTACAAAAGGCAAGTGCAGAAGGAACATCAGAAGCAATAACAAAAGCTATCGATGAAATTGGAATCTCTTATGAAAATACTAAAACAAAAGCCAATGAAAGTGTAATAGAACAAATAAACGCACAACAAGAATATGTAGATGCAATTAAAAAAAGTTTAGATGAAGCAAAAAAGAAGAATGATACGTATCAACAAAAAATACTAGAAAATCAACTAACTACGAATGAGCAACAGTTAACAAATTTAAAAAACAATCTAAAGGAACAAACTAATACAATAGAGGAACTTACACCAGAACAAATTGAAGCGTGGAAAAAAACTGCAAATCGTAGCCAGGCAGAATATGGAGAATTGTTATCACTAATACCAGAGGAAACACAAAAAAAAATACAAGAAGCAACTGGAATAGTAGCACTAAACACAAGTTTATCTACACAATTTGGTGTGACAGCAACAAACGCAACAGGATTATTTAGAAATAATTTGCAATTAGATAATGTTGCAAAAGATGAAATAACAGAAACATCAACAGCGCTTCAAAATGATACTTCTGTAAACTCAGCTTCTTCAAATTTGGCACAAAAAGCAAACGAAGGATTTAATAATCATGTAGATGGAAGAACATGGGGGGAAGATTTAAGCGAGAACATATCTAGCGGTATGATATCAAAAAAAGCACAAGAAAAAGTAACTAGTGCTGCTACATCTATAGCGAGTGCAATTAAAAGCATACTAGGACACTCTGTTCCAAAGAAAGGGCCATTAAAAAATGAATTAACATATATGCCAGACATGATTGACAACTTAACAAAAGGAATCGAAAAAAATAAGTATAAGATAACAAATATAACAAATGAGCTTGCAGAAAATATAAAAGATAGCTTTGAATTGAACAATCTGAAACTCCCACAAATACGAGACCTAGGAAAGCTACAAGGAAAATTAAGCAGAGAAATAAATAGCAATACTAAAAACATAAGTAATGACAATAGAAATATAACATTCAACATTCAAGGAAGCAACGCTAAAGAAATAGCAGAAGAAATTAATAAGATATTTGGGAATTTATATTAATTTTCATATTTTCGACAAAATTCGACAATGAAAGTCGAAAAAACATGTTATACTTTTTATATAGAAAGTATAAGGAGTGATAATATGGTTTGTAAAAAATGTAAAAGAGAATGCCTAGAAAGCGAATTAAAGGATGGAGTATGTATAGAATGTACCTCGAAAAAGAAAAATAATACAATAAGAATTATCATTATTTCAGTAGTTATTTCAGCTATCTTAAATCTAGGAATAACAATATGGTTTAATAATGATGCAAAAGTTTCGGATTTTAAAATTGAATACTTTAATATGGAGACTGAAAAAACGACATATACATATTCAGAAGACTCTTTGTCATATAGTGGCAAAGGAAAAATATCTTGCAAAGATACTAATACAGATTATACTGTGCTAGTTGAAAAGAAGAATAAAGTAAATGGAGAAACAGAATGTTTTCCTGTCATAATTCATGAAGGAGAAGGAGAAATATCTACATACGATTCTAGTTATTCTGGAACAACTCAAAAACCAGAATATGAATTTAAAATAATCGGATATAGAAGTTTCAAAAAATAGATGTATCAAAAATAAACACTCTTAATTGAGTGTTTATTTTTTCTTAATATTTGAAATATCTACAATTCGATTTCTAACACTAAGAACATCAGGGTTGCCAAAAAATCTTTCTATTGTATATTGATTTAATATACATTCTATTTCTTTATTAAGAGAACGACCATCTACTTCTGCAAAAGCACGAATATTATCTAATACTTCTTTATCAATTCTTAATGTGTAAGTTGGTTTTTGACTTGGCATAAGATTAACTCCTTTATTATCTTTATAATAATATTATATCACAATACCTAGTAAGAAGTCAAAAAAGAATTTGAGAAAATTCCAAAAAAGTATTGACTTTTAATAAAAGATGTTATAATATGCAGGTGACATCAAAAGTGAACACAAAGAGAACACAAAAAGAAAGGAGGAAAAATAGATGCAAAAAGCTAAAATAAAACCATTTCCATTAAGAGTTAGTGATGATTTAAAAGATTTTTTAACTCAGGTTTCAGACAGCAAAGGAATAGCAAGAAACACTTTAATAACTAATTTATTATGGGAATATAAAGGAAGATTTGAAAATGAACAAAAAAATAGATAATGTGTGGTCTGGTAAACTAATCACATTATCTAACAAGTTAAAAACACTTTGCAAAGTATTTTCTATACTTATTATACTATATAGAAGCCTTTTTGTCAAAGTGTTTAAGAAAAATTTGATAGGAGGGCTTTTATTATGAGCAAAAAAGAATTTGTAAATGAAAGAATAACAAATAACAAAAAAATATTCAACAAGAAGGAATTAAAATGCATACAGAAAAATCAAGAGCTTATTACGAAAATTTATATGTTAGGGAGTATGGACACTGCAAATACAATATTAGGAGGAATAGTATAATGAATAAATTGATAAAAATTGATGTAAATGAAAATCAAGAACCAATAGTAAATGGTAGAGAATTGCATGGAGCATTAGGAATAAAAACAGAATATAAAAAATGGTTTGAGAGAATGAAAGAATACGGATTTTTAGAAAATGTAGATTTTGCAAGGGTAACCCAAAAATGTCATACCCTTGGAGGGGAACAAGAAATTGTAAACCATGCAATCAAATTGGATATGGCAAAAGAAATAGCAATGATACAAAGAAACGAAAAAGGAAAAGAAGTAAGAAAATATTTTATACAAGTAGAGAAAGATTTCAATAGTCCAGAAAAGATAATGGCAAGAGCATTAAAGATAGCAGAAGGAAAATTGAATGTATTGCAATTAGAAAATAGCCAACAAAAGCAAATAATTGGAGAATTAAAGCCAAAGGCTGATTATCTTGATACTATTTTGCAAAACAAAGGATTAGTAACGATAACGGCAATAGCAAAAGATTATGGAATGTCTGGAGAAAAAATGAATGAGAAGTTGCATGAATTAGGAATACAATACAATCAAAGTAAACAATGGTTTTTATATAGTAAATATCATAATCAAGGATATACACATAGTGAAACAATAGATTTAACACATAGAAATGGAACAAAGTTTGTAAAAATGAATACTAAATGGACACAAAAAGGAAGACTGTTTTTATATGAATTATTGAAGAAAAATGGCGTGATGCCAATGATAGAAAGGGAGGCAATGTAATATGTACAGAGATTATTATTTTAAACATAAAGATTTTGGAACGATGGAAGTTGTTATTGGAGAAGGAAGAATATTGTTTTCTGATAATTACTTGAGAGATGAGTTAAAAGTAGTAAACAAAGAACTACCGCTAGCATGTGATATTTCAAGCAAAGACGATTGTCTTGTTGATTTAAAAGAAGTTTTTGAGTATATTAGATATTCAAAAGCAAGTGAAGAAACAAGATGGGAGTTCGAAGAATGGCTAGAAGAAGTTATTAGGGATTGCATAAAATTATCTTGATAATCAAGCACTAGATTAATTTCTGGTGCTTTTATAATGAAAAAGGAGGTAAGATAATGTGGTAAGAGAATTTTATTTACAAAATGAAAAAGGACAAGAATATTCTTTAATGGATATAAAGAATTATTGCTTATTAACAGAGCCAAGTCGGTTTAGGATATTCTTACAGCAGAGAATACGAACAAGTTGGAAATACATTTGTGGAGACATTTGGAAAAATAGAACAAAAACAAATAAATGGAACAGCTAACTTTTTTAGCTATGATAATTTCTATAATTTTGTTAATTTTATCGAAAGTTCTACAAGTATTAGACTAATATATATAATTCCATTTAAAAATAGCTTAAAAAGGTATTTAAGAGACGTAAACATACAAATGTTAGACAAATCTGAAAAGAAAACAAATGGAATTATAAGTGAACCAATAGTTTTTGATTGTTTAAGCTTATGGTATGAAGAAAATACAGCGATATATACGATAGAGCCACAGACAGATGAAATTCGATGGGACTTTACATGGGATAGTAAGTTTAAAGAGTATAATGTAAGAAATCTGCAATATAAGAATAAAGGACATGTAGAGGCACCAATTTTGGTAGAAATCTCTGGAGCAGTTAATAATCCAAAAATTGAAGTGTATGTAGAAGAAGAACTATATCAACAACTTACAATATCAACAGCAATAGCAGAATACGAAAAACTGTTGTACGGGACTAGGGAAAATGAATTTTATATACAGAGATTAAAAACAGATGGGACAAAAGAAGATTTGTATGATTTAGATATAATAGATTTTTATAATGATAATATTATAAGACTTCCAAAAAACTTAAACTGCGAAATAAGACTTGTAGCAGATAATACAATACAGAATGCAAAAATAATAATACTTCCGCAGTATAAAACTGTTTAACAGGAGGTGCAATATGAATGAAATAAAACTAAAAATCAATGGGAAAGATTATAATGCAACTTATAACAAACAATCTAAATATTATGAAATTGACTTAACAGCTCCCGAAGTTGGCGGAATTTATAATGCAGAAGTAGAATTTACAGATTTATTTAATAACAGTTATAAGAGCGATGAAAAAATCCAAGTTTTTGCAAAAGAAAAATTAAAAATACTAGGCGAAAAGATATTTATGTGGATTTTTGATAAAAATGATTTTTTTGTTAAACATGTAGTCGAACTAGCAGATTATGAAATAAACATAGACGAAGAAACTAACGCAACAACAAATGTAAAACTACTAAAAGAAACAACTGCAAATGCAGATGATATAGTTGCTATAAAGAAAAATAATGAAATTATTTATTGGGGTATTATAGATAACATACAGAATGAGAACGGAAAGCATCTGTATACATATACTTTAAAATACATAACAAATATATTTAATCAAGAAGTTGCACATTCTAAAAATACGGAAGAAACAGAACTAGAAGAAGGTTGGTATAGGATTAAATGTGCTGTAGATATAAACAAAGTTTTAGATGTTAATCAAGGAAGTGTTGAAAATAATGCGAATGTACAAATATGGGGAAATGGAAATACATCTAATCAAAAATGGAAAATAACAAAACACAATGATAATTCTTATGAGATTAAATGTATTAAATCTAATAAAGCTTTAGATGTGCCTGGGCAGAACTATGCAGATAAAACAAGTATACAGCAATACGAATCGCATGGAGGAGATTCGCAAAGATTTAATATAGAACACATAGAAGGTGCTTATTACAAAGTAAAAACTAAAGTTGCAAATTTCTATTTAGATGTAGAAGAAAGCAAAACAGAGGAAGGAACAGATATAATAATATATCACCCAACTCGGCAATCCAAATCAAAAATTTATTTTTGAGAGGCTAGATGAGGAAATTATAAAAGAAATTGGCATAGAAGATTATATAGCAAAAACAATAAATGATAATTTTATAAAAAGTAAAGACGTACTACTTAACAAAGAATACTTAGAAGTAAGAGTTAAGACACATACGAAGTTGCAAACGAGTGTAAGTAACGTTTCTGCACAAACATACAATTTGCATACATGGATGACTAATTGCACACAATTATACAACATTAATTATAATTTCTTTATCGAGAATAAAAAATTGATTATAGAAATAGAAAATAAGTCTTTGAAGAAAGAATTAATAGATGTAAACGGACAAGCAATATCTAACTACACTGAAGTGTTTGAAACAGATGTAGTAAGCAAAGTAGAAGTTTTAACGAATACAGACACTTATTACTTGTATTTATTAAATGACAGAACAACTACAACTGATGTGAACAATAAAAATAGAGCAAGCGGAAAAACGAAAACTGTTTATACTGCAAACATAGAAGAAGCAAGACAAAAGGCATTAGATACAATACAATCTAATAGATATAATCATAATATAACATTTAATATATTAAATAGATATATAAAAGTCGGCACACCAATTGCGATCAAGACTAAAAAAAGTGTAATTTTAGATACTTATATAAGTGCTATAAAAATAACTAAAAACAAATTTATAGAGTATATTTGCGGTAATATAAGAATTAAATTTATCGACAAATTATTAAAAGAAAGGAGAAGATAAGATGGTAAAAGGGCATACATATGGAGAGCAGTTGTTTGAGAGTAAAGCTTTTAGACATTTTGTAAACATGTTTTTAAATAAAGAAAGTGGAATTACAAGAGGTTGCGAACTAGCACAAACTTCAAATTCGATTGAAGTGGAGGCTGGTTTTTTTGTTATCGAAGGTGGATTACTAGAAAACACAGGAACAACCATGACAATTCCAAGCGAAGCAGGCTATTATAAATTAGTGTATGAAATTGATTTATCTAAAACAAACACACAAGCAGAGTTCAATCAAGGAAACTTTAAATTTATAAAAAGCATAGGGGGATATCCTGCTTCAATACAAGAAGATTTAGACAACGAAGGGAATATATATCAGCTTGCATTCTGTCAGTTTAGAATAACAGAATTAGGGGTACAAGACTTCTTAGATATAAGAGAATTTATTGATTATGGTATTTACGTAAGAAAACCACGTCTACTTTGGAAAGGAAATACAAATGACGTAGCTACAATTACATTAACGGATAATATATCAAATTATACAAAGTTAAAAATATATTTTCGTGACAATGATAATCAAAAATCTAGTATAGAAATAGATAACTCAGACAAGTTAAATCAAATCAATGTAAGTTTATCAAATTTCTACAATTCTGGAGAATGGTTTAATGTAAAAATGAGAAGTTTAATATTGTCTGCAAATAAAATAAATGCCGTAGGTCGCGCGAATTATGAATTTAGTAATAATCAAACAACTTACAACAATAACATTTTTATAACTAAAATTGAAGGTTATAAATAAAAAAGGAGTAACTTAAAAGTGAATAAAATACAAGAAATAATAGTAGAACCTGACAAGATTTTTGTTCGGTTCTACTTTTAAATTAAAAATAAAAGCAATTAGATATCTAACATGTAAAGAAACAAAAACTAAAACATGTGCATATATGAAACAACACACATGCGGAGAGGTTGGTGGAAAATGAAGAAAGTAAATGAAATTACAGTTTTAGAAGAAAATGACAAATGTGCACTGGACGAATATTCAGCACAGCTAGAAAAAGATATAACACAAAAATTTAAAGACGAAAAATATAATGACACTAAAATAAAACAAGACATATTAGATATACAACAAGAACAAACAGAACAAAACACAGAACTAAAAACATTAAAAGAAGAATGTAAAAGACTAAAAGAAGAGAATACAGACATAAAGAATACGTTGCCTTCTCGGACAAGCTAGTGGAGAGAATTTGACGTTAGAAGATAGCGCAGATATGACGTTTAAGAAGTTGCAAATCGGTGGAAATACGTGGCAGGAGACGAGGGAAGGATATAATTTACTAAATGTGCCAAAAAATTATAATTTAACACGGAAGTCAACAAAAAAAATATACTACACCAATACCAGCAAACTCAAAAATAACGATCAGTTGGGAAAATTTTACAAAAGGAGGAGAAAACAATCCAGCAATTGATTTTAGAAATAGCAATAATCAGCCAGTCCAATATCACGAATTTGCAGAAAATGAAAATACATATACTTTTACTACAAGTGAAGAAATAACATCTTCTAATATATATTCGAATGGATATAACCATGCAGCAAGTCAGGGGGTTACTAGTGTAATAAACAAATTAATGGTAAATATTGGAGATGAAAAGCCATACGAACAATATGGAGCAATGCCAAGTGTAGAGTTTCCAAGTGTAATAAAAGATTGCAAAGATAATATAAATTTTACTATTTGTAATAAAAATTTATTCATAGACGATTTTAGAAAGTACAGTAGAACAACAGATTATTTTTGCTGTCCATTAAAACTAAAAAAATGGGAAGAGTACAGGTTCTACGGAGAATTATTAAAAGATAAGTTAGACAATTTTGTGATAGGAATAGTTAAGGACGGAGACAATTATACAAATTTTTTAGAGCTTAAAGTAGTTCTAAAAGCCACTGGAGATATAAAAGAATTAAACTTTGTTGTAGATGAAACTTATACAAATCCGCAACTTGTAGTGTTTGCTGGAACATATAATTTTGAAGCAAATTTCAATTCGATTTTTGAAAATTATAGGTTTCAGCTCGAAGAGAGCAATGTAAGAACAGACTATGTAGAACACAAAGAACAAAACTTCACATTTCCACTTAAGCAAAAACTTTACAAGACAGACTTTTTAGCGGAAGACGGAATACATCACGCTAGAAAAGAAATAGAGTTAGATGGAACAGAAAATTGGGCTGTAATAAATGATAACATTTTCTATATAACATTGAACGACATGAAATTTATTGCAAATGCAATGTCTTCTCATTTTGCGTACACCAGAAAAGTTTTAACTGATTTAAGCAATGGTGAATTTACAACAATTGCTGGACAAGGCTATTCGATTTGGATAAAAAAAGAAGAAATGACTTTAGAAGAATTTAGAGCTTATCTAGCACAACAAAAAGCAAATGGAACGCCAGTAGTGATAAATTATGAATTAGCAGAAGAAGAACTAGAAGAATATAGTGCAGAACAAAAAGCAATTTATGACGAAATAATGCAAGCAAAAAGCTACAAAGAAAAAACACATATATTTAGTGCGGACGAGATAGGTCCAAAATTCGATGTAGAATGGATAAAAGATACAAGCATAATATTAAACAATTTAAGCAAATCAATTGTGGGAGGTAATTAAATATGTATAAAATAATAAAAAACGTAATAGAAAGTAGAGATTACAAACTAGAAGATATCTTATATAAAATAGATAAGATGTATATAGAAGACAGAATAACAGAGACAGAAAAGACAGAGTTAGACAGTTTAGCAAGAGAATATGCAAAAGTAGAAAATAGCTATAGTATACAAAGACAACTAGAAAACATATTTACTAGATTAGAAGCACTAGAAAATAAAGAAGAAGTAGAAGGTCCAGCTGATCAAGAAGAATACGAACAATTTGCGCAACCGACAGGGGCACACGATAGCTACCAAATAGGAGACAAGATTATATTTAAAGATAAAAAATACATATGCAAAATGGATAACTGTGTATGGTCTCCAGAGACTTATCCAAGTGCATGGGAAGAAATTGCGGAAACAAAAGAAGAAAGCGAGGAAGTATAGATGGAGCAAATGATTGAAATGTTAAGTAATTTTGGAGTTTCGCTGATAATTGTGGGGCTATTTTTGTATGACTGGCTAACGACAAGAAAAAGCATGAAAGAAACTTTAGAACAGAATAATTCTTGTCTAAAAGAAATACAAAACACGAATAAAAATACAGCAAAATCTTTAGAATTGTTACAAAAAAGTATGGATAGCCAAACTGATTTTTTGCAAGTACACGATAAACGTTGCGAACAAAGCACAAATGGAATTTTAGAAATTAATAGAGAGCTGGAAAAAATAAATATAAAATTGGAGGGGAAATTGAAATGAATGAAAATTTAAGAAAAAAGATAGCATTAGTAGTAATAAGTATGTGTATTGCTATTTTAACTGGATTTGGATTTTATGAAGCTAACAAGGACAAGACAACAGCAGAAATGATAGAAAATGCGGTAGAGGAAGTAAAAGAACAAATAGAAACATATGAGATGACAGAAGAGGAAATCAAAGAGTTGCCGACTACAGAGATAAAAGAGCAAACAGAGGAACAAGAAAAGGAAGTAGCAAAAGAGCAAGAGGTGGAGGCAGAAGCTTTTAAATTACAAGGAGAAATTGCATACGAAGGGGACAGAGCAAGAACTTGGAATGTAGAGCTAGGAGATTACAAAGGACTTACATATTATAGTCAGCTAGATACTAGGTGGTCTAGTAAAATGTATTCTAGTGTAGGAAATTCTACACAGACAATTGGAACTTCTGGTTGTCGGTCCAACTTGTGCCGCCACAATCGTAACTGCTTGTAAGGGAGCGTGGACGCCAGAACAAGCATCTGATACATTTGTAAAATATCGGATATAGGTCTGCAAACAATCGGAACCTACTGGTCAGCATTTCGAGCAGTAGCAGACGAATTTAATATTGGATACACAGAAACAACTGACATTCAAAGAGCATTGCAACTATTACAAAATAATCATTATGTAGTAGTGTCTTGTGGCAATGGATTATTTACGACAGGAGGACATTTTATTGTACTGACTGGAATAAATGGAGATACAATAAGTATATATGATTCATATTTGTATTCACGGAAAGTTCGAGACTTCTACACGTAGAGGAAAAGTAATAGTTAGTGGAAACACTGTGTATTGTTCAGTAGATAATTTTATAAACTATGCAAATGCAAAAGGTTTTTTTGCATTTGCTCACGAAGGAAATGTAACGGTAAACAACGCACAGTCAATTACAACAGCTACGTACACAAGATATGTAAAAGCAAACGGCGGGTTAAATGTAAGAAATGCACCGAATGGATATAGAATATCTGGACTAACAAACGGAACTAAAGTAACAGTTTACGAAACAAACGGTAATTGGAGTAGAATTGGTAATGGACAATGGGTATGTTCTAACTATTTAGTAAGTTATACTTCTACTACAAATACAATAAAAACAACTGGATACAGAACAGGAAATTACAGAGTTAATGCTAGTGTGCTAAACGTAAGATACGGAGCAGGGACAAGATATAAAGCTAAGAATTATAGACAATTAACAGCAAATGCTAGAAGTCAAAATAGCAGGCTAGGAAACTACTATACAAACGGATACAAACGCGGTGTTGTATGCACAGTAACTAGAGTAAATGGAAACTGGGGATATACAGCAAGTGGATGGATTTGTTTAGATTATTGTACTAAATTATAAAAAATAGAGCTAGATTAGATTACTCTAGTCTAGCTTTTTATATTCTTCTATAATTGGTTCAAAATATTTTTCTTCGGCAAGTTCTCTAGCTTTTCTTGCTTCTTTTAAATCAGCGAAACAACCTAAATTTATTTTTTTTCTTTTTATGCATATACTAGCTCTATATTTACGCAAATCTTTATCCCAAAAAACACCAGGAATACCAGTTGTATTATTAGCTCTTAGTTTTTTATTAGAAATAAGTGCCAAAGAAGTACCATCTTTTAAGAAATGTTTTTCTCTATATTCTTTTCTAGATTTTACAAATTTTTCTTCCCTTAACCTTTTAGAAGCCTGTTCTCTATTTAAACAACCACAAGATTTCGTATGCCCTGTTTTTAAATAAGTAGTAGTAGCAAGTGTAATATTACCACAATCACACTTGCATTTCCATTGTACTTGTCCATTGGAATTTCTTTCACCCAAACCTATTACAGTCAATTTATTAAATTTATTTCCAGTTAAATCTACAAATTTTCCCATATTTAAGCTTCCCAAACTTCTACTATTTTACCATCTTCTAGTTTAAATAAATATTGTGTACTATTAGCATTATCTATGTATGCTATTTTATCATATCCATTATTTTCACTATCTTTTACTATTATATCTCCTTCTTCTTCAAAAGAACAAATAATATCGTCTATTACGTTTTCAAATTCTTCTCCAATTAAATATTTTAAATTTTCTAAAGTTTTCATAACCATACCTCCTATTTTTTATTAAGCAACAAGTGCTTCTTTTATTATATCTTCTACTTCATATGTAGTAGAAGCATTGTAGACTTTATCTGTTAATGTAAAAATATTGTTTTCTATGTATCCTATTGTGCCATAGTATTTTCCTTTTGCAATATTTACATATATTCTTTCTTTATTGTACTTTGTCCATTCTTTAAATGTAACTTTTACATCTCCAAAATTTAATGTATTTAATTTTTCTAATAATTCTTTCATAGTTTTTCTCCCTAGAGAGCCTTGCTTTTGCTAAGGTCTTATCTCTTTTGTTAATTATATTATACCATACTCGTACGAGTAAGTCAATGCTTTTTTTAAAATTTTTTAACTTTTTTTCAAGTATTTTTTTGCGTTGTCTGTAATCCAACTTGCAACTGATTTTCCCTCTTTTTTTAGTTTTTCTTTTAATTCGTCTCCAAGTTCCTTGTCTATATCTCCAAGTATTCTAGTGTATTTTTGTTTAGCCCATTCATATTCTTTTTTTGTATCTCTTGCCATTTTTACCACCTCTCTTGATTTTCTTTATTATATAGTATATAATTTATATATGCAAGAGAGGGAAGACCCTCTCGAGACTTAGTCAAACATATGATGTATAATCATTATGTCTTGCCAAAGTTGTTTGCGATGTGCTTGTAGCTTTCTGTTTTTGCGGATAGAAGCTATAAGCTTTTTCAATTGTTTTGTCATAATGTTTTCCTCCTTTCTTTTAATCTAAATATATTTTACCATACTCGTACGAGTAAGTCAAGTACTTTTTCAAAAAAAGTTAAAAAAATTTTAAAAATCCTCAAAAATAGCTAAAAATCAAGCAATATAACATGTCTAACGCAAAATAAAAAGCCCTCAAAACGCATTCTCGCAAGTCGATTTTTTGATAAAAACTAGAAAAATAAAGAGGTACAGGGGATTGAAATTTGAGAAAAAATATGTTATAATATTGACAGATAAAGAAAGAAATGTTACAATTTCTTTACATTTTTTACTAAAATCTTGACTGGAATAAATAGTTATGATATTAGTATATTGAAATAAGATAATAATAAAACTGTATCTATTTATCTTGTATTCTAAAAAAAAGATAGAAGCTTACGCTTCCATCTCAAAAATTACCGTTTATCTAACGAATTGGAGTTCTCCGCACGAACTTCAATTTTTTCTTTTGAAAAAGATAGATATGTATCGTAACCAATTGAGGCGCATTGATACACAAAAAATCCAATTATGAATACGATTAAAGCTATGCCGAGATATTTTACTGCTAGTGTATTAGTGTCATTTTCTTTTGTTCCCAATTTACTCACTCTCCTTTCTAGCGAAAGTTAAACTGCAAACAGGTGCAGTATATCAACAGTTGCAGTGGAAATCTGCTTTGCAATCAGCAGAGCAACTGCTGATTGATACACCTGTTGTTAGAGTGATGTATAAACGATAAACATACTATATCAAAAATTAAAAACAAAGTCAATAAATTTTCGACAGTAAATCAAATCAAAAATTAGAATATTTTTATTTTCGACAAATTACAACAAACAAAACAGAAAAATTATGCTATAATATAAATAGAATTAATATTTTTGAAAATAATTTTATAAAAATTATTTTGCTTACAGAATTAGAAGTCGAAAGACTTCTTTTTCTTTTGTGTAATAAAATGACACTTTTCCACCATAGTGGACAAAATGTATGTTATAAGAAAAATTGGACATACTAAAGAAAAAAAGGTGGAGAGTGCATGAGAGTAGAAGTTTTATTAAAAGAAATTAGGAAGGAAAAAGGAATAAGTTTGCAACAGCTTGCAAAAACAACAGGGATATCAACATCACATTTGAATTATATTGAGAAGAACGAAAAAGAGCCGTCTTTGTCGATGGCAGTAAGAATAGCACAAGCTTTAAATATAAAATTAGAAGAACTATACAAAGTAATACCATAGCACTAAAAAGTGCTATTTTTATATTTTATAAAAGAAAAATATAGTTTTACAAAGTTTCCACCATAGTGGACGGTGATAGATATATTTATTAATTAGAAGCTTCTAAAAAATAAATATAGGAGGATATGAAGTGAAAGATGTAGCAGAGAAAGAAGTATTTAAAAGTAGAATTGTTGCAAGTAATATTTTTAGTAAAGAAGAGAAGGAAAGAATTGAAGAAAATTATCTTTTGTTTAAGAAATGTTATTGCTTAGGAATTTTAGATCAAGACAGTTCTAATTATAATTAGTTTTTCGAGAAGTATAACAATCTTTTATTTGTAAGTTGTAATGGTATCGGGTCTTCGCTACCATTAAAAGCCTAATCAAGGCTTTTTTATTTTGTGATTTTTACCAGTAAGAAAAATGAATTTTGTAAAAGTAAAAGATTTATATACAAAAAAATAGAGAGAAAAAATAAAAAGCGAAACAGTTGTATTGAAAAAATATGACTGTTTTTTTATAAACGAAAAGTAAATTTTCATAAATAAAATCAAAAAAGCTCCAAGGTAAGTGATATCATGCAATTAGTGAAAACGAGGTGAGGAAATGATAGAGAAAATCTGTATGTTTCTAACCAATCGAATTAGAAAAGAAATGCCAGAAATTGATGACGAAAAAGCAGATGTAATTAATTATGGTCTTCAAAACATTGTAGGAGAGATACCAAAAGTATTTATTATGTTGGGAGTGGCTTATTTACTTGGGATTTTTCATTTAGCATTATTTACTTTTTTAGCAATATTTTTATATAAAGGGGCATCTGGAGGAGTACATTTAAAAACACATTTAGGCTGTATTATTGTAACTACATTATTTTATTGTGTAATTCCTTTTATATCACAACTATTTGTATTACCAGAAATTTTAAAATATATTGTTATAGGAATGGTTTGGATATTTGGAATGATTATGATAAAACTTTATGCGCCAGCTGATACAGAAGATGTTCCAATATTACAAAAAAAGGTTAGAAGAAAAAAACAAATTGTTTCTTATATAACTTTTACAATAGGTTTAATACTAGCAACTATCATAAAGGATAGTACAATAGCAAACATATTAATTTTGGCAAACTTTTTTCAAACAGTGTCAATTACCAAATTTGTATATAGGTTAGCTAAAAATAAATATGGATATGAAGTATATGGAGATGCTTCAGTTGAAACGGTTTAATATTAAATAGTTGATATTAAAAGTTTTTTACAAAGGAGGAAATTACAAATGTTAAAATTTTTAGCTAAAATGGCTGAAAAATATGCCAAAATGACTAATACAGCATGTGGAGCAGTTCTTATTTTTCATCAACCAAAAATGCCAGCATCTATGATTAAAAAAGATTAAGAATTGGTAAAGATAGGACGAAAAATTATTTTTGCCAATCGTATAACTTAAAAGTTATAATTATACAATCCAACAAAAAAGCAACTTTTCTAAGTTGCTTTTTTGTGTATTAATAGATTTCTAATTGTTGTGAAAAAAGATGTTCTGTTTTGGAAGTATGTAAATTAGTATTTTTATTTTTATTGATAATTTTACGGACTTCCCATAGACCTAATCCAGTATGATTTTCTTTTTCAGACACACCTTTTTCAAATATTTTCTCGGTATCAACATCTTTATTAGAATAAGTATTTTCAACAATTACTAATTGTCGTTTATTTCTAGTATCATTTCTAAAGATGATATTAATGTTTTTTTCTTCGCATTCAGCACTTGCTTCAATGGCGTTATCTAAAAGAATACCTAACATTCTTGCAAATTCATAAATTTTCATTTTTAAAGTAGATAAATCTAATAGAACAGTTATGGTTACTTTTATATCTTTGGAATCAGCATCATTATACTTTTTGGTTAATAAATTATAGACACCATCATTGTTTATAATATCTGGATTTAAGATATATAAGTTATTTACTCTTTGGCAATCATCTTCTAATTGTAAATAATAGTCTTTTAATCCATTTATGTCATTGGTTCTTATATAACCACCAATGGTTGTAACAATATTATCAAAATCATGTTTAAATCCACGAACATTATCATGTAAAATATGTAAAGTATCATTATAGGCTTCTGCACTTTCTAATTTTCGAGTTGTTAATACTAATTTAAAAGTTTTGGATAGACTATAAATACTAATGCCAAAATAAGTTAATACCATTATAAAGTTAAAGAAGGTAATAAGAATTGGCATAGTATCTACGTAGTAAAATAGCATAATAGATTGTGTAACAATTGAAAGAACTCCTAATAAAATGTTAGCAATAATTATTAATTTAGTATTTTTATCTATAGTATCTACAAAAGAAATTCTTATATTCCTATTCTTTAAAAGAAAATATATAATAGAAATAATGGTATATATTAAAGTTATGTATGCAAATCTATAAATAGGAGTTTCATATAAATCAGTAGTTGTTATTTGAGATATTCTTAGAAATGGATTTAATACTAAAGCACCAATAATATTAAATATGATACCAGAAATTACAACACAAATACTAGTTTTTAAGAAAGAATTTCCAAAAATAATATAAACTAATCCAATCATAATTAGATAATTTAATAAAATATTAAATGGGCTGACAATTGTATACATAGTTAAAATACTTATAAAAGACATGATTAATACATATATTAGTTTTTGTTTCTTAGTAGCTGATAGATCTAAGACGACAATAAATATATTCATAAATAAAAAATGTTCTAGGAAAATACCTATCGAAACTATAAAATTAGCCAATCCTACATTTGGCGTACTAATCGCCATCCAAATATTATTTAAAACTTCCATAATTCTTTAAAACCTCCATAAATTCTCTTTTGTATTTAGGACCAATATCACAAGTATCACCATTAGCAAAAGTAATAATGCCAGAAACTGGCTCAACATCTTTAATCTGATTTAAATTAGCAATATAAGATTTATGACATCTTACATAAGTATTTGGTAATTTCTCCTGAAACTTATTAAAAGAGCTATAAGTATCATAATCACGAGAAGACGTATGAAAAACTAACTTCATGCCATCCCTTTTAATATATTGCACTTCAGATTCATCCACAATTGTATTCTTATTATCTAATTTGATATAACTTTTACTTAACTCATTAGCATCTTCAAATAAACGTCTAATTGTGTCTTCTAACCTCTCATAAGCAATTGGTTTAGGAAGATAATCAAAAGTTTTATACTTATAAGCGACCATAGCATATTCTAAATGTCCAGTAGTAAAAATAAGATAAGGATTTTTCTTTTTCCTTCTAACTTCTTTAGCTAATTCTAGGCCACTCTTATTAGACTTTAGATTAATATCTAACATTAGAACATCAACAGTATTTCTATCAACATAGTCTAAGATATCATCTGCATTATCAGATTTGAAAGCAACAGAAGCATCGTAATTATTTTTTGAAAAGATAGTTTCTAACATTTTGTCTAATCTGTCTAATAAATTTAAGTTATCATCACAAATTACGAAATTTAACATCACACATCTCCTTATTAATAATAAAATAGTCGAAAAAAAATAGGAAACAAGGTTTGACAAAATTCACCAAATTACCTTAATTTTCCAAACATACTACCAATATAATCTAAAAAAACCAACTTGTCAATAGTAATTTACAAAATTATCCAATTTGATAAAACAATTCGTATCACTACTGTTTAAAAGTAAATAGGCGACTATTACAACACGTTTATGAAAAAATAGGTAGTACAAAGAGTTAGACTTAGTTTGAATTGCAAAATAAATATTTGTTAAAAGAAAATGGTACTTAAGTCTTCGTAAAAGTTTTCATATTTTTTGAAGTTTTTAATATATATGTAATAGTAAAATAAATTGGAGGAAACAGCATGAAAAATATAAAAAGTGGAATTTTAGTAATTTTAGTAATTGCTATCTTTTCTTTAAGTGTTATATCAATGAATAAAAAAGCAGAAAGAATAGAAACGAATGCAGAAGTTAGTAGTAACCAAAAGATAGGATGGGGAATTAAAAGAAATGAAAACCATGAACAGCCAGATGTAGGAAGCAATAACAAAAAGGTATTAGAAGAGAACAAAGGAATTTGTTTGGGAGATAAGGAAAAGAAAAATATTTACTTGACTTTTGATGAAGGATATGAAGCTGGATATACACCACAGTTATTAAATACACTAAAAGAAAATCAAGTAAAAGCAACATTCTTTATTACGGCGCACTATGTAAATACAAATCCAGATTTAGTAAAACAAATGATAGAAGAAGGCCATATTATTGGAAATCATACTGTAAATCATAAAAGTATGCCTGAATTAAATGAAGATAAGATTAGTACAGAAGTAATGGACTTGCATCAAGTAATTAACGAAAAATTTCGGCTATGAAATGAAATATATAAGACCACCTAAAGGAGAATTTAGTGAAAATAGTTTACAAGTAACCAATCGATTAGGCTATACAACAGTTATGTGGTCATTTGCTTATGAAGATTGGAATGAAGATAAACAGCCAGATGAAGAAAAATCTAAGAAAAAAATATTAGACAATTTACACAATGGAGAAATCATGTTGCTACATGGTAACTCAAAGACAAATACGAATATTTTAGATAGTATAATAAAGGAAGCAAAAAGCATGGGATATGAATTTAAATCATTAGATGAATTTCAATGAAAGGAGGAATGAGGATGATTCTTTTTGAGAAAGAGGGCTGAGACACGGAGAGTGAGACATGGGGTGAGACATG
>CAMNWO010000008.1 GCA_946565805.1 uncultured Clostridium sp.
ATCCCCACAACCTCTAATTCGAGATGGAAATTTGTTACCTGGCATAGCTCCGTATTCTTCGTACGGCTTAGCTTCTCCAATGTTTACCATTAAATTGTTTATAATAGTAGTTATTCCTATGCTTCCTGCATGACTATAACCATTAGCATACACATTTGTTGTTGCTATTTCTTTATCTGATGTAAAAGTATATGTGTTTTGTCCGTTTGGAAATTCAAAACTTTTTACGACTTTATTTTCTGCATCTCTAAAATCTACAGCGGGGTTATTTTCTCCGCCTGGCGTATAGTCCTTCCAACTAACTGTTATTTTTGTGCCTGCTGGAATTGGCTCAGGATATTTTTTTTGTTGACTGCCGTGTAAAATTATAATTTTTTGGTACATTTAGTAAGTTATATCCTTCTCTCGTCTCTTGCCATGTATTTCCATTAATCTGCAACTTCTTAAACGTCATATCAGCACTATCTTCTAGTGTTACGTTTTCTCCACTAACTTGTCCGCTCGGTAACGTATTCTTTAAGTCTGTGTTCTCTTCTTTTAGTCTTTTACATTCTGCTTTTAATGTTGCTATTTCTGTGTTTTGTTCTGTTTGTTCTTGTTGTATATCTAATATGTCTTGTTTTATTTTAGTGTCATCGTATACTCCATCTTCTCCTTTTAAACTAATTAAAAACTCTTCTTCGGTTCCTACATTTCCTTTATCTAGCCAAATTTGATAAGCAGATTTCCCATTAATACCGTTTGTACCATTTAGTTCTCCTGCATCATATTTTTCTTGAAATGTTTCTCCATCTTCAAAGGTAATTTCACTAGCTTTATATTCTGGCTTATTGTCTTGTTTTGCCCAATCTGGCACCATTGGTATTTCTTCTTTGTTTGCTTTATCTTTTTTTAAATTTGAAACTTCATTCTCTATTTTACTAATATTTTGACTGAACGTTTGAATTATATCAACATGTAATGCTTGTTCTATTTCTTCTGTGGCATTTATGCTAGCTGATACATTAACTGTAAATATATTAGATTTGAAAACAATAGTATCGTTATCTACAATCTTTTTTAATACTATTTGTGTTTTTATTTTTCCATATCTGGCAATACTTCTTGTTATTACATATTGATTGTTTTGTATTAAATCAGCACACTTCTCACCTTTAATCTGAAATTCTATATATTTATTGAACTCTTTAAATTCTTCTGGAAATTCAAACTCTAACGTTTCAACTTTATTTTCAGAATCATTACCAATTTTTGAGTTTTCTTTATAAACTTCTCTATTTCTATATATAATTATTTTCAAATTGTACCTCCTGTTTAAAATAAAAGAAGGTATCTCTATGTTTGACACCTTCTTTACCTTATAATCTAGCTTATTATTTTTTCTTTATGAAACTCTAAATTAATCTAAAATTTTCTTATTCTTTTTTAATATTATAATAATTAAAATCACAACAGTTAATATATAGACACTACTACTTATAATTATAATATTTCTCAATTTGTGTAATTCTTCATTATTCTTTGTTATCGATTCTCTATTTGAACTTATTTTTTGTTTCAAATCATCAATCTCTTTTTTTTCAAATGTTTCATCTATAATCGTCCTAGCACTCTGTGCTTTTTCCCCATCTGTTGAATTTTGATATGGAATTTCAGTTGTTACTCCATGTTCTTTTTTCCATTTTTCATAATAATTATCAAATGAAGATGTATTATTCTCTGCAAAAGAAATGGTAAATACGCTCATAACTATAATAAATGTTAATATTATTTTTTTCATACATGTTCCTCCTTTTGAATGAATTATATCACAATATTTTATTATTTTTGTCGAATTTTGTCGACAACTTTTTATTTATACCCTAAACTATCCCATATTTCTTTTTTTCGTGTAGCAGATAAATTTAATCCATTTATGTAACTATAAATCGCTTGTTTATAATTCTTGTCTGGATACCCTGCTTTTGCAAATAATATAGCTTTTTCTCCAGAACTTAAGTTTAGACTATTTATATAATTAGCAACTGCCTTTTTTTTGCTTCCTGATATAGTTTTACCATTTTTATTTCTCTCACTTTTTATACTCCCTATATTTTGTGCAAACTTCATGAACTCATCTTGATTTATCCCTAAGTCTTGTATGTCTTGCACATCATCACGGCTTATGTTAGATTGAAAAAATGTATCGCTTTTATTTAAAGCGAAATAATCGGTGTATGCTTCTTCGGATTTTTCTAACCTTGATAGTGTCCCTACAGTCTCTGGATTCTTACTAGTTGTAATCAATGATAGCATTTTGTTTTTTTGTTCATCATTTACATTCATTTTCATAATTGCTAGCGCTTTCTGTCCCTGACTACTACCTTCTATTGTTTTCCCGTCTACATCTTTCTTACCTTCAATTTTATTTACGTCATACCATTGAATTAAAGTATTTTTTGAAAATCCTTGTTTTAAGAGTTTCTCATACTCTTCTTTTTCTGTTATTCCATCTTTTTTTTCAGTTTCTGAAAATATATCGCTTTTATAAATTTCCCATTTTTGGTCTGTAGAAATAGGAAGATTTTTTATAATTTTAGTCTTAGTCTCTTTGCTTTTAGCCTTGCTATTTACTTTTTCATCCCTGTCTGCTATATATTTTTTCAATATATCATAATCTATTTCACTGTTTTTGTATAGTTTAGTATCTTTAGCATTTAAGGATTTAAAACCTCCATCTACATATTCTTTTGCCTTTGGTAAAGCGTATTTGCCAAATACACCAGCCTTTATATAATCTCCTGCATTTGGGTTTTCTACTGGAAATCGTAAAGTTTCCTCTCCTTTGCTGTCAACACTATAACTTCCGCCTTGATTAACAGTTTGGATTCCTTCTACACTTTTCTTTATTTGTCCTCCACCAAATGGCGGTAATAAATAATATAAAGGCTTAGAAAGTTCTTTTCCTATTGTATTCATAGCCTTATTAGAATCCATTTCTCCTGTTGCTAAGCCGATTCCTGCTTTTGTTAAATTGAGTACATTTGGAATAGCACCATTTACTGGTACCCTTCCTCCACCAACTAAACCTCCAACAAAAGGCAACTGTTCTGTTATTTCAGTTCCTATATTAGCAACTTTATCATATGTTTTCATATCTTTATCAGTTATAGTCTTGTATGATGAAAAAACTAGATCAATTGGACTATAAGCTGGTTTTCTACCTGTGATTTTTTCGCTAACTTCATTGTATGCCCACGCTCCTACAAACATCTTAAAAAAAGCTAAAGCAATACCTGCCAATCCTTTTTCAGCTAAATCTCTAGGTAGGTCTTTGAACATATATCTATATTGATTATTAACCTCTAATTGAAATTGTGTAAACATTTTTGTAACAGGATTTTTTTCTTCAAATTTTGTAGGTAACGCACCTTTACTTCTATCAGCAATAACATTTCGTGCAAATTGGTCTGCATTTTTTATTGCTTCTGATTCAGACATTCCATTTTGGATATTTTCAAAATATTTTCCTCTAACAACAATATTCGATGTAACTTCGTCTATTGCATTAAATAGAAAGCTAGTTTTATCGCTAATCTTTTCTAATGATGTCTTATATAATTTCTCCGATTGATTTAGTCTACTCGTTAAAAATGCTGATTTATCAACAAATCCATCATTATTTGCATATGATTTTACTGTATCTATAATTGCTCTTCCCATATTTTTAGTGCTAACCTGAGAATATGCTTGAGTAATAGGTATAAAGTTTGTTATAGCACTTCCTATATTAAGTCCTACAGCATTTGCACCAAATCTGTTTTCTATAGCATTAACTGTACTATATATACTTCTTCCTGCTGATTGTTCTATACTTCTATCTGCTTCGCTTTTTTTGTTTGCTAATGCATTTGTGTACCTTCTTAACTCTGTTACAAGATTAGGCATAGGATTATTTGTTTGTTCTAATACTTTATCTAGCAATACTTGTTTTTCATCTTCATATAAAGTCTCATCATTAAGTATATTATCTATTCTTTCTTGAACTCCCTTTTCTGAATATTGATATCTTATTTCGTTTTCTAGTCCTCTTAATTTTTGAATGTTGTCTGTATGAAATATGTTGTCTGATGCTTGAGAAATATATGTATCAAATCCTTTTAATGCGTTATAATCTGTTTTATTGTTCTTTCTTTCTAATGTGCTTTTATTCCATGTTTTTCCTGGTACAAATTGTTCAGTTATACCTGCAATATCAGTAGGTAGTGGTCTTTTATCTATCTTAAAGCCTAACTTATTTAAAACCTTTTCTGTTTTAGTTTCTGGCATATAGTCAATAAAATGAGGAAAATATCCCTTTCTATATGGCTTTTCTTTGTATCCATTTTCTTTTAAAGTTTTATTTTCTAACTCAAATAGTTCGTCATATATTTTTCTAAATTCTTCAATTGCATTATTTACTTTTTCTTGGTTTATCTTTCCATTCTCTGTATTTTTATTTATTTTTGATGCTATTTCATTTCTTTTAAGAATATCTTCTCGATTTCCTTTATTAAAGTCGGGATTATATTTTTTTTCTCCTAAAAACTGTACCGCTTCTGATTCGTATTTGTTTAAATCGAATTGCCTTATTCTATCATTATAATTGTTTATGAATTTTTGCTTTTCTGCCTCAGAAGTATGTATTGGTTCAAAATATGTATCATTTATCTTTTTGGCCTCTGCCTTATCTGGAATAATGTCATACATATTTCTTTCCATAGTTTCCAATTGATATCTAATTCCACTTTTTTTGTCCTTCCATGTAGATATGTTTTCTATGTTTTCTCTTGCTATTTCTCTATTGTTTCGAATTGTTTCATGTCTTGTTGGAAATTTTCCTTCTTGTGCGATGTCCTTTTCAAGCAAATTAATAGAACTAGATCCCTCTAGTTCTTGATTATTTTTCTCAAATGTTGAATTGCTTGATGTTCTGTCATTATATGCTTGTATCTTATTATATAATCTATCATTTGCTGTTGCTGTTGTTCTGTTTTCAAGTTGGTTCCTATTATCATCCATGCTTCTTTTGAAAAGTTCAGTTCTCTCATTAGATTCATTAATTCCTGCTCTGTTTTCGTTATTTCCATTATAGCCTTCCTCCCATTTTTTAACACTATTGCTATCTGTGTTGTCAATTCCTATATTATCCCAACTTTCAACAAATTTAATAGGTATTTCATTCATGCCAAGTTCTTTTGCTATTTGCAACCTATGATTTCCATTTTCTATTGATATACTTCCATCGTTATTTTTTACCAATTCTATTGGAGTTTGTATACCATTTTTTGATATATCTTCTCTTAAATCCATAATTTGTTCTTGTTTTCTATATCCACCTTCTGTCTGTAGTGACAAAAGTTCTTCTATTGGGACATTTTTAGTCTCTCCTAAAACAATATTATTATACAATGTTTTTTCACTATTGGCAAGACTGTTGTTTATTTGTCCTATATTTCCATTTTGGATCGTTTCATTTTGCAATTGAGTAATTTGATTTTGGGTGGTATTCTGTTGCAAATCTATGTTTTGATTTTTGCTAACAATATTTTCTAATCCTTTTAGTCCATTTTGTGAATTGTTATTGAATGTTTCTCCTACATTTATATCTGTATATTTATTGTTTTTAAACTTCGAACCTACTCCACCTATTATTCCAGACACACCACCAGTTATCATAGAAGTTACTGCTCCATCTATTCCACTTTTCAAAAACCTTTGTTCAATGTTTTCCCAATTAGCTTTATCTTTACCAGCTGTTTTTTCTGCTACTAATTCACTTAAAGGTTCTACAATGGCTTCTTCTAGAAAATTTTCTGCTATATCTAGTCCATAATTTACTAAAGCTCCTTTTATATTCTTTTTCAACAATTGTTTCCCTACATTTGTTGTTAATTTCCCCCCTAGTGCTTCTAATGAACCTTCAATTATTCCCATTGTCCCTGAATACATTTTTGCTTGGTCTTCTGACATTCCTCTTTGTTTTGCATCATCATAATAATTCCCCGTAGCTGAAGAAATGAAATATGTAGATCCTAATCCTCCTCCAACCATTCCTGGTAACATCTGACCTATTGCAGGAACTATATCTCTCGCAATATATTTTCCTACTGGACTATTTATGCTTTCCGCATTTTTTTGAATTTTTTCTTGATTTTGTATTTTTTTATTATCAATCTTCTTGGTTGTTTTTTCGCTTTCTTTTCTTATTTGCTCTCCAGTAATAAGTGGATTGTTTATTGCTTCTTCTAATTTTGCTTTTTTTTCCGAATCGTTTTCGTTTTCAATTCTATTTTGCAAAAAAATCTTATCTTGTTCATTCCAAAAGTCCAATCTATCTGCTTGTGTGTTTGTAATAGCTCTACCTATTGTTTGCCCTGCACTCCTAATTCCATTTTGCATTGACAACCATCCATTTTCAATTGTTTTACCAATTGAATCTAATATATTTCTATCTTTTTTGGGTCCATATTTTTTACTTTCAGGCTTTTGGGATATCATTGTTTTTTGGCTCATCTTAGGCATAATTACATTATCAATATAGTTGTTGGCACTTGTTGATATTTCCTTTGCTGAAGTTGGTAAATATGCTTTTTCTTCTTTTACATTATTATCTTTTTTCCATTGATTGTAATATTCATCAAACGAAGACATTTTTACCTCCTTTTACAGTCCAACTGTATTAAATATATAACTAGCCTCTGCTTGATTTAGCTTTCCGTTATTAACTAATGCCGCTATTGTGTTTTTTGATTGATTCAATACCGCATTATTAACTTTTCCAGATATTCCACTCTTATTTTTTAAGTTTAATAAATTGTTTGCAACTGATCTTGCATAATCACTTATAGTATTGCTAGAATCACTGAATGATACTGAGGAACTTCCGCCCGAGCTTCTTCCAGAACCTGAGCTTGACCTTGCTGCCGCTTGTCTTTGCAATGCTATTTCAGCTTCCCATCTGCGTTTTTCTTCTTCTCTTTGTTTTTCTGCCGTATACTCGTCATTTAATTTATATAAGTTTTCTAACATTCTTTCTTGTTCTTGTTTTGCAATCTTTGCTAACTCTATATTGCTTGTCTCTTTTGCTTTTGCAATGTTATTGTTTATATTGGCAAATATATTGTCATAATTTGTTTTTGTGTTAGTATATCTGTTCTGATACGTGTTATTTGCTCCTATTAAAGAACTTTCAGAATATCCGCTATTTCCTAAACCTATTCTATTGGAATTACTACTTTGAGTGCTGTATGGATTTATTGCTTTTGCATAATCAATATATGCTGCTTGACCTTCTTTGATAAATTCGTTATTCTGTTTTTGTCTCTCTCTTTCATAATCAGAAATAGTTTGATTTAATTGTGAATTTATAATATCTCTATCTTTATTGGCACTTTCTGATATAAATTGGTTGGCAGCATTTAATTTGTTTATGTAATTATCATTTAATCCCATATTTCTTGCTAAATTTTCAATATTGTAATTACTCATTTTACTTTCCTTTCTTCTATTTTTTCTTCTAAAATTATAATTTTATCTTTCAGTTTTCAAATAGGAAGTTTATACGTTTTGTTTTCTTCCTATCTCCATAGTACTTTTGATATGGCTAAATCCACATATTCAGCTGTACTATTTTGTATATATCCATTTGTAAAATCTATGTATGCACTAGCTCTTCCATCTGTAGATGGAGTAGGTTTACAATACGCATTTAACCACATTTTTGACATCTCTCGCGGATAATATATTTGCACATAACTAGTGTCAGATACTCTAAATATCACTATAACTTCACTAGCGTTTTTTATATCTTCTATTGTGGTATTTTGATTGTAAGACAAATTCACGTCTTGACTTTTCCATTCAATTCTATTTTTTATTCCTTCAACTTCAGCATCATTTAGCGAATCTATTAATTGATTAAAATGTTCTTTTATTATTTTATTGCCTTCATCCCATTTCTTTTTCAGTTCTTCAGGTGTTAAATTGGGAGTATCTGGCAATGTTTGATGTATTTCTACATTTTCAGTTATTTTATTTAACATATCTATTTCCTTTCTTGTATGATTATTTCACATATCCACCAATAAAAGCTTCTAGCGTTGCACCAAACAACCCAAAAGGTTTATCTATCTCATCTGAATAAAATATTAATGATATATGTGTCCATTTTTTTTCTTTTATTTTGTACTTCATATATGCTTTTTCTTGTGTATTATATGTAAAATCTATATATGAAAATTTTGCATAAGAAAAACCACTAGCGTTAAATCTAGTGATTTCCTTCTCATTTAATTTATTAGTTATCTCTTTTAATTTGCATATAGAACCAGGAATGGTTTTTAAATTTGCAATCCCACCTCTTTTATTAGTTGTTTTTACATGATTTTCGCTTCCAAAACTGTCACTTGGAGTTTGCCATTGGCTATATATTAATCTGCCATCGTCATTATATATGCCATCAACAAATTTTGCTACAGTACCATTTTCTGTTCCAAAGAACAAACTTCCATCATACTCTTTCAACAATATTGCTCTTTTAAATTCTCCATTGACAATATCACCGATGTTATCCCAATAATACCATTCATACTCTTGCTGTTGTGTTCCTTTATTAATGTATTTTTGCCTATTGTCAGCTAAATAAATGTGTCCGTTTATAAGACACATTAAATACCCTTTCCATTGTTCAAGGTGTATATCTTTTAACTCTGGTTCATTTACTAACTTTCCATCTACCATGCTTGACTTATGTTCTATACTTCTTTCTAATCCAAGGTTTAGTTTTGTGAAACTTTCTAAACCTAATTTCGAGATAAACACAGGTTCATCTAAGAAATTTTTAGCCCCCCACATAGATATACAGCCTATTCCTGCTAAACCTTGCTTTGTTGGATATGTTGTTTCATCCATTTCTTCTGTTTTTATTTCTTTAGGTGTATGATAATAAACAACTGCATCTTGTTGATCGTCTGATTTTATAACTAGTATACTATCTCCTACATGTAGCAAAGAAGTAATTGGAATGTTATCACTTCCATCTTGATAATATGCTAGGTCTGATACATAAGTAGGATCATTTAACATGGAATTGAAAATAGCATTTGGGAACTGTGAATTACCACTAAAAAATATTCTATTGTCAAATATACAACTTAATAGGCATTTCTTTATTCTTAAAGCATAATCTTTAACAGTTTTTGAGAATGTTATAATTACATTGTCTTGTCCTTTTGTTGCTGGTGCTGTAGGTGCTGACACAAATGTTACAACACCTGTTCCTCTATTAACTGAAAAATCAGTTCCTTCTGTTTTTTTCGTTCCATTAATTGTAACTTCTACTTCTGTTGAATCTAATCCATTAGTATCTAAAGTATAGTTTTTGTCTGTTCCATTTGCCAAAAACGAATTTTTTCGCTTTGATTGTAACAAATTTACTGGTTGGTACAAAGTACCTCCTCCAGATGGATTTCTCGCAATTGTTGTCATTGGAATACTAGCCCCACTTTCTACTGTCTTTATTTCGTTATCTTCAAAAAATATATAGTTTTTTCCATCATTTATATATAGTTTATCATTGTACACAAAAGACCTTGATTTAATTTCTTCCATATTTGAAAATAGCACTGTCATTTCAGACTCTTCTTCTAAAGAAGGATAATTGTCCCATAATAATAGCTTCGTTCCTGAATGAACTAATACTTTAAGTGATTCTGTTTTTACAAAATGTATTCCATATATCTTTCCACTTAATTGTAATAAATTTATAAAGCCTGGTCTAGTTTCTATTGCCTGTCCTAAGCTTGAATTATAATTTTTGTACATATTAACACAATTAGGACTTCTATTTAATTGTACCATTGTACTGTCAGAAGTAAAATCCACACCAGCAAAATTATTATATACTCTTGTTTTTGGCGTTTTGGGTGTAAAATTTGGTATATTTGCCATTTGAGACTCCTTTCTAAATATTAACAATTGAATTTATAGTAATCGTGCTTGTGTCTTTCTTCTCTTGTGCACTTCTCATCAATTGTTCAATTTTTGCATTATATTTCGCCTCAAATGCAGTATAGTTTGCTGATACATCACTCATTAATACGCTACTTGCTACATAGTATGGTAGTGCCATTTGTGCATCCAAATCAAGTTCAAACTCATAATCCTCTGCATTATCTTCTGTTATTTCTTCGGGAATTGCATAATATTCTAGTTCAAATTTTCCCAAGCATTTTTTATAAATTTTTAATTTATCTTTTTGAATGTAGTATTTTAAGTTGTTATTATTTGTAGTAAAATATCTTAATTTCTTCTCTTGCATAAAATCATCTGGTAGTCCTATTGACTTATATTCTTCATCTACTACTTCTTCATTTTTAAATTCAAATACTTTTTCTATTTTTTTTATTTGAGCAACTTCAAAAAGTGCTGTGTTGAATAAGCCGTTTAGCTTTTGTTTTATTTCTTCATCTTCTGTAGGCTCTTTATTTTCTGAATATTCATCTATTAATTGCATTGCAATATTTTTTAATTCTTTTAAATACATTCATTTCCCTTCTTTCTTAATAAGCACTGCGTAAAATACTATATATATTCTACGCACTACCTATTTAGGTAGCTTATTTAGATGTATTTTGCATTAGTTAATATCTCTTTTACTGCTCTAGGCACTTTAACCTCTTTGCCTCTTTCAATAGACCATCTATAACCATTTATAAATACTTCTACAGTTTTATCATTTTTATTTAATTGATCTATTGGAATTTTAATTTCTACTAAATCCTTTTTTAGTTCTTCTGCTGTGTTTATTGATTCTTTATCACATTCTACTTCATTTAATTTAATTTCTTTAGCTTTTATTTCTTCAATAGTTTCGTTCATTTTTTGTTCTTTTTCAGTTAAGTCTTTCTCTTTTTCTTCCAAAGCTTTTTCCCTAGCTTCTAGTTCTTTTTTCTTAGCTTCTAATTCCATTTCTATATTTTTTTGCTTAGTATTTTCTTGTTTTGCCATTTGCAATTCCTCCTATATCATTAATTAGAGTATCCGCCTAAGCAGATACTCCTGTTTCTAACCTTACAATTGCATTTTCTTGTAATCTCTTAGATGTAAACATATTTTTCCATCCAATTGTATTTCTTTGATTTAATGGATCTGAATTACCTCCATCAGTTTTAACAATGATTGAAGGTTTTGCAGCACTTCCATCTCCAATTTCTGGTACACCATAAGAATCTTTTCCGTATATTGTACCTAAATGAACTTTCACGCCAGTAGCACCATCTACCACTTTAGTATTGCTAGATGTCATAAATCTTACACCTGCATATGTACCAATTTCTCCTTTTAATAATGGTTTATTGTCAGTATATTTATTAACATCAATCCATCCACCTTCTGATGTATCATTCATTAAGTCAAATGCTTGCTCAGGACTTATTACAGCATGATAATATCCATCACTAAATGTTTTAGCATTGAATTTTCTTAAATCTCTAACTGCTTTTTTTACATCTATACCTTTCAATACATCTGCTACTGCCAAACCTGTTCTAGCTGTTTTTCCGTTTGCGTATCTTACATTTGTTCCTTCTGCTAAACTATCTCTAATTAATGTGTCAACAAGTAATGCTGCTTGTTCTCCTTCCAACATTGAAGTTTCTGTGATTACTGGGTCTTTAGCTTGCATATTTAATACATCAGATACTGTTACATAATCTCCGTATTGGTTACACTCAGCTGTTACTGGTGCTATATCTAAATTACTTCCAGATGGTGTTACTCCTTCTGTTAATGGTGTAGTGGGAATAGCTAAAGATTTGAATATTCTCCACTCGATTTTTGTTCCTTTTCCTTTTGGTATTTTTTTCTTTTTAGCATCTTTATAGAAATGTAATTCTGGTAATAACCTTTCTAATAATGCTCTATCATAAAATGTTTGATTTTCAGTTGTTAAATTGCTTATTGAATTGTTTATTGCGTCTGCCATATAAATTCATCTTCCTTTCTTTTATCAGCCATTTAAGACTCTATTTAATTCTTTTTCAAAGTCTTCTTTTGGCATATTATTATAATTTGTTTGTGTTTCATCATGAGTTGACCTCACACTTCCTGCGCTAGCTGGTTTTACTGGTTTATCTCCATATTTTTCTTTATAATCTTCATATATTTCCTTAATTGAAATATTGTCAGCATATCTTCTGGCAAAGTTTTTAAATTTATCACTTTCGACTATATCAGGATTTGCACCGATACTTAATAAATCTTTCTTCGCCATTCTGATAGAATGTTCTTTTCCAATTAACTCCATTTCTTCTTGTTCTCTAACAGAGATATTGTTTTCTTTATATTTTCTATAAAGTTCCCCGAATCTATCTTGCATAGCTTGTTCGCCTAATTCAATAACTTCGTCAGCGTCAATTTTTGCCAATGCTTTTTGTTCTTTTTCAGATAACTTTTGTTGATATTCGGGTAATTCAACCCCCTGGTCTTTATAGCTTTTTCTTAGCTTTTCATTAATTTCTAATGGAGTAGCTCCATCAAAACCAACAGCTTTTAGGGTTTCCATCAAAGGATTTAACTCCTTTTCTTTGTTGCCTCTTTCTCTTGCAATAATTTTGTTTATTGCTCTTTGGTATTCTTCTTCAGTATAAGTTCTTTGTTGCTTAGTTTGATTAGATGTATTTTCCAAACTTTGCTGTTCAGATGAACCCTCTGTAAACTCTACTAGAGTTTCTTCTTGTACTGTTTCTTCTGTCTGTGTTGTTTCTTCAACAACTTGTTCGTCTTGAACTTCCCCAACTGTAACGTCGTTGTCAACGATAGTTTCTTCAACTACACTTTGTTCTTCTTCCATATTTCCTCCCGTTTAAAGTCCGTCGACTATTATTTCCCATGATTATCTGATTAGCCACAGAACAAGTTTTGAGGCAATATAAAAAGCACTTCAATTAAAGTGCTTTACTTTTTTCTTTATCTTCTTTTTCTAATTCTTTCTGCTCTTCCTCTGTAGAAATTTTTAATATTTCGTGACACTTAGGACAATGGTATACAACTTCTTTGTTATTTCTAACTGCTACAAACATCTCAATCATTTTACATTGTTTACATTTCATTATCTTGTCCCCCTTCCAATTGTGCTTTTATTTGTTCTTGTTGCATTAGAATATCGCTTGCCATGTTTCCTATTTCTTGATTTGTTTGTTCTTGAATAAAATTATTGGCTTGTATTTGTTTTTCATTAATTTCATTTTCTAACTGTGCAAATTGACTTTGAACTTCTTTTCTTTTCTTGATAATTTCTTCTAGTTTTGCTTTGTTGTACTTAGAATTATCACTTAATCCTGATACCCATTCTTCAAAAGTTATTGCTTGCTTTTCAAATAATGTATCCCACATTTGTTCCATTGCTAAAATTGAATAAGCATCAGTTTGCGATACATTCACTTTTACGCTTACCTTTAATTTTTGCATTAATTCAAAAGGTATTTGCTCAATACTTACCACCTTTTCTCCTGTTTCTTCATCTGTTTCTTCAAGTATAACTTGCTGTCCATCAACATCTACATTTTGCATAAAATCAAACAAAATTCTTCCTATTTCTTCATAAAATTTCTTTTTTCTTGCAACATGTATATTTATTGGCACAGACGAAGAGTCTCTTATAGCTATTATTGAACGTCCCGAAGCTTTTTCTGGGTTTATATTACCTAGTGCTGTATCATTTGCACTTGAATTATCCTTTGTTTTTTGACTCAATTCATCACAAAAATTTTTAGCATCTGGACTTATTTGAGCAGGTCTTAAATAGTCAATTGCATCTCTAATATTTGATACTGTTTTATCATTTACTCCTATCGCTACTCCAACCTTATCTAACATTTCTGGATTTGTTATTAAATTGCTATTATAGACTGTCTTTGGATAACATGTTAATGTAATTCCTATATCTCTTCTTGCCATTGTTCTATTTATTTCAATTTGATTTGCTATCTTGTCTTGTGGTTCTCCTCTCCCTCGTATGCTGTTTTTTTCGCTTATCCAAGTATTAAATGCTAATGGATAGATTGTAAGTCCTAAATCAGTTTCAGGAACATATATAACGTTTTTAGTAGACTTCGTCATATATACTGTCGTTTTCTTCTCAGTTCCAACTTCAACATCTCGTTCTTGTGTATTTCCATTTTCATCAACAAACTCTTGCTTTTCATATTTTTTAATTTCTTTTTCTTTTTTGTAAAGTTTTAATACACATAAAGCTTTTCCATCTTCATTTTTTACTTCTTCTTCGTTTCCTACCAATTCATTCGTATCGTTATCTGCTAAAATTTCACTGATTTTCAACTCGCTTAAACCATATTTTTTAGCTTCTTTCTTAATTTTGCTGATTGGTCTTCTAAAAGTAATAATAATAAAGTCTTGATCTTGTATATCATTTTTATTTTCATCGGCAAAAAAAACATTGTTTCCGTATACCATATCAGCCTTTTTATTGTTTTCTTCATCTTCGTAGATATACATTCCAACATTTCCACTAATACAGTTTTCTTCATCATATTCCCATGTATTATTGTCCAAATTATTATTTTCGAAAAACTTATTTATGTTTTTATTGATTTTTTCTATAGTTTCCTCTGCTATTTTTCTGAAATTTGTTCCATCTTCCAATGCCTCAAAGTCCTCTTTGCTGAAATTGTCACTTGAAAATGTAATTGTCATATTATTTTGAGATACAATGCCAATTTTATAATTACAAATAGGTGTAATTATATTGTCTACTGGCATTGGCATTCCACCACTCTCAAGTCCTTTCCACTGGTCACCTTTGGCAAAATTATAATTTTTTCTTAATTGTTGATAATATCCTTTTCCGTTTAAATATTGCTTTATTTGGCTATATTCTTTCCATATCTGTGTTAAATTGTTTTCCTCCACTATTTAACCTCCATTTGACCATTTTCTGTTCCATCAAATCTTTCAATGTTGGTCATGATTTTATTCCATCTTTCAATTGTCTCTTGATTCTTTGTTTCTTGTTTGTGAATTTTCTTTTCTTCTTTATACTCATTTGTTATTGGTATAGTTTTTTTTATTTCCTCTATTTTGGGCACTACAACTGGCTTTTCATCTTTTTTTAGTCTATAGCCAGTATTTATTCCAATTAAAAAAACAACCGTAGTGGTTGCCATTGTTAATACTATTTCAAACATTTAACTGCTCCTTTAAATTATATTTATTTTCATTCCATAGTCAGATTGAATATTATTATCTGTAAATAATTCTTCTAATGGATTATATTCTTTTGGTTTGTTTTCTTCCTTACTTTCTATTTTAAAACTTTGTTGAGTTCTTATATAATAAACTATTGCCAATGCCATTACTAAATCGTCATGAAATCCCACTTCTGCTTCTGGTCTTCCTACTTTATTTTTTATAAAAGTTAGCATTTCTCGTAATGTATCAATGTCATTTATGTTATCTATTTCTTCTAGAACTATCTCTTGAAGTTGTCCTAATATTAACGGTCTTGTAACTGGTGTCGTTTTAAATCCAAAAGATTTATTGTATTTATTTACATAAGTATCCGCTTTTTCTCTTATGTATAAATTAGGGTAGTCCCACTCTTGTAATTTTTCATTTGGATAAGTGCTAAAGTTGGTTTCTATTCCAATCAATGCTGTATTATAATATAATCCCAAACAATAAACTTGCTGTGCGTATTCTAATTCACTATATTGTTGTTTTAATACCGCTACTTGTTTACCTGTAATATTATTTATTACTTGTGCTGTGAAGTTGTCTGAACCTTCTCCTGCTGTATCTCCTGCTAATACGTAAGGCACCCCTTCTTGTGGCTCATCAAATATTTTTATTGTTCCTTTTGTATTTTCGTTAAACCTTATATTATTTATTTCGTTGTTTTCATATTTATATAAAAAAGAACCTTTTCTTATAGGTTCCACAACTTTTCTTATTCTATTAATTACTTTATTCTTATCGAAATAACATTGCCCTGTACTTAAAAAAGCTTCATCTGGACATATAGGATATTCTTGTTTAAATTTATCTATATCTCCACCACAGTTGTTTTTTATGCACCATCTTCTCCATGTTAGTTGTTCTAACGTTAAATTGTAAACTGTTTGTAATTCTAATTCGTCTTCTGTCAATTCAAACCCTGTATATGTCATTTGATATTCTTTTAATTCATTCCATCCTATGAATAATGGATAAAAATCATTTTGTCCTGCTACAGCTTTATCCCATAGCTCTTTAAAATAATCAAATCCGTTTGCTGTACTTTCTATTATTATCATGCTTTTAGGTGTATTAGGAACTGCTTGTAATAATCCTAAAAGAGTATTTTGTTTATCTCCCTCCCAAAAGGCTAACTCTGATAAATGCAAAGCATCAAAAGTATCTGACCTTCCTATTCCTTTTCCTCCTGCTGTCATGCATTTCATTTTGCTATCTAGCCCTGTGCCTTTATCATTGTTAAATACTAATTCTTTTGCATTGGATTTTTTTTGCTCAGGTTTTATGCTACTTGGTAAATACTCTAACATTCTTTTACTCATATTGAATAGATTGGCTGTACTATCTTCCTTATGTGCCACTATCCCAGCATTATAATTATGGTTTGTCGTTACGTTTTTGAATATGATACTCTCTGTCTCTGTACTAAACCCCATTTGTCTAGCTTTTAATATTATGATTCTTATAGGCTTTCCTTTTTTATGTAATTCTTTTATGACGTTATAATACTTAAGTTGCGGTTCATTCAATTTTAAAGGAATTACTTTACCATTCTTGTCTCTTATTTTTATATATTCTTCAATATATTTTTTTGTGTTAATACTCATCGCCCTCAACTCGTTTCAAGTATTCTTCATAACTTGTATCTACATTTATGTTTTCTTGTTTATCTTTATATCCAAATTTATTCTTCATGTAGAATATTTTAAATGTGTCATTTATATCTCTTGAATTTATTGTTGCATCCTCTAAAATATCATTTACTTTTTTATAAGTGTCGGAGTAATACTCTCCTTGTGCATAGAAAGTATCTCTGTTTATATCGCAATGTACACAAAACCCTGCTACATTTGGCAACTTCTTTTGCTCTTCACATAGTTTTATATATTCTATGAATTTATTCTTAAAATCTTCTTTTGTTTTAAAAGCTCTTTGACTCATATTGTATCATCTCCCTATTTTATGGTGTTTTGTTTTACTTATTTATATTCTTCATAACAGTTTTTTGCTGTTTAGCTGTTGTGCTTAACGGTTTCTTATATCCTTCTACGTCTTTATCTTTAACATATTTATAGCACTTAATCGAATTGTCCAATCTTCTTATCAGCTCTTCTTGACACTTTAATCTGTTTCTACAGTTACTGCATAATACTCTAGCAAATGTTTCGTGTATTGTTTCTTTTCTTTCTTTAGTTTTCATATTAGCACCTCATTAACTATATAAAAGCGGTTCATATTCTATTCTGTTGAAATCTAATAGTATGTTAAATTCCGTTTCTGATATTATTCTTTTAGTGTATTTTGATAATTCTTTTCTTAATTCGTCGACTTGAAAACTTTGTCTTTCTAATAGTAATATCAATCCCGCTGAAACAGTTTTGTATTTTCCTATTTGTTTTATTGATTCTTGTGTTGTCATATATTGTTCTAAAAATTCTATTATTTTGTCTAACATACTTACCTCTCTTCTTAGAAAAATAGAGCCATGCTCTACGAACATAGCTCCGCAAAAGATTTTGTCTACGTACTAAACGTAAAGTACTTCTTTTTCTTTAGAACCTGCTAGGAAGGTTCTTGTTCTTGCACTTGTTTCCTCTATCCTGAAAGGAGGTGATTTTGGATAATATTGCTTATTAAACTTATTTATATTAGCACTACCTAGCATTGTGTTAATAACTAAATTAAAAACTAGCTATAAAATACATTATAACTAGTTTTGCTATTCTTTCTTTTTTGGCATGCGTTATTACACGATTTCTAGAAAATCTTATTGTGCAATACGATGCAGTGTTTTAAAAAGAACAAATACGAAGGGGCTTGCACTTGTTCTTGTTCTACTTATTTTTTATCTATTATAATTTTTCTGCCTTATAGGCACACTTTTAACTCTATTAAAATTATATCTTGACACTGCCAATTTGTCTACAAAATACTGCCATTAAACTGCCAAATTCCTGCCAATTTTCTGCCATTTATTTTATATGTCCCAAAGCTCTCGCAAAACATATTAATGCATTATATTGTAATCTAAAATATGTACGTTCTGCAATTCCCAATTCATTCTGTATATCAATTGGTTCATTCCCTGGTAAAAGATACCTTAATCTAATTATTTCTTTCATGTCTCCCTGTAATCTTTCAAACACTCTTTCTATTGCAAAAATTTTTCTTATAATTTCTTCTTCGTATTCCATAAAATCTTCTATTATAGAATGTCTATAATCTTTATTTTCAAATCCATCTTGCCAATATCCTCCTAAGCAAACAGGTTGTCCTCCTAAACCTACTGTTTCTATTCGTACAATCCAGTCTGGATATTTTCTTAAATCTGCAATTGTTTTTCTTTTAGCTTCTTTGTCTAATTTCAATCTTCTGTACCTCCTATTTTTTTATTTTTAATTTGACATTTCTAAAATAAACTTCATTATTTTTTATTACTAAGAATTGTTCTTTTACTGACATATTTTCTTTTGTTAGCTCTAATCCTTCTTTGCTTGTTATATTTAGCTCTTTTGGATATTCTCCGTGTAATTTGTGCTATATTATTTATTTTTCTTTCTATCTTTTGCTCTATTGTCATTTGTTATCACTCGCTTTCTAATATCTAAAATTCTTTATGTAATCTACAATGGTTAATTCTGGCATACATACATTTTGTATAATTCCTATTGTATTTCCTATTATTAAGCCAATTCCTAATGCTATTAACATACCTGCTCCTGTAATTCCTAGTGCAAGCATTATTGGGTCGTAACTGTAACAAGAATTATCATAACCTTTACTATTTTTCCATTTTACTAATTTTATAATGCACATTATTCCTGCTATTATAAAAATTGCTGATATAACTATTTGTACTATTGCAATTAAATTATTATATGCTATGTATCTATTTGCTAAATCTTCTAGATATGGCATAACATTTTGACTTGTCCAATCTATTGCTATTCCAAATTTCTGTGCTAAATTATCTAAGACTTTTATTATTTCTTCACCCATTCTACTTTTCCTCTCTTTCTATTAGTTTGTTTACTGCTCTTACTAGTTCATTTATTCTTCTACCATACTAGTATCTATGCAACAACTATAATCTCTTATCAAATCTATAATCTTTTCTGCTAATTCATAGTCTAAATTTCTTACAATTACTTTATATTTCATCTCTCTACCTCTTTTCTTTTAAATATTTATATATTACTCAGTTTCGTATTCTTTTAGCTTTTTAACTATGTATTCTGCTTCTTCTCCTAATCCATCTATAAAATCATACAGATTAAATGCTATGCTTTCGTTTAGCAATATTACTTCTTTTCCTCCTTCGCAAAATTCGTCATATCCAAATATATTTGTAAATTCTTGTATTTCGTCAAAGTCTAGCCATACGATTATTTGTTCTTCATTTTCTATTCTGTATTCTTTATCTTTTAAGAATAATATTAAATCTAATATTTCATCATTATTCATCTTCTCACCTTCTCTTTAAATATCTATAAATTATCTTTTCTACATAAGCTAAAGCCTCGTATTGCGTTATAAATCTTCCACTATGTCTGTTTCTTACTTCTGCTCTTATTATCTTTATTTCTTGATTGTATTGTCTTTTATATTGCTTTGCTAATTGCTCTTTACTTAAGCCTTCCAGCCATTTTTGTATTATTTCTTTGTCTTGCATACTACACCTCTTTAGTAGTATGCTCTGTTTTGTTAATTTTCTTTCTGTTTCCTCTTTCTCTGTTTTTCTTCTTGCATTTCTTTGTTGTATTTTCTTAGAAACTTTTTAAATGTGTCGAACCCAACTGTAGTTTGATAAAAATAACCTATTAAATTCAACATTAATACTGTTAATCCTGCTAGCACACATATACTTACAATAATTCCACATATGTACAAATAAATTTCAAAGATTTTATCCATTCTATTTTTCCTCCAGTAATTCTTCTAATTGTTTATTCATCTAACCACCTCATATCCCATATCTATTGTATTCTCTTACATTTGCCATAAAAGCTTTGTTTACTTCATCATCAAGTAAAATTTCTTTTCCGTCTTTTTTTATAAAATGCATTTTTCCTTTTTTATAACAAATATATTCTTTATTGTCTTTTAGTCTTATTGCAAAATATCCATCTAAATGCAGATTGGTTAATACATAGTCTTTTAAAGTTACTTCCTCTTTTATTTTATCTGCTTTACTCATTAGCTTTCCTCCTTGTGCATATCAATCAGCTTATTTAGTTCCAATATTATTTCTTGAATCTTTTCTGCATTTACATCTTCTCTTGCATTTATTAAGTTCATTTCTGTTAGTGGTTTAACTTTCCTTAAGTTTATTTTCTTTTTGAAACAAAATGCAAAATAATTATATTCTTCTCCTATATCTACAAAATCTTCATCAACTACTTTTTTTATTGTATATGTTTTTCCCTTTTTCAGGTTGTATTCATCAGTTATACATACTACCTTGTCTCCTTTTTTTAATTTATCTTTCATCATATTCTCCTTTCAAGATTTCTAAAATTTGTTTTCTATATGCATTTGTTGCTTTTATTGCTTGTTCTTTTATAAAATTAATTTTATCTCCATGTAGTATTTTTTCTATCTTGTTAGCTTTTACTGTTAAGTTGTCCAATGTTAATTCTTCTTCTAATATTTCTATTAGCTTTTGCTCTCTTGCTTCTAATATTCTATATTTTTTTAAAATTTTACTTATTGTTCTCATGTCTTGCTCATCCACATAGCAATCTGGACAAAATCTCATTTCTTTTTTTGCATCACATTCACAACAATCGTTTTTTATATAAAATTCTAGTATTTCTTCCTCTTCTTTACTTAACATTGGTTTCCTCCTCTTCTTTACTTAACATTGGTTTCCTCCTCTTCTATTCTTTGTTGTATTCCTAACATTTTCTTTATTTCCTTAATCGGCTCTTCTGCATACTTACATTCGTTTGTTCCAATCCAGTTTGGATTTTCTAGTAGTATACAGCCACCACAGTTTTTACATTTTCCGTGTTAATTCTTTGTAGTTGTATTTCATAAATTACTCCTTTGGCATTTCATATACATAATTATGACTATTAGACAATGAATATCTCTTGCCTTCTTGTAGTCTTTTTGTATATTCATATTGCTCTATTATTTCTTGGAATACTTCTTTTGCTCTTTCTTCTCTTTTGTAATCTCCTAGTATGTATCTTTATCCTGACTTACTATTATCATAATTTCCTCCTAAATTTGCGGAATATGGTTCATGTTTTTTGCTACCATATCTGCTAAATAATATCTTTTAAAACTTACTGGCTCTCCATATCTATTTTTGTCGCTCTCCCATTTTGTTTCAAACTCATATCCCTGTTCTTTTAATTCTTTTATTCTTGTTGCTAATTGTGTTACTCCGCAAATCTATGTATGCTTCATAGCTTGTTATACTTCCAAACTCTCGTATGTAATTTATTATTTTCTGTCTTTGTGTTGTTTTCATTTGTTTATCCTCCTCATTTAAATTTCTTATCTATACTCATTAAATCGTAAAATAACTTATCTTGTTCTTCTTGTGTTAAATTAGAATATTCTTCACTATTTTGGCACTCTGTTATTATCCCGATTTTTCTGTTTGCATTTTCTTTTTCGATTTGCTCTTTATATTTATTAAATAAAAATAAATAAATATTCTTTACATTCTTGTTTGTGTTACTTCGTTGTTCTTTTGTTGTTTTTTTGTTGTTATCTTTTAATTCTTCCACCTGATAATCTTCCCATTTTTCAATACTTACAACTGAAAATTTGTTGTTACTGTTTACGCTAATCATTTGTAATTTTTCTAATAACTTTATGTATTTGTAAATTGTACTTTCTGTCATCTGTAATTCTTCCGCTGCTTTCTTCCTTCCAAATACAAATTGTCCTTTTTCCAAATTCACTTCTGTTTGTCCAACTAATTGTATTCTTTCTTTATGTGTTGCTTTTAATAAACACCATATCCAAATTTTCAATGCTTTTTCGTTTTCAAATATGGGAGAATTTAATAATTTTCTAAATAACTTTATATAACTTTTATCTTCCATATCTCCCACCTTTTATATAAAACTAGAATAGAATGTTTTGTCCTACCCTAGTTGTTTAATCTATTTTTTATTGCTTTTTAAATTCTTTTTTTCTGCACATTTTTCACATACATTAATTTCTTTTACTATCTCAAATCCTTTTGAAATCCCTTCTTTTCCGTGTTTATCTATATAATTATAAGTTTTGTTTCTTGTTTTAACTATTTCTTTATGTTGTTTTTCTCCAGCTTGTGTTACTTTTCCGCATCTTTCACATTTAAACATTTTTATTTCCTCCTAATATTTTTTATAAACTAATTTTTCTTTGTTCCATTTTGCCCCATAAATGCCTTTTAAATAGTTTTCTATGTAATCCTCATATCTTTTTGTTTCTAAACCAAAATCTTCTTCATAATGGCATTTTGGACACAATGTAACTATGTTTTCTTCTATTCCTAATCCACCTTGACTGCGTTTTATAAAGTGTGCATTTGCGCAAACCATTTTGACTTCTTTTTTGCAACAGATACATCTATGCTTGTCTCTTTCCCATACTTTTTCTTTTATTTTTTTTGGTATTTCTGTTGCTTTAGTCTGCTTATGTTTTTTATCTTTCTTTTTTATTTCTGTAGTCTTCTTTTTCTGTATAGTTTTTGGATAAGGATTAAAAGAATTGCTTAAATCTGTTACTACCATAATTTTCTCCTTTTTTATGTAATTGCTGCTAGTATTAATATAAATATAAACGGAGATACTACAACTAATGCTACTATCAATATTTCTAAAAACTCCCAAAATTTATCCATTTTTCCACTCCTTTAACAAACTTTCTATTTCTGCCTTTGGCTTTGTTTCTATTCCTTCTTCTTGGCACTCGCTAACTAGTCCATCTATTAATATCGACATTTCTTTTCTGTCCATTTCAGAACTACCTTTATATACTTTGTAGTGTTTAAAAGTTTTTTCATTTAAAATCGATTCTCCTGCTTCTGAATAGTATTTAAAATATGGTTTTACATCTATATTTTCTAAAACACTTACTATTTCGCTTTGTCCGTATCTCTGCAACAATAAAAAATGTAATTCTTCTTTGCTAATTCTTAATGTGTTTGCTAACTTATTAACCAATTCCCAGTAATATGCGTTAGCTTTTAGCCCCCTTTTTTCTTTGTATTCTTTTACTTCATATTTTTTGTCCTTATCTTGTTCTAATATCCATGTTATTACCTGCTTTTGTGTTCCTATCATTTAGTCACCTGCTTTTTATATAAAAACACTCTTTTATTTTTGTTATTCTTAATTGCTAGTCCTGTTATTTCTTTATTTGTTATTTCTATTGCTTCTACATAAAATTTTGTATATGTTGTCTTTTTGTTATTTTTAGTCTTTATTTCATAATTTTCTTTTCCTTCTATATCCTTATATGGTATGTATATAGTGGGTGCAGTATAAAGTTCTCTGCCTATTCCCCAATTAAATCCTGCTCTTTTGAAACTGTCTGATGCTTCTCCTTTTTCTGCTTCTGTAAAACTTTCTTTTCCGCAATCCCATTTTGTTATCCATTGTTTTTTTGTATCGTCCCAAATTGAAATCCCACAATATATGTTGTTTTTTAATTCTTTATGGTCTCTTTGCCAGTTTTCTGGTTTTACCGTTTCATCTAAAATATTCTGGTCTACTCTTGCATCTTTGTATAGTAAAATCGTTAAATAATTTTCGTTAAATGTAGATATTCTACAATCTATTTCATTTGATTTTAAATCTCTAAATTGAACCATAATATTTGTTTCCTCCATCTATTGAATCCAAGTAATCCATAACTCCTCCTACTTAATCCTTAAACTTGTATTGTTTGTTAAGATATTTACCCCGTTTGGTATTTCTCCTGTTTCTTTAAAATTGTTCTTAATCTTTGTTTTATCAATTTTTACTGTTACTACTTCTGTTTTATATTCTTCTGGTATTTCATCTTCATTTACAATTTCTATACTAGCTGGATTTTTAGCAATTGTTAAGCTACCTAGCTCTGTATCTATTTTTGTAATTCCATTTTTGTCCATACATTCTTTTACATATTCTTTAAATCTTGTTAATTTGTTTTCTATTGTTTTTCTTTTATCTGCAAGTCTTTTTTCTTCTTCTTTCATTGCGTTAATCATTAATTCTGTATTTCTTGCATAACCTATAATGTTTTGACTTTTTTGTTGTAATAAAATTGTTAATTCTTCCTCTACTTTTATTTTGTCTTCTACTGACATTTCTTCATTTTCCATTAATGCTGGAAAAGCATTTGTTATTTCATATAAACTTAAATTATTCATTTTTAATTTCCTCCCTTTTTGACATATCTATTTTTTCGTGCTATACTAAAAACAGATATGAATTTATATATATTCTTATTGTGTTGAGTTATCTATCACTTCCAAACTTGTTAGATAGCTCTTTCATTATGTCTATGTTTAATTTTCTCAATTCGTTATAAATCATATTTCTTTGTTGTTTTTTCCACTCTTCTGAGTTTCCACTCCTGTCGATTCTTTCTAAATTATTTAGTTCTGCTATTGTATTTTCTGCTAATAATTTTGCATGTATACTTTGCAATTTTAGTTCTTCGTTTTCTATTCTGTTTAGTTTATTTTCTTCGTGTACTACTAGATTTTCTTCTTTTAAATTGTTATTTTCTAATATTAGCTTTAATCTGTTAAACATCTTTATTTCTCCTTTCTTGTAAAATATTGTAATTTGTTGTATAATCCACCATGAAAGGCGGTGATTATATTGCGACTTAATCAAGATTGTGTTAGAGATAGTTTGCTTTATTTTGAATATTATTTAACTAACACAAATGTCTTTATATTAGACCATTGTTTGTATGCCAGCAATCAATATCTTGAAGGTTATTCAAATCCAGATTTTTTATATACTTGTTTAAAATTAAAAGAAGCTGGTTTTATAAATTGTGATATAACTAATTATATTGATTCACCAATTCCAAAACTGACAGTTCGTTCTATAACATGGAATGGTCATAAATTTCTTGATAATATTAGAGATATTAATATTTGGTCTAAAACCAAAAATATATTAACTCCTCTTAAATCAATTTCTATTGACTTGATTAGTGAAACCGCTTCTAAAGTAATTATTCATTATATAGATAGCAAATTAGGTAACACCTAAATCCTTCAAATAAGCTAATGTTGATTCACACTCTGCATTAGTTATTTTTTTTATTTCTTCTATCTCTCTTAAAACCTTTTCCTTGTTTAATGGTAATGGTAATATTGAGTTTAAAATTATTCTATTTATTAGTAATGGTAATTCAAAATATAAATCTCTTTCTCGTTCAATCTCTTTTTCTTCCATTCCTTCTCCTCCTTAATTCAACGTAGTTGCTGTCATAACTCCGTAAATCAACATACTTGTCCACATTCCCCACACAATTGTGTATAACAGCATATTTGCTAATATTGTTTTTAGTTTCTTTTTAGTCTTTTTCATTTGTTTCACCTTCTTTCTAATTAAAAATATCCATTCCTTTTGTTTGCAATGCTTCTTTAAATTTGTCTATTTCAATGCAATATCCACCAAAATTTGTTCCATATCTTTTGCAGAAGTCTGTTGCCTTATTTAGATTTACTTGATAATTTTCAGCTATTTCTTTTGCATAAATTAATTTTGGTAAATTACTTTCATTTTTTATAGCTTCTAAATTTCTATTTATACTTTTTAGAAGCTCAACCACTTCTTCTGGCATTTTTCTCATCTCCTTTCTTTTTGTTTGTGTTAGTCGGCATTTTTAGTATCTTTTTTAGATACTTCTTTATCAAAAAAAATTTTGTCTATTTCATCAGGTGTTAGTTCATATCGTTTTTTCATTTTCATTATTTCTCCTTGAGTAAATTCTGCACCATTCGTATTATTTATTTTTGTAGAAACCGTTTGATACGCTATGTTTAAAAATTCCCCTAATGTGTTATTATTGTCTTCAAATAAAACCATTTTTGACCTTAGCAATTTTGTGTTCATTTTTTCACCTCTTTTCTTGTATCTTTTTAGGATACTGTTATAATATATTATATTTTTTTTAATGTCAATACTTTTTTGAAAAAAAATAAACTTTTTAAGATACTTTTTCGTAAAACTATTGAAATGAGGTCTTTTTTATGATAAAATTAAGATACTCAAAAAGGAGGATTTCTTATGGAAATGGGAGAACGAATAAAAAAATTAAGGAAAGAAATGGGATTAACTCAAGAAGAACTAGGCAAATATATTGGCGTTAAAAAGGCTGCTATCATGAAATATGAAAAAGGCAATGTTAAAAATATGAAAAGGTCTACTATAGAAACATTGTCAAAATTATTTAATGTTAGTCCATCATTTTTAATGTGTTTAGACGAACCAAAAACAGACAGGTTTGGTAATCGTGTTGTCTCTATTCCACTTCTTGGAGAAGTTCGTGCAGGATATGATTACTTGGCACAAGAAAATTGGGAGGGAACGGTTGAAATAAAAGAAGAACTTGCAAAAACAGGAGATTTCTTTGCTTTAACAATAAAAGGAAACAGTATGTTTGAAACTTTATGGGAGGGTGATATTGTAGCTGTTAAAAGACAAGATTTTGCTGTTGATGGGAACATTGCTGTTGTGCTTATAAATGGCGATGAAGCAACCGTTAAAAAAATAAAAATACTAGAAAATGGAATTAAACTTATTCCGCTTAACAGAAGAATCAATCCAGATACTCAAGAACCATTTTACGAAGATAAGACATATACAAAAGAAGATATGCAAACTATGCCTGTTAAAATTATTGGCATAGTAAAACAAATAATAGAAAGAAATTTTTAAATTAAAAAGGAAAATGTATCCAGTTTGCCGACTAACACATTTTCCTCGCTTACAAAACACTAATGAAAGTGATTGTATTTTTATTATATATGAAAATATCTCTACTTTCAAGTGTTTATTTGAAAATGGAGGTACTTTTTTATGAATAATTTAAAAGAAATTATAGTAGAAAACATATCTACTAAAGAAAAAAATAAATTTAATAGTATTAATGATTTAAAAACTTATTTTAAGGATAATTCTAATGTATTAAATTTTATCGATTTTAATCAAGAACGTTTTAATAGTATATTAGAAAATTCTTATAATTGTTTTATTATAGAAGATTGGCAAATAACTTTAATTGCTAAAAAGAAAACAACTAAAAAGAAAAAAGGAAATGGTCAAGGTAGTATTTATTTCGATAATACTAGACAATGTTGGGTGGGGCAATATGTATATAATAGTAAAAAGAAATTTGTCTATCAGAGAAAAGTTGAAAACAAGACACAATTTGTAACTAGATTTAACGAATTGTTGGTAAGCATAGGGAATGGTTCTTATATAGAAAAAAGGAAGGACACCATTAAAAGTATAATAAAAAAACACATTAAACAAAAATACAAAGATGGTATTACTAAAGGTCGTGCTTATAAAAGAGACCAACAAACATTAGAATCGATCGAGAAATGTTGTGAGAATTTTATAAACAAACCAATTCAAAAAGTCACATTAGATGACTTAGAAAACTCTAAAGATTATATGAAAGAATATTATGCTCAATCGGTAATTGATAAAATGTGGAGATTATTATTTAAGGCTTTTTCTATTGCTTCTTCCCCTTCAATAAAATTAATACCTTGCAATATTATGAATGATGAAAATTTAAAAAAACCAAAATCAAATAAGAAAACTAGAAAAATATTCCCTCTAACTGAAAAAGAAAGAGAAAAGCTTTTAGATGTTTTGGACAACCAAGAAAGAAATCATAAATATAGAAATATTGTAAAACTAGAATGGCTAACTGGTGCTAGAATTGGAGAAGTTTTAGCACGTTCGAGAAATGACATAAATAGAGATAAAACTGCATTACATATTCACAATACTCTTACAGAAGATGAGGACGAAAATATAATTTTAGGAGAACATACAAAGACATACAATGAAAAAACTGGAATAGATGATGGAGAAAGATTTTTTCCAATTTCTATAGATTTGAAAGAAATTTTAAATGAACAACTAGACAATAAACTAACAAACATATACAACTTGCTTTTTTGGGATTATGAAGACAATACTTTTGTAACTCCAAATGAGGTAAATAGCTGGATAAGAAGGATTAATGAAAAATATAAAATATCAAATAAATCTTTGCACAATCATAGGTTAAGACATGACAGAATTACGCAATGGAAAGAAGCACGGTATGGATTTGTCTGCTATTCAATATCTAGCAGGTCATGTGGAAGAAAGTAATGTAACAACTGATGTTTATATTGATGTTTCACAAGAATATGCTTTTAAGGAATATCAAAAAGTAATCTAAAATTCTCTATTGCATGACTATTGCATGATATAATAAACCTAACCACCTTGAAAGTATTGATATATCTATGTTCTTGTCAAAAAGATTGTGTCCAGCTGCACCAACAACGTATCTGTTCGAACTAAATTGAACAGAATTGCTACAAAAATCATTCAGTAAAATGGATGATTTTTTTGTTTGCAGAAAGTAATTACTTTGCAGATCCCCGGGTTATGTTAGTAGGACACCACTCATAGAAGATTAGGACTTGTGGGAAAGCCAGAGTCCTGTACTACAAAAAAATTTCAAAGTAGTACTATCAAAATAAAATTTGATTTGTGTTTAAAATAATGATATAATTTGTAAAAAAATTTCGAAACATTATTAGGAGAAATAAATGAAAGAATATTTTTACAAAAAAGAGTATAAATATATGTATTTAAGTATATTTTTTTTTAATTTTGCAAATGCTTTAAGCGAAACATTTGGAACAGTTATGCTTTATAAAGCAGGATTGCCCATATATTTAATATTATTAATATATGGTATAAGATTTTTTATTATGGGTCTGATAACACCATTATTTGTAACAATATCAAGTAAAATAGGAATTGCAAAATGTATACTAATTTCAAATTTATTTAATATTATATATGCTTATTTTATATTAGTTAACCAAAATTTATTAGCAAATATTATTATATTTGTCATAGTTCTGGGATTAAATGGTCTATCTAATCCATCATCTGATGCCTTATCTAGTAAATATGTAGAAAGTGAACATAGGGGGAGATTTAACAGTTTCTATAGTATAAGTAAAATATTAGGAACAGTTTTAGCAAGTTGTTTAGTGGCTTGGGGAGTAATAAGTAATAAAACATTAATTTTATTTGTTGTGCTTACAGTTTTCTTTTTACTACAATATCTCGCAATATTAAAAATAGATTACAAACCAGAAAAAAAATCAAAAGCTTTCAAATCTAGTATGAAATACTTAATACATGGTAAGAGTAAATATAAGATTATATATGCACTAAGAACTAATCACATTATAGAAAGACAATTTGTTCCTTTATACTTATACTTATTATTGCAAGATTTTAAAACATTTTCAGTAGTTACTATAGTATCACTATTATTTCAAGTTATAACGATTATTTTAATAGGAAAATATACTGATAAAGACATAAAGAAATCAAATAATTTAGTTACAATTATAAAATCTAGTATTACATTAATATACCTAGTTACAAAAAACAAATTTATAATATCTATAAATAAAGCAGTTAGTGATAATGTTTCAAAAGTTTATGAGACATCGATACAGACTTCAATACAAAATATTATTAAAGAATCAAAAGAGGATAATGAATTGTTGTCAGTAGTTGGACAAATGAGTTTATGCTTTACAGAGGTTTTTGTATTTGCATTATTGGCTTTTATAGCAAAGTTTATTGGAGAAAATGTATTTTATTTGATATTTATATTATCAATAATTTCTACGATTATTATAAACATTGATATAAAATCAGAAAATAAAAAGTTGAAATAACTATGCCAGCATCACCAGTATGAATGTTTTTATGGGATTTATCGTTCTATAAAAGCATTTTTCATTTATGCTGATAATAATAATTCAGCTACAAATTAATTAGTCATTGTAAAATTCCACGAAATTTGATATAACTATAATAATCATTATACTAGGAGATTAATTATGTTAGAAAAAGTAGAAAATAGAGATTTAGAAAAACTTAAAAATTTATTTAAAGATATTAGATTTTATATGGGAAATAGTGTTTTAGATGGAACTATGGGAGAAGCATATGTTGACAATATATCTAACCCTAAATTTGCTATTCTTATTGTTAGAAAATACTGTTTTATAAGTGGTAATATAGAAAAAGAAAATTTATATAAACTTATTAATAACAAATTAACGCAATATATATTGATCCCAAGTGATAACTTGAAAAGTATTATTGAAGAAATCTTTAAAGATAGTGTAAATAAACTTGAAAGATATTCTATAAAGAAGAACCCTGTATTTGATAAGAAAAAATTACAAGAATATATAAACAAAGTATCAAAAGAGTACAATATACAAGCAATAGACAATAAAATAGCCAATAGAATTAAAGAAGAAAAATTTATTAATATTACCGATAATTATGAAAAAAATGGAGTTGGTTATTATTGCACCTATAACAATGAAATTATAGGTGTTGCATCTTCTAATATATTTTATAAAGACGGAATAGAAGTAAATATAAAAGTAAAAGATGAATATAGAAGAAAAGGAATAGCAACAGCATTAGCTTCAAAACTAATATTAAAGTGTTTAGAAGAAAATAAAAAAATCAGTTGGGATGCTGCTAACTTATGGTCTGTAGGTTTAGCAGAAAAATTAGGATTTGAATATGATTCTACTTATAATATATATAAACTTATTTAAATCAGAGTTTGAAATTAATTCTATATTAATTAGTCCATAAAGATTCAATAAAAACAGAATGTACCTATTTAAGAATGGTATATTCTGTTTTTAACTTTCATAATGATACCTCTTCCTATTTTATATATTTATTCATAAAATTTTTTAATTCCTTCTATATCAAAAATTTCTTTCACAAATTGGCTTATATTAGCAAATCCTGCTAGCTCTCTATTATTAAAATCCAAAGCAAACGCGATATCTTTCCATTCATAAACACCTTCCTCATTTGCGTTTACTGGAACTTCCTCTATAAAATCGTATAAAACACTTAAATTCGTTCCTTTGTTCATCTCATTTGTTTCTGGATAAATATATGTTATAAACAATTTCGGATTTTCTAATTTAATTCCTGTCTCTTCATAACATTCTCTTATTGCTGTTTGTACTTCTGTTTCATTTTCCTCTATTTTCCCACCAATTCCGTTCCAACATTCTTGATAGGGTGGCTTTTTTCTTTTTACCATTAATACTTTTTTGTAATCTTTTGTAAATAAAAAAATAACAACATACTTTTTCATTTTTCTCTTCATTCCCTTGTATTTTATTGTAATTCTATTCTATCATTCTCTATCTTTTATTGCAATAGAAAAGAACTCTTATTAGAGTCCTTTCACTTTTCTATTTTTTATCTTCATCCTTTTGTGCAGGCAAAACCGCTTCTTCTTTTGTCTCATCATTACTTTCTTGTTTCTTAATCGTATCCATAATCATAATAAATTTAACATTACCCTCATTTTCTCCATTTAGCATTGTAAAATTATGATACGCTTTTGATAATTCCTTCAATTTCTCAACTCGTTCACTCATATCCTTCATATCACCATTGATGTAATTGCAAATCTTCTTAATTCCTTCTTCATTAAAAGTTTTAACACCTTGTGCTAGAGTGTTAGCACCTTTATCTAACTCATTTGCTCCATTTTGTAATGAACTTGAGCCATTTTTTAAACTACCTAGTCCATTCGTTAACTGTGTTAGCCCTTCTCCTAATGTGTTCATTTGAGAAGTAACTTGATTTAGCGCTTGTTCCTTTACTTGATTAGCTACTTTACTGGCAACTGCTTTTGCTGTCGTTTCTGCTGTTTGTGTTGCTGTATTTTGAGCCACTAATTGTGCCGTATTATTAGCTACTTGCCCTGCAACTTGTTCTGCGACCTTTTGAGCTATGGTATTTGCTACTTGTTTTGCAGTATCTTTTGCTACTGTTTCAGCAGCTGTTATTGCTGAATTTTGTGAAAATTGTAAGATGATTGCTTGTTGTTCTGCTGGTAGAGCTTTGTAGTTTTCATTTGCTTCTAATCCAACTTTTACACCGTTTGCTATATTTGTTTTTTGTCCTTGCGTTAATTGTAAATTGGCTACTTGACTTACTGCTTGCTCACCAATTGCTACTTTTTGTCCTTGTATAGTTTGGGTTGCTACTGCTTGTGCTTGACTTCCTATTTGTACTTTTTGTTCTGCTGATAAGATAGCCGTTTGTTTCGCCTGTTCCCCGATTACTGTTAATGTATTAGCATCTAAGGCTTCATTTTTGTCATTTTTTAATTGGCTATTTGCCTTTTTCACTTCTGTTTCAATTTGTTTTGCTCCATTATAAGCAGAGTTTGTTCCATCTTTTAGTTCTTCTGTTCCAGTAACTAGTTTTCCAGTTCCCTCTGCTAGTGCCACACTTCCTTCTTCAATTTGGTTGCTTGCGGTTTCTAATGTGTTTATCTTCTCCTCTATTTCATCTAATTTATCTAAGAAGTGTATATCTTTTTCTTCTAAAACTTTTGGAGTTACAAATGTTACGATATTTCCTAATTCAAAATCTGTTGCATCCATACTAATTTCTATACTATTAGGGATTTCTATATCATGTTTGTTGATTTGCAAACTTTCTTGTAAACCTGGCATAGCCATTCCCATTAATATTGTTTTACTTCCATCATTAATAACCTTTCCGTTAGATATTTCTATGTTTTTATTGGTATCATTTTTTAGAACGGTTCCTGCAACGACTACAAAAGGTGTGTACATTTTTTGCTGTTTTCCATTAATGCTAACAATATGTTCTTCTTTGTTGCTATACTCGATTGTTATTTTTACATGCCCTGCTTTTCCTACTATTTCTTCTGCTCCTACTTCTTTTCCATCTAATTCATATTTCACTTTGCATTCAATTGGCAAATCTTTTTGACTTTCACCTTGATAATAAATATCTTTTTTATCTGCTTTCCATACTAAAGAATTTCCTTCTTGTGAAAATTCCTCTTCTCCATTGGTATTTTCAATATTTAATAAATCAGTTATATCATTTATAGTTTCTAATTCTTCTTTATTCTCAAGGTGAGTACTAACGATTGTTTGATAATTTTTACCGTCTTTGTTCATTTTTGAATATACGGTTTCGTCTTTTGTATAAGCAAAAACTGGTAATGTGTAAGCACACATACTACATAACAATGTACTTGAAATTATTTTTCTTCTTATATTTGAATTCATTTCTTATCCTTCCTTTCTCATGAGACATTTAAGGACTGTCCCCTTTGTCTCATTTTTTCGATCAAATACTATTAAAAATGCTGGTAATACCGTGATAACTACCATCATACTGATAATAGCTCCTCTTGACATTAAAGTACATAGTGAACCAATCATTTCTATTTTTGAGTAAACACCTACTCCAAAGGTTGCTCCAAAGAAACATAGTCCACTTACAATGATAGAACTAATGGAACTTCCTAACGCTTCGTCAATTGCTTGCTTTTTATTTTTTCCTTCTTTTCGTTTATTTTTATATTTAGTCGTGATTAATATAGCATAATCTATTGTTGCTCCTAATTGGATGGTTCCGATTACAATGGATGCGACAAATGGTAAGGTTGTATTGGTATAGAACGGTATTCCCATATTGATAAATATAGCAAATTCTATTACGGTTATTAATATGACTGGCAATGAAATTGATTTTAATACTATTATCATAATTATGAATATTACTGCTATTGATACTACGTTAACACTATTAAAGTCATGGTCACTGATTTCTACTAAGTCCTTCATAAGTGGTCCTTCTCCTGCTAATATTGCTTTTTCATCATATTGTTTGATAATTTCATTTATTTGGGTAATTTGTTCATTTAATTCATCTGTTGCCATTTCGTATCTTGAGTTGATAATAATCATTTGATATTGGTCATTTTCAAATATTTCGTTAATTTCTTGTGGTAATACCGTTTGTGGTATGCTTTCTGCTATTTTAGTGTAACCTAAAGTCCATTCAATTCCCTCTACTGCTTCAATTTCTTCTAACATTTCATTAACTTTGTAATCTGGAATGTTTTTATCTACTAATAACACTTCTGCTGATACGATATCAAATTTTTCTTGTAAGGTGTTATTGGCTTCTACACTTTTTAGTGTGGTTGGGAGTGATTTGTCTAGGTTGTAGTATACCTCTGTATGACTATATCCATAAATGGCAATTGGTAAAATCAAAATGAATAAGATGATAATTGCCTTATAATGTTTGATGGTAAAGTTTTTAATTCCTGTAAATGTTGGCAAAATCTCTTTGTGTTTTGTTTTTTCGATTAGTTTATCAAATGTTAATAACATGGCTGGCAATACTGTTATAACGCATATAACACCTAGTAATACTCCTTTTGCCATGACAATTCCAATGTCTTTTCCTAGGGTTAAATTCATGCTGCAAAGTGCCAAAAATCCTGCAATAGTTGTTAAAGAACTTCCTATGACTGATGTCATGGTTTGACTGATAGCTTGTGCCATTGCTTGATTTTTATTTTGACAATTTTTTTGCTCTGTTTTGTAGCTATGATATAAGAAAATAGCAAAATCCATGGTTACGCCTAATTGAAGTACAGCACTTATAGCTTTAGTTATGTAGGAAATTTGCCCTAAAAAGATATTACTTCCCATATTGTATAAAATAGCTATTCCTATGTTTATTAACAAAAGCAATGGTGCTATATAAGAATCTAATGCTATTTGTAAGATGATAATACATAATATGACTGCTATTATGACATAAATAGCAATTTCTGAGTTGGACAAGTCTCTTGTGTCTAATATGGTAGCTGACATACCACTTATTTTACATTGCTCGTTTGTTATTTCTCTTAGCGTTTCAATTGTTTTCATGGTTGTATCAGAAGAAATACTATCTTTAAAAGTAACCAGTAATAAGGTATCTCCCTCTTTATAAATTTTATCTTTTATTTCTTCTGGTATCATTTCAATTGGAATACTGGTTCCAACAACATCAGCTACTCCCATAACTTTTGCTACATTGTCTATTTCTTTTATTTTATTTTCTAGTTGGACAATGTCTTTTGTCTTCATATTTTCTAGTACTATCATAGAGAATGCTCCCATATCGAAATCTTCTGCTAAAATATTTTCTCCTTGTAAGGTTTCAATGTCTTCTGGAAGATAGACTAAAATATCATAGTTAATTCGAGTAGCATTCATACCAATAACAGCTGGTATAAGTAATAAAAGTGCTAGAATTAATATGGTTTTTCTATGCTTACATATAAATTCTCCAAATTTAAGTTGTAACATTTTCGTCTCTCCTTTCTTTTATGACCAATGGTCATTTCTATCTATTATATTACTTTTATGACCATTGGTCAATACTTTTTACATTTTTATTGCTTATTTTTCTTTTTTATGCCATAATGGGATTAGATTAAATTTAAATTTTATCTAATTTTATATCAATATTTTGAAGGCAAGACCCAGATCGTTACGCTCCAGCTATGTTTTGTCAAAAAATATTAATATAAAATTAGTTTAAGAAATTAATATAATTGGAGAGTAATTATGGGGATTTTAGAACAAAAAAATGAAAAAGAAAATAGATTATTAGACACTGCTTTTAAACTATTTACTGAAAAAGGAATCAAAAGCACTTCTATTCAAGAAATTGTAGATAACGCTAAAGTTGCAAAAGGTACTTTTTATTTATATTTTAAAGACAAATACGAAATTCGAGATGTTTTAATCTCTAAAAAATCAGAAAAGTTGTTTTCAGAAGCTTTAAGTCGTATGAGAAAAAATTACTTGAAAGATTTTTCTGACCAGATTATCTTTATCATTAACTATGTTATTGATGAACTTACTAAAAATCCGCTTCTTTTAAAATTTATTTCTAAAAATTTATCTTGGGGTGTTTATAACGAAACCATTATCAAATTGTATGATAAACCAGAAAATAAAGAAGATGGATTATATGCTCTGTTTTTAAAAGGTGTGGAGGAAAATCATATTGAATTGAAAAATCCTAAAGTTACTTTATTTATGATTATCGAATTGGTGAGTTCTACTTGTTTTGACTCTATTTTGTACAAAAATCCTTTACCAATAGAGGAATATAAGCCTTTCTTATATGATGCTATTCGAAACTTCCTAAAATGATTTTGGGGACGGAGGAAAAAATCATGGTTGCCAATGGTTTCGGATTTTTTTGCAATAATTATTAAGAGAAAAATGAAATAGCCTTAAATAGCATAAAAATTTTAAAATTGTATTGAAAAGCTATAAAAATTATGTTAATATTAGGTGGTAGTATCTTAATACCGTTTTTTAATTTTTTTTCACTGAATTGTGAGAAGAACTTTTTCTTCAAACTTTTTGGTTTTTTCATATAGTAGCTTATCAACAAAAAAGTTTATAGGAGGAATTATAATGAGTAAAGATATTAAAATTTGTATTAAAGGCTTGTTAGTGTCAATATTTCTATTTGCTTTAGGTATGTTTACTGCACTTTCTATTTTCTGTACAACTTTTGGATTTTTAGGAATTATTCTTTTTGTAATAGGAATAATTTTAAATATCCAAATCGAATATAGCAATAAAAAAACTCGTAAGTATTATTGCAAGCTCAAGCAAGAAATTGAAAGTAAGCTCCCTAAAAATACCCGGTTTGATGTAAACATAGCTAATCAAAATAATGAAATTTTGAATAAATTGTTATGTGAAAATCTGAAGTGTACGGCATTGTTTGACGGAAGTACTGTTTATATTAATCTTTCATTGCCTGAAGAATTATGTATAGGAATAGATGATGTGCTTTGGTTCAGCGAGAATTTCAATTATTAATATCTAAAGGAATGTATTTTTTTACATGATAAAAGAGCAAGTATTTCTTGCTCTTTTTATTATGTCATAATTGCCAAAAAGGACCGTTCCTCTTGGCATTCAATCATGATTTTTTCCTCCGTCCCCAAAATCGCCCAAAATCATTTTAAAGAACTTCTTTTAAGTTTTCTTCCATTATTTCTGGATTATCTGCTAATATTTTTTCTACAATATTCTGTCTTACATTAAATGGGATAACATATCCCCCTAAGGTTTTAGCTTTGTCTGATAAGATTGGGGTTTCTTCATTGACGTAGATTTTTGCTTTTCCTTTTCCATTTTTAGCTTCTTGTACTAGGTTAGATACTGGCCAGTTTCCATCAAAAGCCATAACAACAGAATTTCTTCTTTCAAATATTTCATAGTTAAAGCTTTTATAAATTCCCATTTCATCACTTTCGATTGAAATTCTAACTTTGTCTAGTGCTTCTTCTTGTAATTTATGGGATTCTTCTTTTGAAATCATTTTTGGAATGATGGCATCAATTTCTATATTTTTGTTCATTTTTTTACTGATATCGATGATTTCTTTTTCATATCCTTCCATTTTATGACCGATTACAAAATAAGCTTTTTGGGCATCTATGTTTCGAATTAATTCTTCTAATATTTTTCTTCCTTCTTCTGTTACTTGTGTGCTTTTTCCTTTTTTATTAAAACTTCCTCCTGCAATAATAATTGGCATTTTGTTTTCTGGTAATTGACTTATTTTTTCCTTTAACATGCTTTCTGCTTCTATATTGTTGTTAATTCTCATTGGAACATTGTTATTTTTGCTTTTTTCATGATTTTCTTTTTCTAATTCGGCTAAAGCTTCTTTTATGGTTCTTCCTTTTAAGAATTTTTCAAATTCTTTTTGTTTTTTAGCAAAGTATTCTTCTCCTTGTTTTAGGATTTCATCTTCTACTTGTCTCATTTTAGAAAAATCGTCATCTGTTAATCCTAATAGGTTTTGAAGAGCTAATTGTTCATCTATGGTGTCTACTCCATAAAATCCACATCCGTCAGTTCCTTGTACACAGCGAATTCCATTTTGTAGATAGGTTCTTAATGGATGAATGGCTAAATTGCTTAAGTTATTTAATCTTACATTTGATGTTAATTGAAATTCAAGAATAACGTTAGTTTCTTTCATTTCTTGCATTAATTTTTTACCTTCTGCCTTCTCTAAATTAGCGGTATAAAGTCCATGTCCTAATCTTACTTTTGGCATTTTTTGTCCTGGTTTTAAGGCTTCTTTTACACATTGGATTGATTTTGCTACATTGTCTTTTAAGCTATCGTTTTCTCCTGCATGTATTCTTATGGTAAAGTCGTTATCTACTTCTCCTACATATTCTACTAATTCTTGAATAGCTGGCTTTAAGTCTGCTATATCATTGATTTCTTCTCCTATAAAGTCACTTCCTACTACATAAGGACTTTTTGCTATGGTTTTTAAGACATCTAAATTCTCTCTTAGATAATTTCCTCCAATAATTTGGTCTTTGATAATAGTAAGAGGAATTCTTCTCATAGCTGCTAAAAATCTAATTTTTACACCTGTTTCTTCTTCGATATATGGCATAATTTCATGCAATTCTTCGATTAGTTGAATGGCTGGTCCATTTGCTTTTACTAAATCGGTATCTGCTATTTCGGTATAATAAATTCCTTGTTTTTGATATTCTCTTGCTATCCATAAAAGTTTATCTTGTCTTAATGTTATGTTTTTTAATTTTTTATTTTTTGTGTCTTTTAACATTAAAGTAAGCATATTTTTTATGTCTTGTTCTGGAATTTTGTTTATTTTTTCTTGTTCTAATTCTATTTTTTCTTCACTTTGTTTTCCTTTACAAAATACATATCGATAAATATATAGTTTCTCTAAATTTGTAAATACTGCTTGCCCATCTTTTAAAATAGCTAAACTAATTCTAATTTTAGCAATGTTGTAAGCTGCATCTTCTAAGTTGTTTAATATAAAATCGGCAAAATTAATGAAAGTGTTATCATCTATTTTTCTGATTAAATATTTCCCTGTTAAATTACAATCTTTAAATTGTTTTTCTACTTCTGTTCTTTGTTTTGCTATTTTTTCTTGTTGTTCTTTTGACATTTTTAGATTTAGTTTCTTGATATAATATAATGGATATTTTAATTGATGTTTTATCCCTAGTGCTATTAGCACATCTGGTGATAAGTTAGCATTCATATGAGTGTGTAAGTCTGTTCTAAATTTTGATTTTTTTAAGATATAAGATTTTACAATTGTTTTTTCGATTGGCAAATTGTATGCTTTGGTTTGTGACATTAATGTTTTGGCTATTGCTGGAATTTTTGCCTTGATTTCTATTTTTCCATCCTCAAAAATATTAGCAATTTTTATGCCTCCTAGTCTTAAAATATAAACGATTTCGTTATCTCCATTGATACTTGCTGGTATGGTTCCTTGAATAATTTTCATATCATTTTCATTTTTTATCGTTTCTATATGACATAGTTTAGCTAAATTACTAATTAAATTTCCTGTATTGTGATTTGGTGTTTCGAGTACATAGATTACTTCATCTAGTTTCTCTTGATAGATATTCACAATGATATCTTTTTCTTTATCTAAATAAAATCGATTTAATAATTTCTTTTTCATTTTTAACTCCTTTCCTAAATCACATGTATTAAATTTTATTTTACCATATTTTTCTTGCTTTTTCAATACTTATGTTGACTTTTTTAGTAATATTTCTAACGATTTAATTCATATGATTTTTATGGGGGGATTTTTTTGCTAATTAAATCATTTAAATTAAATAAAAAATTAGTTGTTATTCTTATTTTATGCATTCTTTTATTATCTAGTATCATTATCTTTTCTTCTGTTGAAGCAACTCGTGCTACTAATGCTGAAATAGTGGAAGAAAAAAAAGATTTTATCAAATGGGTAGATTTTAATGTTACTGCTAATGTTTTGAATTTGACAGCTAAATTAGATATTGAATCTCATAATAAAGAGAGTGAAATTACTTACAATTGGATTGAATTGCTAGCTTATTTATCTTGTAAAAATGGTGGAAATTTTAAACATTTTAATCAAAAAGATTTAAATTCTTTGATAGAAGATTTAAAAAGTGGACAGACGATACAAGACCTTACCCAAAATATGAAATTTTATGATTATTATTATGAAAGCTATTCAGCTGTTTTGGGTGGATTTATTGGCAATTACTCCATTGAAGTTCCTAATGAAGATGGTTCCAAATCTTATCAAGAAAAATATGGTTTAAAAGCTTTCCTTCCAATTGCTAAAAATTACGCTTTTAGCCATTATGATGATTTTGGAAATGCTAGATCTTATGGTTTTAAAAGAACCCATTTAGGAAATGATTTGATGGGCAGTATTGGTACTCCTATTATTGCTGTTGAGTCTGGTGTGGTTGAAAATATTGGTTGGAACCAGTATGGTGGTTGGCGTATCGGCATTCGAAGTTTGGATACAAAGCGCTACTATTACTATGCACATTTGCGAAAAAATCATCCTTATGGTGAAGGTCTAGAAGAAGGTATGACAGTAAAAGCTGGTGATGTAATTGGTTATCTTGGTATGACTGGCTATAGTACAAAAGAAAATGTAAATAATATTAATGTTCCTCATTTGCATTTTGGTATGCAATTGATTTTTGATGAGTCTCAAGTGGATAGTCCTAATGAGATTTGGATTGATGTGTATCATATTATTGAGTTTTTACAGAAAAATCGTAGTGAAGTTTATATGACTAATGAAGAAACAAAAGATTATGGAAGAAAGTTCGATTTTATGGAAAATAGCTTAATGGAATAAGATTATTTCTAAAATTTGCTTTTTATGTAAATCTATGTTATAATTAGTTATCAATCAAAAGGAGGTACACGGCTATGTACAGTAAAGAAAGCGTAACGTTTCAGATACGGAAGAGGGGAATTCATTCTTTTATAGAAATGATTTCTTCTCCTAGTTTTTCCGATGAAGCGAAAGCACAATTGGAAAAGATACATATCTTTAGAGATGGTTTTCCCTGCCTGTCTGCTATATACGCCCTGGCACAATAGTTTAATCCCCAGTTGTTAAGTAGCAACTGGGGATTCTCCGTAAAACCTGTTTATTCTTCTTTATTTTTTCTATTTATTATCATTTTAAGTACAATTTTTATTTCTTACCTAAAATAATTTTAATTTCTTTATAAATCTTGCCTCTTGTCACCTTAAGAACTACTTCGTCATTTGGCTTTTTTTGATAAATATATTGTCTTAAATCATTCATAGTGTTAAGAGGAATATTGTCAATATTGGTAATGATGTCTCCTTCTTTTAACTCAGTATTATCTGCTGGACCATTTTTGGTAATTTGTGCTACATAAATTCCCTTTTCAAAATTCATATCTGTACTACCATTTAAGTATGGAATTACCTCTTTATCATAGGCATAGATTCCAATTGTTGCCTCTTCAAAACTTCCTGTTGTTTTAAAGCTTTCAATAATTGGCTTTATTATATTAATTGGAACAGCAAATCCAATTCCCTCTGCAGAGGAAATTTTAACTGTGTTAATTCCTAAAACTTCTCCATTGGGATAAATTAAAGGCCCTCCGCTATTTCCTGGATTAATGGTTGCATCGGTTTGGATTAAATCTGTCATATAAGAAGATTTATCTGTTTCTTCAATTTTAATCGTTCTGTTTTTGGCACTAATAATTCCAGAAGTAACGGTTCTTCTAAACTCAAATCCAATTGGATTGCCGAATGGCATATACACTTTCTCCTACTCGAATTTTACTGGAATTCCCAATCGTTACATATTCTAAGTTTTTAGCATTAATTTTGGTAATGGATAAATCTAAATCTGAATCACTCCAAACTACGGTTCCATCATAGTTGTTTCCATTTTCTAAGGTGATATAACATTTGCTATATTTAGCACCTGTTACATGTTCATTACTCAAAATATAGCCATCTTCTGTTACAATCATTCCTGTCCCTAATCCCAATTCACTTTCTGTACTTTTTGATAAAATACTATTTCCTGTATTTTTTAACTTTGAAATTCCTACTACTTTTCTAGTGGTTTCTTCAATTACATCTGCCACTTTTTTACTGTCTTCTTCTGCTTCTTCCACAGTTTGTGTGCTTGGTGTGGATAAAGTTCGAGTTGCTTCATATTGACTTGGATTAACTTCTATATTTTGGTAGGTAATATATAAATAAAAAATAAATACCCATACCATTATGGTTAAAATTGCAACTATTGTTACTTTTTTTTGATTACTTATTTTCTTTTTTCTTTTCAATTCTCCCACCTCTTATATAGTCTTTCCACTTTTTGCCTTTTTAAACAATTTTGGGACAAGAGGGAAAGGTCTTGAGACAGTAGGGACAGGTCTTGAATGTCTCATTTTTTTATATTTTTAGTAATAATTATTTTATATAAAAAATGAGACATTCAAGACCTGTCCCCACTGTCTCAAAAAGACCTGTCTCCAATTGTCCCTTTTCCCTTGACATTTTTAGGCAAAAAACTATATAATTTGACTAGAAATGTACAAGGAGATAACAGGAAATGAAAAAGGATGTATTTAATTTAACAAGTCCACAAAATTCAATTTATTTGTCAGAGCAATTTACGGATACACCAGTGAATAATATTGTAGGTACTATGTTTTTTAAAAAAGAGATTGATATTGGCTTGTTGAAAGAAGCTGTTAATTTGACGATTCAAAATAATCAGGATATGAGAACTAGGATTTTTAAACAAATTACACTAGATGGAAAAGGCGATGTACCAATGCAGTATTTTGCCGATTTTTCTCATTTTGATATTCCTGTTTTTGATTTTTCGAAGAAAACAATGGATGATTTTAGATTATTTCAAAAGGAGTATGCAAAAAAGCTTTTTGATATTTATGAGAATGATTTATATGAATTTATGATTTGTATTCTTTCAAATGATGAAGTTGCACTTGTTTGTAGATTTCACCATTTGATTACAGATGCTTGGTCATTGGGATTAATTATTGATAATTTTGCAATTAATTATACAAGACTTACTAATTGTATGGAGATGCCAGAAATGGCTGGTCTTTATACTGATTTCATATCACGTGAACAAGATTATCTTGCTTCTGATACATATTTAAAGAATCAAGATTTTTGGAAAAAAGCATTAGAGGATCTAGAACCCGTTAGCTTAAAAAATACTTCCTCTGTTTCTTTCCAAGCAAATCGTATGGAATTTGCATTTTCTTTAGAGGAAACAAATCAAATCAATGATTTTTGTAAACAAAATCGTATTTCTGCTTATGCATTATTTTTAGCAGTTCTTAATTTGTATTTGTTTCGTACAACTACTTATGAGAACTTTACGATACAAACTCCTATCTTAAATCGATTAGGAAAAGAAAAAAATACCATTGGTATGTTTATTAATATGATTTCCATTCCTATGAAAAATAATGAAAATTTATCGGTAATAGAATTACTTCAAAGAATTGCAACTAGTAGTATTTCTTATTTTAAAAATGCCAAATATCCTTATATGCATTTGTTAAATGATTTACGTTCAGAACAAAATGGGCAGAACTATAATGTTGTATATTCTTTCCAAAATATGAGACCAAAAACGGATTTTCCAAATTTAGTTTCTTACCATTCTGAATGGAATTTTGTAGATTACATGCAAGATGAATTTGTTGTAAATGTTACGGATATCAACAATTCTGGAGCTTATCACATTTCTTATGATTACCGAATTGATTTATTTGATGAAAAAGAAATCAACTGCATTTATCAAAGAATGAGAACCATTCTCTTTGCTATGATGGAACATCCTAACCAATTAATTAGTGAAGTAGAAATATTGCCAAAAGAAGAAAAAAAATTATTATTAGAAGATTTTAATCATACTACTTTTTCTTATGATACCACCAAAACCTTGGTTGACTTATTTGAAGAAATAGTAAGCAAAAATCCAGAACAAATTGCCCTTATTTATCAAGATAAGAAATATACTTATCGTGAATTAAATAATATGGCAAGTATTGTTGCCAATGAAATTACCAAGCATGATATTAGAAATAGCAAAGTTGCTATTTTATGTAAAAAATCAGCATGGATGGTAGCAAGTTTAATTGGTATTATGAAAAGTGGAAATGCTTATATTCCAATTGATGGTGAATATCCAGAAGAGAGAATTCGCTATATTATGCAAGATAGTAAATGTAAGATGCTAATTACTTCAGAAGAATATAAAGATCTCTATGATTTTCAAAATAAAATCATTTTAGAGGATTTAGATTTTACAGCAACTTTACATTATGAAAATATTTCAAAACCAAATTCTTTAGCTTACATGATTTATACTTCTGGTACTACAGGAAAGCCAAAAGGTGTTAAAATTAAACATCAAAACATTTTAAATACTTTGATTTGGAGAAAAGATTACTATCAATTTGACGAAAATATTGTGGTTTTACAAATTCCTTCTTTTTCTTTTGATAGTTCAGTAGAAGATATTTTTACACCATTAATTTCTGGTTCGACACTTGTTATTCCTTCTGTTACCAGAATGGATATTAATGTTATTTGTGAAGAATTAGTGAAACATAAAGTTAATCATTTTCTGGTAGTGCCAAGTTTATATAAAATTTTGTTACATGAGAAGTTAGACACTTTAGCTACTTTGAAATTTGTTACTATTGCTGGAGAAAGTTTTCCTATGGCTTTAGTAAAAGAACATTTTGAAAAATTGCCTCAGGTTCGTTTAATTAATGAATATGGTCCTACAGAAAATAGTGTTTGCTCTACTTACTATGAACTAACACCAAAAGATGAAACCATTTTAATTGGAAAACCAATTTATAATGATAAATGTTATATTTTAGATAAAAATCTTAACTTATTACCAATAGGTTGTAAAGGAGAATTGTATGTTTCTGGTCCTGGGGTATCAGAAGGATATTTAGGAAGGCCAGAATTAAATCAAGAAAGATTTTTACAAAACCCTTTTGATGCTTCTTATCAAATGTATAAAACTGGTGATATTGTTTCACGTCATTTTGATGGAAATTTAGAATTTGTTGGAAGAGATGATGGACAAGTAAAATTGCATGGTTTTCGTATTGAATTAAAGGAAATTGAGAAAAATATTTTAAAAAATAAAGACGTTTCTGACTGTTTGGTTTTAATTAAGGAAAATACTAGTGGAAAACAAATCTTAGTGGCTTATGTTACAAGTTATCAAAAAGATTTTAATTTATCTATTTTATATGAAACATTAAGAAAAACTTTACCTTTTTACATGATACCTACCATTGTAAAATTAGATAGCTTTCCCTTAACACCAAATGGAAAAATTGATAAAAATCAACTGCCTTTGCCAATTACTAAAAATGTACAAAATGTACTTCCTAAGACAGAATTAGAAAATGATATTTTAATGGTATGCCAAGATGTTTTGATGAATCCTAATTTAGGAATTTGCGATGATTTCTTTACCGATGGAAATGCAGACTCTCTTAGTATCCTTACCATTAACTCCAGGCTCTTTGCTAAAGGGATTACCGTTCATACCCAAGACTTTTATCAATATTCTACTGTTGAAACTTTAGCAAATTATCTTACCAATCATAAAGAAGATATGCAGAACAAGCTTGCCTTTATGGTAAAACCAAAAGTTAGTTCTTTTCCAGAAAATATAACCAAAAAAGATTTGTCTTTTTCTTACCAGAATGTTTTATTAACTGGTGTAACTGGATTTTTGGGAGTACACATTTTAGACTATTTGTTAAAAAATACAAGTTGTATGATTTACTGCATTATACGAGAAAAATATAATCAAAAGCCTCAAAAACGATTGGAAAATTTACTTGGATTTTATTTTGCTCATAACTATTATCAAATGTATCAAAATAGGATTATTGTTTTGAATGGTGAACTTTCGAAAGAGTTTTTTGGCTTGTCTCAAGAAGATTATTCTAATTTACAAAAGAATGTAGACTGTATTATTAATACTGCTGCTAATACGAGACATTACGGAAATTATACTATTTTTGAAAGAGAAAACATTAATACTGTAAAGAATTTGATTTTATTGGCTAAACCTACTGGAATTGTTTTAAATCATATGTCTACAACCAATATTAGTGGAAACTATTTGGTGGAAAATGATATTTGTTATAACTTTACAGAAAATGATTTTTATATTGGTCAAAACTATGAAGATAATGTTTATATTCATAGCAAATTTGAGGCAGAAAAATTAATTTTAGAAGAAGAATACAAAGGTTTAAAAGCTAATATTTTCCGTTTGGGAAATTTAATGGCGAGATTTTCAGATGGTGTTTTTCAAAAGAATAAATTTGACAATGCTTATTATACCAGGTTATTGGCTCTTGCTAAAATTGGTTATCTTCCTGATGATTTGAAAAGGCAACAGTTGGAATTTTCTCCTATTGACGAAACAGCAGAAGCAATTGTAAAATTATTAATGATACCTCATTTAGAAAATCAAATTTTTCATATTTTTTCAAATCAATTAATTACAATTGATACTTTATTGCAAGTTTTTGAGGAATATGGATATTCTTGTAATTTTACAAGTTATGATGAGTTTATCCATCATTTGTATTTACCACAAAATGAAAAAATATTAAAATATATTGTGTCTGATTTGAATCAGGCTAAGAAGTTTAATTATCATTCTGATATTGTAATTGATCAAACTTTAACCAATCAATTTTTAGATTTTGTTGGATTTCAATGGTCTAAGATTGATAAAGTTTATTTGAAGAAATTTTTGGATGCTATAAACTTCACAAAAGATATGGATTAACGAAGGAGGAAATGATATGGAAGAGCCAAAAAAGGTTAAAGTAAAATCAAAAATCATTATGACTTATGCTGTTGGTGTTGCCATTGTTTGTATTTTATTTTACTTAATTATTCCTTATTTATTGAACTATGGACCAGGTACTATTAATACACAGTTTGACAAAGAAGTATCTGGTGGACTTTATTACTATCAACAAATATTAGTGGTTGGAATTGGCTTAATTCTAGTAGTATCTTGTATTTTATTTTTCTTTTTGAAAGATATTGATTATTATCTCATTTATAAAGAAGACAAAGTCAAGTATAAGAAAAATATAGAATATATTAAAAAGGTTTGTTTAAATTTGCCAAATCGTTTGTTGCTAGCATTTATTGTTGTTCCACTACTGTTATCAGTTGCTGTTTTATTTATGCAAACAAGCTTTTTGACTTCTTCTGACTTTAAATTGATGTTAGTGGTCTTTATCCTTGCTACTATCATGAGTTCTATCGCCAATACTTATGTTAGAAGGTTATTGTCTACCATCTTGAAACAGTTAGAAAATACTTCTTCAGCTCACGTTAGAAGAACTGGAATTGTAAAAAGATTGTTGTTCCAAATTATACCTGTTATAACAGTTTGTATTGTTTTTACCTATCTTGCCTTTTCTTCTACTTATGAAAAAAGTAATGCAGAATTGTTAGACAAGTTTTATAAAAACCAATTTCAAACTGATTTAGAAGGCATGGTTGTTTCGAATAGAGATGACTTAGTTCGTTTATTGGATAAAGTTAGATTAAGTGAAGAAGAAAACGTCTTATTTATTACTGACCAAAATTTTAATTTTATTTATCAAACTGGAGAATTGAGCGATTTCTTTAAAAAATACACCTCTGAGCTTTCTGCTGAAAATAATTATAAAATTTATGATTATTATGGTACATCTGGTCAAGGAACACTATATCCTGTTACTTTATCAAATGGAGAAACTTATTACTTGGGTGCTTATTACTTAATTTATTCAGATGAAACTATTTTTTATATGGTTTCTTTACTACTCATTTTGGGAGGTATTTGTAGCACTATTTTATATGCTTTTGCTAGTGAATTATCTAAAAATGTGAAAGAAGTTACTTATTCTTTAGAAGAGATTTCAAATGATAATCAAGCTTTTGCTGAGAAAAAGTTATATATTACTTCTGTGGATGAGATTGGTGACTTGATTAAAGTGTATAATAATATTCAGGCTTTAACTATTAATCACTTAAACCAAATTCATAACAATCAAGAAACTTTGATGGAAAAAGAACGTCTAGCTTCTCTAGGACAATTAATTGGTGGAATTGCTCATAACTTAAAAACACCAATCATGTCTATTTCAGGAGCATCTGAAGGTTTAAATGACTTAGTAAAAGAATACGATGCTTCAATTGATGACCCAGAAGTAAATAGTCAAGATCATCATGATATTGCCAAAGATATGAACACATGGATTGCTAAAATCAAAACACATACAGAGTATATGTCAGATGTTATTACTGCTGTAAAGGGGCAAGCTGTTACTTTTTCAAATGAAGAAGAAATTACTTTTACCGTTGGCGAATTATTAAAAAGAGTTAATATTTTGATGAAACATGAATTAAAAAATGCTATTGTTTATTTAAATATTTCCATGAAGGCAGATGAGCATACCATCATTCATGGTGATGTTAATAGTTTGGTACAAGTTATTAACAATATGATATCTAACTCGATCCAAGCTTACAATGGAAAACCAGAACAAAATATTGATCTAATTGTAGAAAAAGATATCGAACACAATCATCTTGTTATCTCGGTAAAAGATTATGGTTCTGGTATGCCAAGTAATGTTAAAAATAAATTATTTAAAGAAATGATTACAACAAAAGGAAAAAATGGTACTGGACTTGGTTTATATATGTCTTATTCTACCATTCGAGCTCACTTCAATGGTAATATGACAGTGGAATCTGAAGAAGGAAAAGGAACTACTTTCCGCATTATTTTACCTGCATGATGTTTTTTGGGACGGGGTTAAAAAACACCGTCCCAAAATTATATAAATAATTTAAATTTATTAAAAGTCTCCATATTCTTCTTCATCATTCTGTGTACTTCTATCATTTAATCGTTCTTTTTTTCTTATATCTTCTTCTATCGATACATTGTTATTATCTCTTTGTAATTCTTCTACTAATTTATTTCTAAAATCATCTAATATTTCCGTAAATGCCTCGTTTGTTGGTCGCCCTTCATCTTGTGCTTTTTTTAGTGAAGCTACTACTTCTAATACATCACTTGTTAAAATTTTTGCTGTATCAACATCAATAGCACTTCCTTTAGAAATATCTTGTACTTTTTTGATTGCTTCTTTAGAACGTTCACTTTCTGTTCTTAACATTTCATTCATTTTGTTCACAAATTGATTATGTATATCTACTGCTTGAATCAGAGAATCGTTGGCTTCGGCTGTTACAATTATTCCTTTTAATTGTGGTAATAAACTTGATAAATCCTGTTCATAGTCACTTGCAAGTTCTTCATTATGCTGTGCTAATAATCTTGACATAATTGCTTTTGTTGCTGCATTTACACTAACTCCTATGCTATTTTCTATTTTTCTAGTAATTCTCTTTTCTGCTCCAGCTGATTGTATGTTTTTATCTATTTGATAGAAAGTTTTCTCCATTACTTGTGCTTCTTTTTCCTTTTCTTCTTGCAACCTTTTTAATACTTCTTGTAAAGCCACAATTTGATATTGTATGTTAATATATTGTTCTGCTGAGTTTTGAGCCATAATCTCTAATTTTCCGCTATTTACTCTTAATTCATTTCTTATATTTTCTAATTTTTCTTGAATTGAGTCTATGTTAGTTAAAACTTGTGCTCTTCTATATCTTTCGCTAGTTACTACTTTTTTTGGTTTGTTTTTTAAACTTTTTAAAGCTGTTAATGGCGACTTCTTAAACGAGTCTAAAAAACTCTCTTCTTCTGGTTTACTATTTTCATTAATTGACATCATTAAATCTGTAAACATATTTCCTATACTTGTATCGTGTGTCTTCATCGTTCCTATTAGCATATTTAATTCTTTACATATCTTTTCTGTCTCGTTTTTTCCAAATTCATCAATGGTTTTTGAATTATATAAGTCAATTTCTGAAATATATTGGTCAACAATTTTTCTTCCTTCTTCATTCAATTCTGAATACTTTGGTATTCTTGTGGTTAATGTTGCTATTTGGGCATCTACTTGTTTTTTCAAATTTATCATTAGCTCTGTATTTGTATTTTTTTCTTCTTTCATTATCTTACTTCTCCTTCTTCTCTTTCTATAATTTCTTCCATCTCCTCTTTTGTTACTTGTTTAACTTTTTTATAATCAATTGGTAAATCTGATATGTCCCCAAGGTTTACACAAATTTCAAAACATGGTTCGCTTTCATAATATTTACTATATTTTTTTACATCAATATGTAACTCCGTAAATTCTTTCTTATATTTTTTCCATAGTGGACGTAGATCAGTTCTATAATATACTCTTTTTTCATGTATAAATCCATCTGAAAAGCTATGACCTAAAGTGGCTGTGTAAATTCCACTTTTTTCTGGTATAGGAGCAAAACGTACTTGTCCACTATTTTCCATTCCTGTATTTTCTAGTGGCAGTACTTCTCTTGGATTATAGTCGATCCCTAGTTTTTCATAAATATCATTTATAAAAAATAATAGGCTTTTTATTTCCTCTAATTCTAGGTGTTCTCTTTTATTGCTTAATTCTTTTAACCATTTTAGATTATTTTCTGCTTCTTTTATTTCCATTTCATATGTTTCTGTATTTAATCCATAATACCATGAAGAAAATTCTCTATTAGTACTTGTTTGTTTTAATTCTTGTATTTTTTTATTATACTCATCAATTATATTTTTTGTTAGTAATATAATTATGTCTATATCTGTAGTTATGATACCTTTTTCTTTTATTTTTTGTAATTGCTTTTCTTTTTTGCTATTTCTTGCTATTGGAGTCATTGATTCAGTTTCTTTCTTATCAAGAATTTGTTTTAATAAATCTTCTTCTCTGTTTTTTTGTCTATCAAATTTATACACCAATCCTGCAAAATCAATCTTACAATATTTCCCTTCTTGGCTTTTTTTATCCTTTTTTCTATCTTCTTGATGCTCTTGTAGAAGTTTTTCAAATTCTGTACTTCCTTTTACTTCATCAAAAATCATTTTTATATATATTTGACTTTCATTGATTACTATAGGGTTGCATTCAAATCCAAATTTTTTATATAGTTTTTCACATTCTATGAGACTTACATTTTCATCTGTTATGATATTTCTTAATATTGCTACTAGCAAAGAATAATTAACTTTATTGGTTTTTAAACTATCTTGTCTACTGAACATATAACCATATCCTATTTCTTCTAATTGTTTACCTGTCATGTACTCTTCTATTTCAAAAGGATTGTTTCCTATGTTGCATAAATGTGGATTAAAAATTTTTGCTTTTAACAAGTTGATATAATCATAAGGATTACTTTTTATATCTATTATTATTAATTTTTCTAGTAATCTACTATCACTTAATATTTGTTCAATACTATTTCCATAAAATATGTCAGTTTCAAATTTTATCGAGGCAAATTTTTCTTTTAATAGTTTCTTAAATATTTCTTTTTCAATCTCATTATTATATTGTTTTAAATAATTCGTTGTATTTTTATTTTGATATATTAGATCTTCTATTTGATTTCTATACAATACATCAAATTTCAACTGACTAATTTCATATTGAATCTTTTTCTCTTCGTTTTTATCTATGTATGGACTATATAATTTTAACAGTTCCCCTAATATTTTTACATCGTTTAAACTTTTATCCATATTCTTACATTCTTGGTAATTAGAGGATGTCTTTATTTTTTGTATTCCATCTCTTATTATCTCTTGATAGTTTTGAATCGTATTATAGATATATTCATCTAATTTTATTTCTATTTTTGCTATGTTATAAATTATGACATCTTCTATTATTTTATATTTTTCATACTCTTCTTTTTCTATGAGTTCGTTATACATTTGAAGATACTGTTTTTTTATTATTTCTAAATTCTTACTTTCTTCATCACATTCTTTTTTTGATATCATTTTATATAAATCGTGCAACTTATTTATCTTTTTTATCATTACTTTAGCTTTTAAAGCTATTATTTCTTTTTTAGCTTCCATTACACTCTCCAAATCATATTATTGTAAACTCTTGAATTATATCATCAAAATCACTTTTTGTAAATACTTTATGTTTATTTGCGTAAATTTTAACTTAAAAAAATCAGTATTAGAAATTATGGTTTACCTCTTATAGAATTAGAAATGCTTTTTGCTTGTGTAATGATAAATATCTTCAATGTAGAAAATGTATTTCAGATTTTATTGTACAATAAACTTATTTTTTAACTTCTTTTTTTAAAACCCTTGCATTTTCCACATTTTATTAATATAATGTGGAAAATAGTTAATTAATTTATGATTAATGAGGTTGTAAAAATGAGAAAAGGATTACAAAATTTAGAAAATAGCGAAAATAGAAATTATAAAATCATAGCAGTTGATGATGAAGAAGGAATCATCGATTCATTATCCATCTTTTTAAAGAGGTCTGGCTATGAATTTACTGGTGTAACCGATCCCCAAGAAGCAATTGAAAGAATTAAAAATGAACATTTTGATTTAATGATTTTGGACTTCATTATGACTCCTTTCCATGGTGACCAAGTAGTAGAGGAAATTAGGAAATTTAATAAAGAATTATATATTTTATTATTAACAGGTCATAAAGACTTAGCTCCTCCATTGGATACCATTCGAAGACTTGATATTCAGGGGTATTGTGAAAAAAGTGATAAATTTGACCAATTGTTATTATTAATTGAGTCTGGTATTAAATCAATTGCTCAAATGAATGAAATTAAGAAAATTAATGATGAATTGAAAAATACTAATGAAATGTTAGAAAAGGCTTATTTAGAAAGTATTGAAACTTTACGTTATACAGTAGAAGCAAAAGATACTTATACAAGAGGTCATTCTGACAGAGTTTCTGAATTTTCTGTTTTAATTGGAAAAGCAATCAATTTACCAGAAAATGATTTAAAAACTTTACAAATTGGTGGAATTTTTCATGACATTGGTAAAATAGGCGTACCTGATAGTATTTTGTTGAAAGAGGCTAAATTGACAGATGATGAATATTCTGAAATCAAAAATCATCCTTCAATTGGTGCTCATATCTTATCTACTGCAAGTATTTTCCGTGATATTGTTCCAATTGTTAAACATCATCATGAAAAATATGATGGAAATGGCTATCCTGGTAGATTAAAAGGAGAAGAAATTCCATACCTGGCTAGAATTACTGCGATTGCTGATAGCTTTGATGCTATGACTTCAAGAAGAACTTATCGTAATGCTCTTCCTATGGAAACGGTAATTGCTGAGTTTGAAAGATGTAAAGGAACTCAATTTGATCCAGAACTTACTGATGTCTTTTTGGATATTTTAAGAAATCATTTTGATGAAGTTAAAGAAATTCAGGAAAAATATAAATAAACTAACTAAAAATAGGACTTTAAAAAGGTCCTATTTTTAGTAAATGAACAAATAATATTTCATAGCAATCATACGCAATTGAACATATCGAAACGCCTAAAAAATAATATCCAACATACTTTAATATTCTTGTTATTCCTTCTATTTGTATATCAGAAGGAATTCCATTTGTAATTGTAATGATAATACGAAAGTATATTTTGTTAGCATATTCTATCATTTTCTTGGCTATGCAAAAGTCTATTATACCAAATAATAGACTAGCACTAATTGCTATCCATCCTCTCATATGAGTAAGGAAGTAATCTGTTGTACCATAAAACCGATTTAAGTATTGACAATGTAGTGCATCAATCTGAAGCATCACAACAAATAGTAGAGTGTAAATCCAAGCTCTGTATACCTCTATCGGTAACTGGTTTATCCGTTCATTCATTCTTTTTGTTAGTTCTTTCATCTTGTATTTCCTCCATCTTATAATAATAATATTTTCTTGATGTCATAACTCCTAATGAAAATGGAGCAGACAAGTTAATTCATCTAGTATTATTATACTATATTTTACATAATTTTGCAAATTATGAGACAAGGGGGACAGGTCTTAACTGTCTCATTTTTATATTTTGAACGAAATTTATTCTGTTTAAAAGAACGAAAAAAATGAGACAGTTAAGACCTGTCCCCCTTATCTCAAACTTTCATAGAAAGTCCTACTTTTTGCCTTTCTTTGTCTATCTTGATTACTTTTACTTTTACAACATCTCCTACTGATACTATTTCAGATGGGTTTTTAACAAATTTATCACTCATTTCAGAAATATGTACCAATCCATCATGTTTCACACCGATATCAACAAAGGCCCCAAAATCGATTACATTTCTAACGGTTCCACTTAATACCATACCTTCTCTTAAATCTTCTAATTTTAAAACGTCGCTTCTTAGAATTGGTTTTGGCATATCCTCACGTGGGTCTCTTCCTGGTTTAGATAACTCATCGATAATGTCTGTCAAAGTCATTTCTCCTACTTCTAATTCTTTGGCCGTGTCAGATATATTAACTATTTTTAATTTGTTTCTTAATTCTTCTAGCTTTTCTTTATCTTTTAAATCTTGTTTGTTAAATCCTACACTTGCTAGTAGTTTTTCAGTTGCTTCGTAGCTTTCTGGGTGAACTGCTGTAATTTCTAATGGATTATCTCCATCAAGGATTCTTAAGAAACCAGCACATTGCTCAAATGCTACTTTTCCAAGCTTTGGTACTTTTAATAATTGTTTTCTGTTTTTTAATTTTCCATTTTCATCTCTATATTTTACAATATTTTTGGCGATCGTATTGTTAATTCCTGATACGTAAGATAGTAAAGATGGCGTTGCTGTGTTAACATCTACTCCTACTTTGTTAACACTGTCTTCTACTACTCCTGTTAAGCTTTCTGCTAATCTTTTTTGATTCACATCATGTTGATATTGCCCTACTCCTATTGCTTTTGGGTCTATTTTTACTAACTCTGCTAATGGGTCTTGCAGTCTTCTTGCAATAGATATTGCTCCTCTTATCGATACATTAATATCTGGATATTCTTCTGTGGCAAGTTTTGATGCTGAATAAACAGATGCTCCCGCTTCACTTACAATCACATAGTGAACTGGTCTAGATGCTTCTTTTATCATATCTGCTACAAACATTTCAGATTCTCTTGAAGCTGTTCCATTTCCTATAGCTATCATATCTATTTTATCTTTTTCAATTAAGTTTAGAAGTTCTCTTTTAGCTCCAGCTACATCATTTTGTGGCTCAGTTGGATAAACTGTTGTATAGTCTAACACTTTACCAGTTTCATCTATAACTGCTATTTTGCAACCTGTTCGATAAGCTGGGTCAAATCCCATAACTGTTTTTCCTTTGATCGGTGCTCCTAATAACAATTGTTTTGAATTTTGACCAAATACTTTGATGGCTTTCTCTTCTGCTTTTTCTGTTAAATCGCTACGGATTTCCCTCTCTATTGATGGTTCAATTAATCTTTTAAAACTATCTAAAATTGTATCTTTTAGCATACTAGTAAATTGCGTTTCGCCCTTTATGGTATCTTTTTGTATATATGCTAGTATTTTTTCTTCTGGTTTTTGTATTTTTACTTTTAGGAAATCTTCTTTTTCTCCACGGTTAATGGCTAAAATTCTATGACTTGGAATATATTTAATAGCTTCACTATATTCATAATACATTTCATAGTTGGATTTTTCTTCTGGTTTTGCTGCTTTTGTTTCCATTAATCCTTCTCGATAGCATTGTCTTTTTATTTCTTTTCTATATTTTGCATTATCAGAAATATCTTCTGCAATAATATCTAAAGCTCCTTGAATTGCTTCTTCTGCTGTTTTTACCACTTTATCTTTGTTCTTTTTGTCTTCTTCTGATAAAATATCTATATTAATATATTCTTTGGCTATTTCTTCAATTAGCTTTGTTTCTTTTTGTTCAATAATAATTTTAGCTAGTGGCTCTAGTCCTTTTGCTTTTGCAACAGTCGCTCTTGTCTTTTTCTTTTGCTTATAAGGTCTATATATATCTTCTACCTCTGCTAGTGTTTTAGCAACTGCTACTGCTTGTAAAATTTCATCTGTTAACTTCCCTTGTTCATCAATTGATTTAATAACTTCTTCTTTTCTTTGTTCTAAGTTTCTTAAGTAATTTAGTCTGTCGCCTAAATCTCTTAATGTCTCATCAGATAGTCCTCCTGTCACTTCTTTACGATATCTTGCAATAAACGGAATGGTATTCCCTTCATCAATCAATTTTACTGTATTTTCTACTTGGGATGCTTTAATTTCTAATTCCTCTGCTATTGTTTTAATAATTTTATCCATTGTTTTACTTCCTTTCCATAGCGATGTTTTTTGGGACGGGGTTAAAAAACATCGTTTTTGCTTTTATATTATATCAAATATGATAAAGAAAAAACAATATTATAGATTGATAATTTTTATTTTCTTTCTTTGTTTTTAAGCATTATTCTTTGCATAGTACCTCTTGTCATTTCTAGGAACTGCCTAATTTGTATATATTTTATATCTTTTTCATTTTTTAAATACAAAACCATTTCTTCTAATATCTTTCGATTGGAAAATATCTCATATAACTTTCTATTTTTCATTTCTAAAAATTCTTCTATTCCCACTTTTATTTTTTCTTCTTTATTTATTTCAATATCTAAAAAACTTATATTATAATTGCTATTATTACATATATTTTCATAATCTTCTTTGCTTAGAATGCTATTATATTTTCCTGTTTCTAATTTTTTTTTGAAAAAACGATAAGATGAAAATTTATAATCTTCACATCTTTTGACTATTTTGGCTTTTACTGGATTAAAATGAATATATTTAATACATTGAACTAAATATCTATGACTTGTTATTGGTTCACTTAAAAATCTATCTCTATATACGTGCCCTACTCTTCCCTCTTCCATATAATTGTAGTATCTTGCATACATCGTATTTAATTTGTGAAAAAATTTTGAGAGTTCTTCTATATTATCTTTAACCTGAATTAAAAAATGTACATGATTTTGCATAATACAATACGCTATAATTGTAAGATTGGTTTCTTTTATATATTTACGAATTAACTTTACATACTGATAAATATATCTTTCTTTTCTAAATATGTATTCCTTTTTATGCCCTTGTATGATGACATGAAAAAATGATGATTTCAATTGATTTCTAGGTATTCTTGGTATTTTAAATCAACTCACTTTCTTTTCTATTTCCCTATCATTGTTTGATTATTATACTCTACTTTTCTAAGTTTTGCAAGCGATGTTTTTTGACCCCGTCCCAAAAAACATCGCTTTTTTAATTAATATTTTAATGAATCATCTTCTTCTATCCAGTTTTTTACTTGCTCCATTCGATAATCAGTTTTGTTGTCTCTCATAACCACCTCTTTGATTCCGGCTATTGATTAGCATTCTTTTACAAAAGGTACATGGCCAATTATCTGTTACATATTCCCCATTTCTTTTATTGATACCAACCATATATAAAGTTGCTCCTATCATATCTTTCCTTGCTGCACTTATCATTGCGTTTTGCTCACTATGTACTGACCTACATCTGTCATAACCTTTTCCGCTTGGCATATCACTTTTTATGCAATAACCTAAGTCTAAACAGTTTTCTCTACCTCTTGGTGCTCCTGAATATCCTGTTGATATGATTTCATCATTTTTTACAATAATACTTCCATAATTGTTTCTTAAGCAGGTTCCTCTCTCTGCTACCGTTTCTGCTATATTTAAATAATAATTAATTTTATCGACTCTTGCCATATTAGTCCTCCCTGAGGTTATTTTTCCTTTTTCTTTTTAATCTTCAGTTTATTACATTTCTTTCATGTTAACTTATAAAATGATTTTGAAACGATGTTTTTTGACCCCGTCCCAAAAAACACTATTCTACTCCTAAGTATTCATTATAAGTTACTTCTCTGTCAATCATTTTTCCGTCTTCTTTTATATCTATAATTCTATTTGCTACAGTTTGTGTCAATTCGTGGTCATGTGATGTGAATAAGATATTTCCAATGAATTTTTTCATTCCTTCATTGACTGATGTGATGCTTTCCATGTCTAAGTGGTTAGTTGGTTCGTCAAATATTAGAAAGTTTGCTCCTGATAACATCATTTTAGATAGTACACATCTTACTTTTTCTCCTCCTGATAGGACTTTTGCTTCTTTTAAGGCTTCGTCTCCTGAAAATAGCATTCTTCCTAAGAAACTTCTTACATAAGTTTCATCTGGGTCTTTTGAGTATTTTCTTAGCCATTCGGTTACATTTTCTTCTGTTCCAAATAGATAATTATTGTCTTTTGGGAAGTAGGTTTTTGTGATAGTTGTTCCCCATACTAATTCTCCTTCGTCTGGTTCTAATTCTCCTGCAATAATTTGAAATAGTACAGTTTTAGCAATTTCGTTGTCTGCTAAAAATGCTATTTTGTCTCCTTGTTTTACATCAAATGAGATATTCTCTAATATTTTTACCCCTTCTACTGTCTTTGATATGTTTTTTACTTGTAAGATTTCTTTTCCTGGTTCTCTATCTGGTTTAAAGTCAACATATGGATATTTTCTATTAGATGGCTTGATTTCGTCTAATTCTATTTTTTCTAATGTTTTCTTTCTGGATGTTGCTTGTTTTGATTTAGATGCATTGGCGCTAAATCTTGCAATAAAGTCTTGTAATTCTTTGATTTTTTCTTCTTTTTTCTTGTTTTGTTCTCTTGCTTGCTTTAATGCTAACTGGCTAGATTCATACCAGAAATCATAGTTTCCTGGATAGACTTTGATTTTTCCAAAGTCTACGTCTGCTATGTGGGTACATACTTTATTTAAGAAATATCTATCATGTGATACAACAATTACAGTATTTTCGAATTCCATTAGGAATTCTTGTAACCAGTTGATACTTTTTAAATCTAAGTCATTGGTAGGCTCGTCCAATAATAAAACATCTGGATTTCCAAATAAACTTTGAGCTAATAATACTTTTACTTTGTCTTTTGCTTCGATTTCTTTCATTAATTTGTAGTGGTTTTCTGGTATAATTCCTAAGTCATTTAATAAAATGGCTGCATCGGATTCTGCATTCCATCCATCTAGTTCTGCAAATCTTTCTTCTAATTTTGCTGCTTTCATTCCATCTTCTTCTGAAAAGTTTGGTTTTGCATAGATTTCTTCTTTTTCTTTCATGATGTCATATAATTCTTTGTTTCCCATGATAACAGTATCCATTACAGAATTTTCTTCATAGGCAAAGTGGTCTTGCTTTAAAACAGATATTCTTTCTCCTTTGTCTAGGCTAACATCTCCTTTGCTTGGTTCGATTTCTCCTGATAATACTTTTAGAAAGGTAGATTTCCCTGCTCCATTGGCTCCAATAATTCCATAACAGTTTCCTTTTCCAAATCTTATATTTACTTCTTCAAATAATACTCTTTTTCCAAATCTTACGGTTACATTATTTGCACTTAACATTTTTATTCTCCTTTTCCTCGTTTTTTAGCTTTTTTATTATACACTATTTTCCAGTTATTTTCAACAAAAAAAAGAACTAATTCCAGTTCTTCTTTTTTATCCTTTTTATTAATCGTCAAATAAAAGTTTAATTCCCCAAATTCCAGACACACCAACTAATCCATAAATAATTCTTGCAATTATTGTCATATCACCAAAAATGGCTGCTACTAAATTAAAATTAAAAATTCCAATTAACCCCCAATTAATAGCTCCAATAATAATTAATACAAGTGCAATTTTATCAATTATTTTCATTTTTCTCCCCCCTTTTAATTAACTGTTAAATATCAATTTTTATTAGTATGTCTCTTTTTCTAAAAATTATACATTTTGTTGAATTTTTCTATTTTTTGTGATAATTTGTTATTGTAAATTTAAGAAAGGGTTTTTGTATGCGTAGAAATAAAAGAGGAAATAATAGAAAAAATAAATTTGTTCAGATGGCACAATTTGATAAGAAATTTGTGAAGTATTTGTCTTTTACTTTAATTGCTCTTGTTGTTTTATTATTAGGTGTTGCCATTTTTTATCATGTTAGTCAATGGATAAAACGTCAAAATTTTTTGGCCGACGTTAATAAGAGTTTAGAGCAATCTACACAAGTATCCGCTTCTGCTGAAGATAATGTTTCCCAAAAAGAAGAAACAGATGCTACTTTTACTTTGACTGCTATTGGTGATATTATGTGCCATAATACTCAATATCAAGATGCTTATCGAAAAGAAACCGATGATTATGATTTCTCTTATGTTTTTGAAGAGATTAATCGTTCCATTAAAACTTCGGATATTGCCATTGGAAGCTTGGAAACATGCTTTGCTGGCAAAGAACATGGTTATCGTAATTATCCAACTTTTAATTCTCCAGATGAGTTAGCTTATAATTTGAAAAAACTTGGTATTGATGTTTTATCTACAGCTGGTAATCATTGTTTAGATATGGGATTTGAGGGACTTTCTAGAACCATTGATGTTTTGAATGATGCAGATATTGCTCATATAGGAACTTATCAAACACAGGAAGATAGAGATAAAATTTTATTTAAATATGTTAAAGGCGTTAAAATTGCTTTTATCAATTATACTTACGGAACCAACGGAATTCCTATTCCTGCTGATAAATCATTTTGTGTTAATTTAATTGATAAAGATTTGATTGCTAGAGATATTGAAAGTGCTAAGTCACAAAACGCTGATTTAATTGTAGCTTGCATGCATTGGGGAACCGAATATCGAACCTCTGCTAACACAGACCAAAAAGAATTGGCTGATTTTCTATTTCAAAATGGTGTTGATATTATTTTAGGAAATCATCCTCATGTTTTAGAGCCTATGGAGAAAAGAACTGTTACTTTAGAAGATGGTACAACAAAAGATGGATTTGTGATTTATGCTTTAGGAAATTTTATTTGTGATCAAAATGCAGAGAATACCAGAAATTCTATTATATTAAACTTAGAAATTACAAAACATGTAAATGGAAAAATTAGTATTGACCATGCTAATTATATTCCAATTTATATGTATAAAAGCCAAACATCCCAACTTCAAAAAATGAAATTAATGAATATTGAAAAAAATATTTATGATTATGAAACTGCTCTCAATAACAGTCAAAAACCTTCTATCTCGAAATCTTTATATGATGATTTAAAAATTCAATTGAAAAAAATTAAAAAAATTGTTGGACCAGAATTTTAATTCTAGTCCAACATATCTTTTTTCTTTAGCCAATAGGTTACTAACAAGGTTAATATAACAGATACTAATATCATAGCAACAAATCCATAAGGACTATTTTGAAGTGGTAACCCTACATTCATTCCCCAAAAACTTGATATCATAGTTGGTACAGCAAGTACTATGGTAATGGAGGTTAAAAACTTCATAACACCATTTAAGTTATTTGATATGATAGATGCATAGGCATCCATTGTTCCATTTAAGATATTGCTATAGATTTGTGCCATTTCAATTGCCTGTCTATTCTCTGTGATAGCATCTTCTAGTATTTCTTCATCATCTTCATATAATTTTATGATTTTACCTCTCATCGTTTTTTCCATGACAAGTTCGTTTGATTTTAAAGAAGTAGTAAAATATACTAATCCTTTTTCCAAGCTTAGTAATTTTAAAAGTTCTTTATTTTTCATGGAATTTTTTAATATATATTCTGCAATTTCTGTTTCTTTGTTAATTTGCTTTAAGTAACTTAGGTAATAAGATGAGTTTAAGTACAAAATTTGAAAGATAAATCTTGTTTTTTTATAAGTTTGGAAGTTTTTTATTTTTTTCTTTTCAAAATCTTCAATTATCTTATTTTTCTTTAAAGATACCGTTACAAAAAAGTCATCTCTTACTACTATCATTCCTAATGGCATGGTTGTGTATATTTCTGTGTCTTCACTTTTTTCTATAATCGGAACATCTACAATGAAAAGTATGGTGTTATCATCTTCTTCTTGGTCAATTCTTGCTTTTTCTTCATAGTCCAATGCATAACGAATGAAATCTTCTTCTATTTGAATGTTTTCACATACTTTTTTGATTTCGCTTTCCGATGGATTTACTAAATTAATCCATGCTCCTTTTTTGAATTCTTTGATTTCTTCGATTTTATTTGTTTCGATATCTGTGTTATATATTTTTAGCAAATCCATCACCCCTTTTTATAACTCTCAATACTATTATTGTAGCCCTTTTGACGGATTTTGTCAATGGTTTTTGCTATTTTACATAATTTTATTATATTTTCTCTTATCTTAACTAAATTTATTTATTTTTTTATGAAGAAAATTACTTAGAACTAGGGATACTTACAAACAAGCATTATCAATGTAACAATGAAAAATAATAGTAATATACTTGTAAAGAAATATTAAAAAAGAAAGAAATAACCAGAATGCGTAGAAAAATAGGCAAAAAAGCAATTTAAAAAAGAAAAGAGATCTTGCAAAAAACGTCTAAAAATGTTATAATATAGGCGAAAATATTGTATTTTATAAGAAAAGGAATGAGGTTGAATATGAAAAAGAAAATAATTATGGTAATTGGATTTATGATTTTAATCTTACTAGCAAGTAATTTGCTAGCTGCTGGAAACCTAACAGCAAATCTAGGAAATTCTGTAAATGAACTAAAAGGAGGAGAAACCCTTACTATTACTTTGCGATTTGATGAATACCAACAAATCAAAAATGGGTTAAATGCCTACCAAGCGACACTAGAATACAATAAAAATATATTTGAAGAAGTAAAACAAGAAGATTTCCAATGTTTAAATGATTGGGAAAAATTACAATACAACCAATCAACAGGAGAACTAGTAGCAATCAAAAAAGCAGGAAGTACTAGTCCTGAAGATATTGTAAGCATTACACTAACAGTAAAACCAGATGTGAAAGCAACAACAACTGATATTAAAATAAAAGACATTATCACTTCAGAAGGTGAAAAAGATATTACTATTGCAGAAGCTAAAACAACAATCAATATAATAGAAGAGCAACAAGAAAAACCAGAAGAACCAAAACCTGAAAAAGTCACATCAGATAAATATACTATCGAGGGAACTTACATTAAAAGAATCTTACCAAATACAACTGTATCACAATTTAAAAATCATATAACTTTAGAAAATGTAACAACAAATCCACAAATGGTATTAACAGATAGAAATGGTGTTCCATTAACAGAAGATTCTTTAATTACTACAGGAACAAAAATTAAGATAGGTAAAACATTACAATATACTCTTATTGTAATAGGAGATACTGATTTCGATGGTGAGATTACTATTAATGATATAGCAGAATTAAAATTACATATTATTGAAAAACAATCATTAGATGGAATTAAACTACAAGCTGGGGATATTGACAACGATGGTGAGATCACTATTAATGACTTAGCACAAATGAAACTAATTTTGATTGATTTATTAAAACTAGAATAAGAATTTGATTTTACAAACTTTAAAACATAAAATTTAAAAATGGAGGATGTAAATACCTATGAATGAAAAAACAAAGAAACTGATAAAAATAAGTATTTGTTCTACTCTATTCCTAATGTTATCTTTAGGAGCAATTTATGCTACCAGTGTACTTTCATCCAAAGGTGAACTAAATGATGATGGCATGATAGATTACCTTGATGTTAATTTATTAGAAAAACATCTAATCCATCTACAAGCCTTACCAGATGAAAAACATGAAAAAGCAGATATGAATAGTGATGGAGAAATCACTGTAACAGACCTTTCACTTTTAATTAAAAAGATAGAAAACAAAAGAGACTATACAGTGGAATTAACAGATATTGATACACCAAATTACTATCCAAAAAAAGGTGAAACAATTGAAATAACATTTGGAGCCATGATAAATTATCAAGATGTAAGCATCAAAAAAATAGTTATCAACAACCAAGAACAAAATGTGGAAAATGAAACAGGAGCCTACAAAATAAAAGTAAACGTAGGAAATCAAGCAGGGAAACAAGAATACCACATAAGCAAAGTTGTCCTAAACACAGGAGCTGAAGTAAAAGTAAATAATACCCTTTCTGTATGTGTTTTAAAAGCAGAACCTTATATAGAAGAAGATAGCTATAAATTAGAAGAAACCTTTGAAGGAAAAGCCTACATAAACTTTAATCTAGTAGACCAAGAACAAAGCATCACATCAGCACAATTTAGCGTTTATGAAATTGTAAACACAGAACCACAAGCAGAACAAATGCAAAACACATTAGAACCACAAGTAAAAGAAACAGAAGTAACAGTGGCACAAACCAACATAACAGCAGGAGAAAATCGTCATGAAGTACATGTAGAAGATGGAAAAACTTACCGCATTATTATCAATGTAGCATACAATGGTGTCAAAGACCCAATCGAAGGAAAAGAATATAAGGGAGAATCTTTTGTTTATAGCAAAGAATTTACCATGGCACTTGATTATCAATTTAGTATCAGCAACATACACACATTAAAAGATGGTCAAGAAAGCAATAAATTTGCTAAAAAAGAACCCATTACCATTCAATTTGACAGTACCAATATTGCTTATGAAAACACTGGTAGTTCAAACTTTGAGCCAAGCACAATAACCGTAAATAATAAAGAATATGAAGTAACCAAACAAGAGGACCGTTATTTGGTGGCGATCGATGGATTAGAAAAAATAGGAGAAAATACAATTACCATCGAAAAAGTAAAATTGAAAAATGGAAAAGAAATCGTCTTAGAGACAGGAAATACAGTAACCATTACAATTGATGCACAAAAACCAGTTGTATCTAACCTAAAAGCAGAAGAAAATGTACAAGAAAAAAATATTAAAGTAACCTTCCACATAGAAGATGAAGCAAAATCAATTCAATCAGCCAAAGTAGTACTTTATGATAGTGGAGAAAATATCATAGCAAGTCAAGACATAACAACAGAAGAAATAGAAAATGGAAACATAGAAAAAATCTTTAACACCCAAACAACAGATAGTTACATTATTAAAGTAATTGCAACTTACCAAGAAACAGAAGACCATATCATAACAGATAGTGTTCTATTTGAAAAAGAAATTACAGCAAATCGTTTTGCAACTATAAAAAAAGCAGAAATAGAACCAACTACTTTAGAAAAAAATGAAACTGTAAAAATTACATACGAAATTGAAAGTAACAGTGAAAGTGAAATTACAAAAATCCGTGTCAATAACTTAGATTGTATTGCCACAAAAATAGCGGATGGGAAATATGAAATAATTACAGAAGTAGGAACAGAAGCAAAAGTATTACAATTGACAGCTAACAAAATCATTTTTGCTGACCAAACCGAAGCAATTGTAGAAAATACTGTAGAAGTAAAGGTATTAAAAGACCTACCAAAAATTGAAGAAATTAAACAAGAAGATAACCTAGCTAACAATCAAGTAACGGTAACCTTTACATTAGTAGATCCAGATAATAGCTTTATCACAGGAAAAGTACAATTACTAAAACCAGCAGTTGATGGAAATCCAGAACAACTAATTCAAGAACCAACCATTGAAAGAGATGGAGCACATGGAAGAGTACTTTTTGAAAATGTAGAAATTGACAAAGAATATACAGCAAGATTTATTGCAAACTATAATCGTTATCCAGAAGGTGACGAAAACATAGAAGAAAATCAAGTCATTCGAGAAGCAAAAATCATGCTAGTTGGTGACTATAACTTACAAGTAAGTGACCTAAAAACAGCAAACAAAGAAAAAGACACAAAATATTTTGGAAAAAACGAAGAAATTACCCTAAGCTTTAATTGTACAAATGCAACCAGTTTCTTACCAGAAAAAGCAGTAATAAATGGAAACGAATATAGTTTAACACGCACAGAAGGAACTAATATTTACACAACTAAATTAGCAGGATTAGAAGAGAGTGGTGTAAAAGAATACAAATTAGAAACCATTATATTAAACAATAAGAGATTTTTAGACGTAGAACCAGAACAAAAAATAAAAATAGAAGTATTAAAAGAAAAACCAACCATTACCAGTTTTGGATACAAAGAAGACGAGACTGACAAAAATAAGGTGGTGGCAAGCTTTAACCTAAATGATATAGAAACAACTATCTCAAATGGAACCATTGTAATTTTAGATGACCATAAAAATGAAATCAAAACACAAAATTTAGTAGTAGGCAATAATCAAATTACATTTGAAAAAATAGATAGTGAATACTATAACATTAAAGTAAAGGCTAATTATGACCTAGATACCAATGCTTTAGGAGCTGGAGAAAATGAATACCAAGAACAAATATTATTACAAGAAGAAATTGATTTTACAGAACGAAAAATCCAACTAAAAGATATACAAGATGTTAGGTTATACCATATATATTATGGATTTCCAATGGAAGTAAAGAACATTGATAGTAATGAAATAATTGAAAATCCAGAAAATTATGTAGCAAAAGTAAAAATGAAAAATATGCCAGATATGCATGCCAATATAAAATCTTGTAGAATTGAGCAAAGAAAAGTTATTTTAGAATTAGATGTAGAAAATACGATAATCTACAAAGGAGACGAAAGACAAGCAAAAGTAGAAGTACCTTTTGGTGTTATGGGAAATACAGGTTCTTATGTAAAAAATGAATCTTTTGAAGACTTACTTTATCAAATGAGACAATATCCAACAAAAACCTTTAACCTAACCAAAGATTATGATGCTTCTGAATATGAAGTAGATTCCTTAACCTATTTTGGAGATGGCATGTTTGAAGGAACTATTAATGGAAATGGGCATACCATTTACAATTTACAAAAACCAATATTTAATGAAATAGAAAGAGCAACCATCAAAAACCTTGTGATAGAAAATGCTTATATAACAAGCAAAGTAGGTTCATGGCAAAAAGGATTTATTGCCAATGAAATTTACAGTAAAACAGTTGTTAGCAATGTCCACATCAAAAATTCAACCATTTCTACTTATAGCCAATTCTATACATTTGGACCAATAGCAGGAAGATTAAGTGGTAGTAGAGTTGAAAAATGTAGTGTTACTAATCTATCCATAGTAGCACAAAGAGGAGCGGGTTCTAGAAGAGTAGGAGGAATTGTTGGTGAAATAGGATATGGTTCAACCATAGAAGACTGTTATGTAACAGGAGAAATTCAAGGCTCTTGGGAAGTAGGAGGAATTGTTGGTGGTGTTCAAGATTCTATGTATCAACAAAATACCATTAAACATTGTATTGCAAAAGTAAATATCAATGGAACGTCAGGGCCAGGTAACGTAGGAGGAATTGCTGGAAATGCAAATGGTGCAGGAAGAATTAAACTAGTACAAAATATAAGTTTAGCAGAAGGAAGCAAATCTTATAAAACACATGGAAGTGCTATTACATTAGACCCAGATACCTTCAATTACGAAATGACAGAATCGAATTTAACAGCAAATGCCGAAAATTCAAGTGGACGAATTAAAGAATTTGCTAAAAATGAATTTAGTGGAGAATTCTGCAAAGAGCAAGCAGGATTTAGTGACCAAATTTGGAATTTAGACGATAAAAACTATGAAAATATACCAACTTTAAAAGGTTATGACCCAAATAGCAAACAAGAAGGTGCAACTACAGGAAACTACATTCCAGATGTAGAAAGATTAAAGAAGATGAATGACTATGACCCTAAAAAAGAAGTAGCCTATTCAAACCTATATAAACTAATGCCATTCTTTGATTCAAAATATTTGGTAGTAGATGGGGCAAGAATTAGTGAAGACGACGTATTAAACCAAAAACAAATCAAAACCATTTTACCATATAATGATAAAAATGAATTTGTGCTAACTCTTACCGAAGAAAACCATCAAAGTATAGACCATATCAATGTAGTATTTACAGATGACACCACAAAGCAATACCAAGTGAAGTTTAAAAACATGAATAACCATGTGGTATCTTATAAATTAGAAGAACTAGGAATTGAATATAACTTTGACAAATATGTTATTAAACAAGATGCAGAAATTGTAAAAAAATTAGTGGACTACATTCTAACGTTAGATTATGACAGAGACTTAAAACCATTAGTAGCGCCAATCAACTTAGGAGACCGTATTTATAAAGACTTCTTTAATGAAACAATTAAAACAGAAGAAAGTGCAAAACAATTTGTTTTAAACTTTTTAGGAAATGTAAATGGATATAGTTTAACAATAGATAATTCTATTTTAAACAATTATATTTATGATTATTTAACGAAAAGTACGAATAAGTTAAAACAATTTATGTTTGCTTATAACTATTATTCACGTTTTTATGGCTTTGAAGTTAGTAACATGAAAGTAAGTGATATTGTATTCTTTAAAGGAGAATTATACAATACAGGTGTAAATACAAACAATTTAGTAAACTTATGTTTAGCAAGTACTTCATTAGGTACTCATGTTTCTTACTTATTCTATGAAGAAAGTTTAGGACCTTGTGTTGGCTTCACAACAGTTAGTGATTTTGTGGAACATAACATTAAAATGTTTGCCAATAATCAAGACCCAAATGATTGGTTTGCAGAGAACTTTAATGGTATGTTAGTAGAAACATCAGCAAAAGGATATGAAGACAGTATTGATTATCGTGCTTGGACACAACTAAAGAAACAGAAAAAATTTATTTTACCAATGTTAACCTTACCAGAAGATTCAGGCTATATGATATCAGCACCAACGACATTTTTAGTAGGTTCTCAAAGGCTTTATATAAGAGAACCAGGAAATCAAGCACAAATTCAAAACCTACAAAAGTTAATGAAAAATTTTGCTAACCAAATTGGTGTATTTTATACCACAGCAGCAGGTTTTATAGAACCAGATATATTTAATAAAGTATGTGATGTATCAATTGATACAACAGTTTTACCTGTGTTAGGAGAACAGAAAAAAGGAAAATCAACTGACCCTTTCTGTAAAAACTTTAATGAATTATTAAATGAATGGTTTACAATAAGAGCAGTAGCAGCTTATTCTGGTTCCCAAAGAATTTACTATGTTGTTGATAATACATTAACCAGTTATGGGCGTACTTGGTCACATGAAACAGGTCATAACCAATGTAACTTCTTATTCTTTAAGAGAAATGGATTTAGACCAGTCGGTGGATGTAACAATAATGATGGATCAGGAACAGAGGATTATACAGACGGAAATACAACCCAAGGATTTGGAGATGGAGCAGTAAACTTTAACTTAAGTTATAATTATGATAGTAGTCAAGTAATTACTACAAACTTAACAACCGAAAGAATTAACTCTACAGAAAAAATAGAAAGTTATTATAAAAGAATGTTTGAAGCAATAGACTTTTTAGACTATGCAGAAGCAAAAGCATTTTTACAATTAACACCAGAAGAACAATCAAAAGTGGCAGTACAAATTTACTATCCAAATGCACCAGGAAATTATGCTAACGTAGGATGGAAACCAATTACCAAAGAAGAATTTGAAGAAATGGACTTAAAAACAATTGAAGACATTTATGATAATCAAATTACTATTAAACCAGGTGTAACTAAACCAGTTACACAAACAGGAGAACAAGGGTTATATGGTTCAGAGCATATGTATATAAGACGTTGGTATCAACCATATAATGAAAAAGGAAGAACCCATTCATATGGATTTACTTACACATCATGGCAAATGCTAGGAATTGGTGGATATGACGGAGGATATATAACCTACTTTAGTGGAAAGAGTAATAATGACTTAGATGCCATTAAAAAAGTAACCAAAGACCCAGATATGACATGGAAGAAATTTAAAACAATGCGTTATGAATTGATGGAAAATAGTTGGAATACCATTCCATACTTAAATTCAGATGAATTAGTAGAAAAATATGTAGATGCATTAAAACTAGATGCTTCAAACAATGATAGAAATGTTAGCAGTAGTACAAATGTAAGAAGAGTGAACTACCATTACTTAAAACGTGTAACCGATGACTTTAGAGCAGAAGTATTAGATGGAAATATCCAAAAAGTTCATATCAAAACGGCAGAAGAATTTAAACAAAAATTAACCGAAAATCCTCGTGCTTACTATGTATTAGACAATGATATTGATTTCTCTGGCATAACAGAAGGAAATGCTATTGTCGATGGATACTTTATGGGTAAACTAGATGGTGGAGGACACAAATTAACAGGAAATACAATTCCAATCTTTAATAACGTTAAATTTGCTTATATTTCTAACCTACAAGTAGAAAATAGTAATATAACAAGTAGTTTAACGAATGTAGGAGCATTTGCTAAAACACTAGAATATAGCCAAATGGAAAATGTACAAGGTAAAAACATTACCATATCTGCTACCAATAAACAAGTTGGTGGATTAGTTGGTAGTATGGTATACAGTTTTGTAAAAAATGTACATGTAACAGGAAGTAATATAGTAGGAACAACAAGAGTTGGAGGAATTGCTGGATATGCTGGTCAAAGCCAAGTAGAAGAAAGTACTGCAAATGGAAAAGCACGTTCAACAGGAAATGCAGCAGGAGGACTAATAGGAGAAGTTTATAGTAAAACAATCATTAGAAATTGCTATACAATAGGAGAAGTACAAGGAAACCAAGATATTGGTGGATTAGTTGGCTATGTTAATACCTCTTATATTATCAACAGTTTTAGTCATACAAAAGCTACTGGAAATGCTGGTATAGCAAGCTTTGTAGGGCAAACAACAAGTAACTCTATCATAAAAAATAATATTACTCTAGTAAATCAAACAGTAGGATATAAATTTGATGGTAGAACAGCTACTGATAAATTTACGAACTTTAGTGGAAACTATGAAAATAAATCAAATGTAGGAAAATCAACAACAACAAGAGCAGGTATTGACTTTACAGGAAAAATTACAGAAATAGATGGAACAGAAGTTAAGAAAGAAAGCTTCTATACCAATACCTTAACTTGGGATAACAACATTTGGGACTTTAGCAAAGTAGAAAGTGGTGGATTACCAAAACTAAAAAATGATGACCCAAATGATGTAGGAATGACAGGCGAAAGATATAGTATAACCAATGCAGAAGAATTTGAAAGCCTATTAAAAGAACATAGAGAAGCAACTTTTGTAATTGAGCAAGACATTGACTTATCTACTTTAGAAAGTACAACTACCATTATTGATGGTGTATTTATGGGAAGAATTGAAGGAAATAACCATACCTTAAGAGGAAACAAAGTACCAATTTTCCATACGGCTCGACATACCTATATTGAAAACTTGAAAATAGAAGGAAGTAACATCAATAAAAATGAAACAGATGTAGGAGCACTTACTAAAATAGCAGATAATATAGAACTTAAAAATGTAATAGGAAAAGATATTACAGTTACAAACAGAAGAGATGATACTGGTGGATTAATTGGTATTATGACATATGGTGACCTAGAAAATGTGCATATCATAGGAGGAAACGTAACAGGAATTAATCGTGTGGGAACACTTGCAGGATATGTTGGATATTCTAACATAAAGAAAAGTAGTAGTAATGGAACGGCTACTGGCACAGGTAATAATGTTGGTGGCTTTATGGGAGAAATCACCAATGGAACCATAGTTGAAAACTGTTATGCAAGAGGAACAGCGAAAGGAAACCAAAATGTAGGAGGATTTGTAGGACTATTAAGCAAGGCATCTACGGTAAGCAATTCTTTGAGTACAACCAAAGTAGACGGAACAGATAGCGTGGCAGGATTTGTAGGGCAATCGACAACAAATTCTATTGTTAGAAACAACATAGCATTAGGAAATCAAGTTAGACAGCACTATAAATTTGATGGTAAAACGGTTCAAGAACAATTAGAAAATTATGAAGGAAATTACGAATACGAAGGAAACAAAGGTATTGCTACTGGGGCAAGAGAAGATATTGACTTTACAGGAAAAATAAGTGTAGCAAACAGACAAAATATAACAAGTAAAGACTTCTATACCAATACTTTAGGCTGGAATGACAACATTTGGGACTTTAGCACAATTGCATCTTACAAAACACCAACCTTAAAAAATAATGACCCAAATGAAGCAATGGAAATTGGAATACCAGTTCATACAATCCGTACAGAAGAAGAATTCCAAACTTTAATAACACAATATCCAGATGAAAACTTTACACTAGAAAATGATATAGACTTATCTAGTTTAGAAAGTACAACAACCATAATTAGTGGTGAATTCGTAGGAGAAATCGATGGAAAAAATCATAGCTTAAGAGGAAATACTGTTCCAATCTTCCATACCATTCGTTATGCAAAACTTACTAATTTGAAATTAGAAGGAAGCAATATCAATAAAAATGAAACAGACGTAGGAGCATTTGCTAAAATAGCAGACAAAGTAGAAATCCGAAATCTAGTAGCAAAAGATATAACAGTAACGAATAAAAACAATAATACAGGTGGCTTAATTGGTACAATGACCGCTAGTGATTTAGAAAATGTGCATATTATTGGAGGAAATATAACAGGAGCTGGTCGAGTAGGAATACTAGTTGGTTATGTAGGAACATCTCATATCAAAGCAAGTAGTAGTAATGGAATAATAGCAGCAACAGGCTCAGCTTGTGGAGGATTGGTAGGAGAAGCAATTAACAATACAATTATTGAAAATAGTTATTCTCTAGGAGATGCTAAAGGAAATCAAGACATAGGAGGATTAGTTGGATTTTTAAGACAATCTAGTGTTATCAATTGTTTTAGTACATTAAAAGCACTTGGTAATGCAGGAGTTTCAGGATTTATAGGAAAAGCAGAGACGAATAGTATTGTTAAGAATAATATAGCATTAGGAAATCAAATGAAACAATACAAGTTTGATGGAAGAACTGCCAACGACCAGTTTGAAGGTTTTGAAGGAAATTACGAATACGAAGAAAACACAGGAATTTCGACTTTAACAAGAGAAGGTATTGACTTTACAGGAAAAATAAGTGTAGCAAACAAACAAAATATTACTGATAGAGCATTTTATAGTAATACCTTAGGATTTGATACCGAAGTTTGGGATTTAAGCTATGTAAGCCAAGAATGTATTCCAAAACTAAAGAATTGGGATCCAAATGAAAAAACACTAATCAATAAGATAGACACCTATCAAATACACTCAGTAGATGAATTTATAAGCTTAATCAATGCCCATCCAGATGGCGTATTTGATATCCAAAATGACATAGATTTCTCTGGAAAAACGTATAAAATAGGAATCCAACTAACCACTATAATACCAGAATTTCATGGCGAAATCAGAGGAAATAACCATGCCATAACCAACTTAACAAATGCTATCTTGTTTGGAAAATTTGAAGGAAAAGTTGATGGTTTGAATATGGAAAACTACAATTTTGGAGCAAAATGGAAAAATGGATTTATTGATTGGAGTACAAGTAACCCATCAAGAAATCAAGTAGCAGCTTTTGCACTAAAAGCAACAAATGCAACATTTTCAAATATGAAATTTACCAATATGGTTGTATTAGGAAAGACTAGTGTTTCTGCAATGATTTTAGAAGATGAGAATTGTACTTATGAAAATATTCATATTGAAAAAGCGTATCTAAATGGTAGAAACTTTGGTAGTCAAATGGCAGCAATGGTTGCTGTTAAAACAGGCGGAAGTATTAAGAATTGTTATGTACAAGGAGAGATATATGGAAATGCTATACAAAATGGTGGAGTAGTGTCTTTAACAAAAGGAGATGTTACCATTGAAAATGTAATAGCTAATATGTATATGAGTTGTGGTTCAGCTAGCAATGCAGCAACTTGGGGTGGATTTGTTGCCAAAGTAGGAGAGGGAAAATTAACAGTTAAAAATTCAGCTATGATTCATAAACTAGAACAAAATGGCAATCCAATTAACAAGTTTATAGCAACGGTAGCAGAAGGAGCAGTAGCAACTTTCCAAAATTGCTATGAAAATGCAGAAGCAAATGGAATCGCAAGTGATGCAATAGATGGTATCAAAACAGCTACAAATGCAGAATTGTTAACAAAAGATTTCTATACCAATACATTAGGTTTTGATAACAATATTTGGAACTTAGATAATATTACAGAAGAAGATATAAAAAGTGTGGATAATAAAGTCGTAAGATTTATTATCTTTGGATTAAAGGATAACTAGAGTTATTTCATAATAAAATCAAGAATAGAAGGAGAAATTTTATGAAAAGGATTATAAAATTAAGTATAATATTATTAGTAGTAATGATTGCTTGTTCAGGAATTGTATATGCAGCACCTAGTTGTAATATCAGTCTTGAAACAACAAGTTCAGAATTTAACAAAAACGATACTTTTAGTGTAAATGTTAAAATGTCTAACATCGTTTCTGAAAAAGGTATGATTGCTTTGGAAGCAGTTTTAGAATATGATAAAGAAAGTTTAACACTACTTAAGATGGAAGGACAAAATGAATGGAGCAATCCTGTTAAAGATTTATCCTATAATGAAGGAACAGGAAAACTTGTAATTGATAAAGATGGATTGGCAAAAAGCGATGAAGTAATACTTAAACTAACATTTAAGGTAAATGAAAATAGCAAAAAAAATCTTATGATTAGCCTAAAAGAAATCAAAGTTTCAGATACAACTGTACCAACTAAACTTAATAATAATGCTTATAAGAATATTACTATAATGGGAGGTCAAGACAATCCAGTACCAACACCAGATCCAAACCCAAATCCAAACCCAAATCCAACACCAGATGCGGGACAAAATTCAACACAGAACTCAACACAAGATTCAACGCAATCTCAAACGCCAAATAAAAATGTAAATACCAATAAAGTTGATAGTTTGGCTAAAAATAAAATACCTCATGCAGGAACAAGTAGCTTAATTTTAGTATTATTGGTAGCAGTTATAGCAGTATTATTCTTTTACTTTAAGATAAAAAAAGTAAATAAACAAATTAATAAATAATAATTAAATAACTAGAAATTAGTTTTATACTAATTTCTAGTTATTTTTATATTCTTTTAAACAACTCTCATAAAAAAAATAAGCAAAGTTTTACAACTTTGCTATATTTGGTGACTCATCTCGGGTTCGAACCGAGGACCTCCAGATTAAGAGTCTGTTGCTCTACCAACTGAGCTAATGAGCCATATTTACTTTATAACCTAACTAATTATAGTACCTTTTCCCTTTCTTGTCAAGAGTTTATCATAATTAAAAGTAATGAGCCTTAGTTCTAAAAAACTAAGGCTCATTACTTTTTTATTATTCTTTTTCTTCTGTTGTTTCAGGTTCTTGTACTTCTGGCGTTGTTTGTTCTGGAACATTACTTGGTTCTGTTGGTTTTGTTACTTCTGGTTCTGGTATTGGTGTTGGTACTGGTGCTGGTGCTGGATTACTCGTTGCTCCATTGGTTCCCTTTACTATGATCCTTGCCATAGCATCATAAGTATCTCTTGAGAGCAATGTTGTTGATATTACTTTTCCATTTAACATTTTTGTAATATAAGTTTCTGTTTTTAGACCATTTGCTCCTTTTTGTCTTATTTTTTCACTTCCTGCTGGTAGGTTCGCATTTTCTTCATATTTGGTTGAAAATGGAATAGATGCTATTGTTTTTGTACTAAACGTAAATGTGTATTCATTTTCTTCTTTAATTCCATATATTGATACAGTTGCAATTCCATTTCTAGCACTTGCTACAATTCTTACTGGGTATTTTCTTGTATTTTTAAATTTAAAGTCTGTCATTCCATATACAACTGTAGCATCTCTTCCTGCTGGTAAATAGGAAGTAACAAATTGATGATTTCTTCTTTCCACAGTTTCTAAGTTAGCTGTTAATATAGCATTGTATAAAGTTGAGGATATTTGGCATATTCCTCCTCCAATTCCATCTACTACTTCTCCCCCTTCATATACTTTTCCATTTTTATAGCCTGCTGCTGTAGTTCTTGGACCTAATGCTTTATTGTATGAAAAAGTTTCTCCTGGTAATACTACTTTTCCATTTATTTTTTTGCAAGCAATTACCAAATTTGTGGTTCGATTGACATCACTTACATCATATCTTGTTGTGCAAGTTCCAACTTGGTCTGGAAATGCTTCTGTTCCAATTTTATCAATTGTTATTTTTGGCTTTGTTATCGTAAGTTTAATAACATATTCTTCTTTTTCTTCTTTCAATAATTCTCTTGCTACTTCTACATCAAAATCTACACCCTCTACTTCTGGATAAATGGTAAATGGGTCTTTGGTATAATAAGCATCTTTTGCTTCTGTATATATTTCTTCATGAATTTTATCTATATCAATTGGTTCTGGCTCTTTTTGTTCTACTGGAATGGTAATATAATCTTCTTTATAATTGATGTCATTTAACTTTTCTTTTACTTTATTTAATAATTCTGTTGTATTTACAATTACTCCAGCTTTCCCTTTTGTTATAATTAATTCATCTTCTTCAACAGCATAGCTAGATTCTATGATAACACCTGGGATGTTAACACCAATATCTTCTATTGTTTGTTTTCCAACTTCTTCATTTAAGGTCATATTAACAGGAATATCTTTTTTCCCAATTAACGTAAATAAAATATTATAATTATTAACGAAGATATTTTCTCCTTTTCCTATTAGATAAGCTTCTTCTACTGCTTTTTCAACTTCGTAGTTTACTTCCATTAACTCTGGATTTAGTGTACTTTCATAATCTTCATATTTAATTCCAATTTCTTTTGCTTTTTTTTCTTGATAAATTTCTTGCATTTTAGCATTTGCTTCTTCTTTTGATAGCCCTGAAACATCTATGCCTTGGATAGAAATTCCACTTATAATTTTTTCATTATTGATGTTAACTAATGCAAAAATAGTAGAACAAAAAATTCCCAGTATTACTACAATTGTTATTAAGATAATAGGAATTACCTTTTTCTTTTTTTGGTTTTCACTCATATTTTCAACTGTCTTTTTCACCTTTTTAGCTTTCCCTTTTGTTTGTTCGAATTTTTTTTCTTCTTTTTCCGCTTTTGTCTCTTCTTGTTTTTTCATCTTTTCTTCCTCCGAATTTTCTTTTACCAATTCTTTCATAACAGTATTTCCCCTTTTTATTATTCTAATTAAATCTTACCACAAACTATTTTTTTTGACAACTATCTACTTATAATATTCCATATTTAATATTATGTTTTTGAGCTTTTATTATTCCTTTTTGACAGTTTTTTCACTTTTTTCAAAATTTTTCGTGAAAACACTTGAACATTGTAGAAATTAATATTATAATGTTGCTAGCAAAAGATAAATGAGGAGAGAATTAGAATGGAGCTAACAAAAAATATTTTTTTCAACACAGATAAATTAGTAGAAAATAGTAAAGTAAAAATATCATATACAGGAAAACTTTTTCAAGAAGCATCTGAAGAAGTTTCTATTCATTATGGATTTGGAATTAATTGGAATAATATCAATGACATTGAAATGGAAAAAACTGATTTAGGATTTCAAGCTGAAATAAATTTAGGTGAAGGAGATACTTTTAATTTCTGTTTTAATGATGGAAATGGTAACTGGGATAATAATAATGGTCAAAACTATATCTTTCCATTAGAAAAAGTTCAAAATGAATTATTAGTTTTAGAGGATGAACCAGTAGCTTTGGGGTCTGCTAGAAAATTAAGAAGATCTTATTTATGGAGTAAAAAAGTTCGTTTAGCAGTCTACAAAATTATTACTTATCTTCCAAAAATAATTTCTGGAAATTATAAAAGAAAACTATCAAATAATGAAAATTAAAGAATTGCTATTTGGCAGTTCTTATTTTTTTGAGACAAAGGGGGACAGGTCTTTTGAGACAGTGGGGACAGGTCTTGAATGTCTCATTTTTTATATAAAATAATTA
>CAMNWO010000009.1 GCA_946565805.1 uncultured Clostridium sp.
CCGCTTCGGTTTATTCTCTAAAGGATTTTATTGTTTACTTTTCAATGTACTTTTTCAGTTCCGTTTTGCGGAACGATTTTTATTATACGCTAATTTTTTTTGTTTGTCAACACTTTTTTTAAATTTTTTTCTTTTTTTTTTGAAGCAATTTTTTCCAGTCCCAAAAACGCCTAAAATCAAGCACTTTATTGTGCTTGATTTTAGTTTAATCTTCCTCTAATATTGTTAACAAAATAGCATTTACTAAACCAGTTGTCTCATCATACTGCACTTTGGCACTGTATGTTTCTCTACTATTTTCTTCAATAAACTCTCGTAAAGTATTAGCCACTTCTTTATTAGAAGCAAATTGTTCTAATTTTAATTTTAGCTTCGTACTAGACACTACTTCCATATTAGCAAAGTTTTCCTCAATGGCATCAATTAATGTTAAAACATCTTCCCCTTCAAGTTCATTTCCTTGTAATATTTCAAATTTAGAATTATATCTCTTTCTTTCTGTCTCCGAAACTCCATTTCCTTCAATTGTTTGTCTATTAGGAACAATACTTATGCTTTGTACTACTTCTAGTATATCTTGTCCATTTATTTTATTGGTTACTAAATCTATTATCTCTGTAAAAAGTTTTTGGGTTACTTGTCCCATTACATTTTGCACTTCTTCTTGTTCTAAATCACTTAAATTAATAGCATTTTCTTCATTTAGTGTTATTTCATTTTCAAACTCCGTAACTATATTATTTTTTTGTTCTATGTTAGCTTCTACTCTATTAGAACCATCTTCATAGGTTGCAATCATATTTTTATTACGAGAATTTCCATCTGTTTTTTCATTACTTACTAAACTATATTCTTTCGTTTCCTGTCCTTCTGTCATCTTTATACTACTAGTTGTTTGATTTTCTTCTTTTTTATAAGTAATAACTTGTTCTGTTTTATTCTCAATATCTTGGTAAGATAACTGAATGTAATTTTCATTTTGTAAAGACAACACATCCAAAGTAATTTCATATTCTGGATTTTGTATAACCGTTCTTACTGTATTATGATAATTTTCATAAACAATAATTTTTGCTTCCTCTTGTCCTATATTATTTTGAATTATTTTTGTAATTCTCTCATCTATACTCTCAACAAATTCGTCTCTTGCATTAGTATTTTCTTCTCCTAATTGATATTTGTCCAATAAAGCTTGAATTTCATCCATTTTTGCTAAAATAATTTCATCTTGTTTTACTTCCTCTAACATTTTTATATATAAATTATTCATTTGTTCTTTGGTTAATGTTAAAGTATAAGCATTTACATTTACATTCTTCTTATTAATCTCAATAGTCTGGTCTTTCTGTTTAGAAAAACTTTCTTTGGCAACATTAGTATTTATAATAGTAAGATATTTTGTTTTTAAATTTTGTTTTTCTTCTTCTGAAAGCTGTAAAACATTTTTTAAGTCGTTCAAATCTATCTTTTCTGGTACCTTATCTCCTTGTATGATTTGATTTAAGTTTTCATTTCTTACTAATAAATATTGTTTGAAAAAATCCGAAAATCGAATTCCATAAACCTCATTATTTTGTATATATTCAATTTTGGCAATTTTCTCGTCCTTATTTAACAATTGTATATCTTGATAGTTATATTGATTTGATTTATCTACTTGTCCTTTTATTTCTAGTTTCATTTGATTAATAGAATTTTCTGTATTTTCAGAAGTAGTTCCTATATTTTTTGTAAAATTTATCTTTACATTACTTTCCGTTGTATATTTATTTTGTTGTAATAATTCATTATAATCATTTTTTGCTATCCTTTGATACGTACTTGTCATTCCTTCTACATTTTGTCCAATATATTTAGCAAATAATGTTCTACTAGATTTAAACATATCTGTTGTAAAATATAAGATAAGCATAGTAATAGCTATCGCTAATATCAATGCTAAAATTGCTACAATAATAATAACTCTTCTTTTCTTTCTTGGCATCATTTGTTTTTTCCTCCTCTTTGTTTGACTGCTTCATACACAATAATTCCTGTTGAAACAGATGCATTTAACGAAGTTACTTTTCCCTTCATTGGAATTTTAACTAAAAAGTCACAATTCTTTTTAACTTTTTGACTGATTCCATTTCCTTCATTTCCAATTACAATTCCAATTGCCCCTGTTAAATCTTGATCATAGTAATAAGTTTGGGTATTAATATCTGTTCCACAAATCCAAAGACCTTCTTTTTTCAAGAAATCTATTGTATCTGTTATGTTCGTCACTCTTGCTACTTTCATATGTTGCACAGCACCTGCTGATACTTTATTTACTGTACTATTTACCATAGCCGATCTTCTCTTAGGAATAATAATTCCATGAACTCCAGCTGTTTCAGCTGTTCTAATAATAGAACCCAAATTATGCGGATCTTCTATTCCATCTAAAATCAAAATAAATGGTTCTTCTCCTCTTTCTTTTGCCTCTTGCAAAATATCTTCTACTTCTACATATTCATAGGGTGGAACCATGGCTATTACCCCTTGATAATTTTGTGTTTGAGCCATTTCTTCCATCTGTCTTTTTTCTTTTTCTACAATGATTACTCTATTTTCTTTTGCCATACTGATTATTTTATGAATAGAACCGTGTCTTTCTCCTTTGGCAATGAAGATTTTATTGATGTCTTTTCCGCTTTCTAATAATTCAATTACGGCGTTTCTTCCTTCTACTTGGTCATTATACATTTCTTCTTTTGACGTTTTTTGGGCCGGGGTCAAAAAACAACATTCCCCCGCAAATTAATATTTTTCCTTTTTTTATTGCAAACGATGTTTTTTAACCCCGTCCCAAAAAACATCATTCATCATCTAATTTTAACACAGATAAAAATGCTTCTTGCGGTATTTCTACATTTCCAATTTCACGCATTTTTTTCTTTCCTCTTTTTTGTTTTTCTAATAATTTTTTCTTTCTTGTAATATCTCCTCCATAGCATTTAGCTAATACGTCTTTTCTCATAGCAGATATGGTTTCTCTTGCTATAATTTGTCCTCCAACTGCTGCTTGGATTGGTATTTTAAATAGTTTTCTTGGTATGACTGTTTTTAGCTTTTCTACCATTTTCTTTCCTCTATCATAAGTGCTATCTTTATGAACAATAAAGCTTAAAGCATCAACTGGCTCGCCATTGATATGGATATCTAGTTTTACTAAGTTTGATTTTCTATATTCTTTAAATTCATAGTCTAAGGACGCATATCCTTTTGTTTTAGATTTTAGATTATCAAAGAAATCATAGATAATTTCATTTAATGGCATTTCATAGACTAAGGTTACTCTGTTTTCATCTAAATATTTCATATCAATATATACACCACGTCTTCTTTGACATAGTTCCATAATGTTTCCTACATAGTCTTTTGGTGTTAAAATATTGGCTGTTACAAACGGCTCTTCTATGTAAGAAATCTCTTGTGGCTTTGGCAAGTCTTCTGGGTTGTATAACTCAATGATTTGTCCATCTGTTTGGTATACTTTATAGATAACAGATGGTGCTGTTGTAATTAAACCTAAGTCAAATTCTCTATCTAGTCTTTCTTCTATAATTTCTAAATGAAGCAATCCCAAAAATCCACATCGGAATCCAAATCCTAATGCTGCTGATGTTTCTGCCTCGTATTCTAAAGCTGCATCGTTCAATTTTAGTTTTTCTAATGCTTCTTTTAATGCTTCATATTGACTTCCATCAATTGGATATAACCCACAATAAACCATTGGTGTTACTTTTTTATAACCAGTTAATGGTTCTTCTGCAGGATTACTTTTTAAGGTGATGGTATCTCCTACATGAATGTCTGATAGTGTTTTAATGCTAGCTGCAATGTATCCAACTTCTCCTGCTTTGATTTCATTAGTTGGCATATAAGAGCCTGGAATAAAATATCCAACTTCAGCAACAGTAAATGTTTTATTGGTTGCCATTAACTTAATTTCGTCTCCTACTTTTACTGTTCCATCTACGACTCTTACATAAGCTAATGCCCCTTTATAATTATCATAATAAGAATCAAAAATTAAACATTTTGCTTTTTCATTTTCATCCCCTTTTGGGGCTGGCAAGTCTGTTACAATTCTTTCTAACACTTCTTCTACATTTAATCCAGATTTTGCTGAAATACATGGTGCATCTTCTGCTGGGATTCCTATGATATCTTCTATCTCTTCTTTTACTTCTTCTACTCTGCTATTTGGTAAATCAATTTTATTCAATACTGGTAAAATTTCTAAGTTGTTATCAATCGCTAAATAGACATTGGCTAAAGTTTGTGCTTCTACTCCTTGGCTAGAGTCTACTACTAAAATAGCTCCGTCGCAGGCAGCTAAGCTTCTAGATACCTCATAATTAAAGTCGACATGTCCTGGTGTATCGATTAGATTGAATGTATATTCTTGTCCATCTTTTGCTTTATATATCATTCTAACTGCTTGTGATTTTATCGTAATGCCTCTTTCTTTTTCTATTTCCATGTTATCTAACACTTGGCTTTCCATTTCTCTTTTGGATAATACACCTGTCATTTCTATTAAACGGTCTGCCAAGGTTGATTTTCCATGGTCTATATGGGCAATGATACTAAAATTTCTAATGTATTCTTGTCGATTTTTCATATTTCCTCCGCTCTTTTATCTTCTTTCTGCTGTTATTCTAACATACAAATGAAAAAACCTCAATAGTTTAATTGTAGTTTTCTAATCCATGATATAAATTATATACTTGTTGATATCCAAGTTTTTTTAATATCTCTTGCGCTTTCTGACTTCTATGACCTGTACTACAATATACAATAATTATTTGTGATTTATCTGGTAGAATAGCACTAACATTTTCCTTCATTTCATATTCTGGTAATAAAACAGCTTTTTCAAGATGTCCCTCTGCAAATTCTTGTGGACTTCTTACATCTATAAGTACAGCACCTTTTTGTACCATTTTCTCTAATTGTTGTTGATTAATCTCAAACTTTCCACCATCTCTATTTCGATTTAACACATATTTTAACTTGTGTAGCATTGTATTCACTCCTTCTATTTATTATATGCATTTTCGTCAAATTTCGTCAGTTTTATTTTTACAAAAAAATGACAGATTGATGTCATTTCTTTTTCCTCACCGCCCATTTTTCGTGTTTTTATTTGATTTTTCCACTATTTTCTCTGTTTTTCGCACGGTTTTGTTACAGAATTGTTTCGCTCGTGTTACAATTATGTATTCTTCTCAATTTTATGTTTCCCTGTTTTTTCATTTTTATCATTTATCTCTCCCTTTTTTCTTCTGTGGAAACTGTGGATAACTTTGTGAATAACTTATTTTAGTAACTTATCGTTCATAAGTTGTTCACAATTAGATTTGGTTGCTATAATATTTTATTTGTTTCTTTATGTTACACGTCTTTTATGTGTACTTGTTTTTAGGTTTATTTCTAAAATTTCAAAAATCCAGATATGCTTATTTTTACAGCATTTCTGGATTTCTCATTTTTTCTATATAACATAATGTATTCATTCTCTTTCCTCGTCCTCTATGGTTGCTACATTTGTATCAAAGTCATCATGAGCTTCTACCGTTTCTTCTTTAACTGGTGCAACTATAGTTACTATATTTGCATCAAAGTCATAGGTTATTCCTTTGTCTATTTTTAATCCTTTTTTAAATGTAGTTTTCTTGTCTTCTTTTTCTATTTTTTCTAACATTTTGTTTTGTGCATATAAACCATATTTTTCTTCTAGCTCTTCTATACTTAAAGTTGGTTCGATGAAACTCTTTATATAATCGATTGGATAATCAATAATTCCTTCAAATCCTTTATTATACGCATCTCCCATGATGCTTCTATCTTGAATCACTTCGTCTGGCTTTGTTTCATTAAACATTTTTATTTTTCCATCTTTATAAATTCCTATACTTGGATTAGTTGGATCTATTAGCAATGTTAGTTTATCTTCTTGAATGTCAATGGCAACAATACCATGATTAACAATATCCTCTTTTTGTTTTTTTCTTGCTTCCTTTGTTAATCGTTCCATCTTTAGTTTTTCATCTTGAAGCATCTCAAACATGTTCAGTGTTTTAACAATTTTTCTAGTGGTTCTACTTTCTTCTTTTTCATTTTCATCATAGGAAATCGTTGTTTCGTCCTCTCCTTTAGTAATTACTTTTTTTAATATTTTACCATCTATATAAGAAATCATTACATCTTTATCTTTATCAATTCTTTGTTCCTCTTCTATTTTTCCATTTTTATCATAAGTAACATTACAATAATAGTCTTTTGTTATTTCAATTTTTCTCTTTAATTTACCATTTCTATAAATTGTTTTCTTTTCATTATCTCCTTGTTTCTCTGTATGCGTTATATCTTCCCCTATTTTATTACCATTTTTGTCATATCCGTATTTCCTCTTTTTGATTTCCTTTACTTATTATTTTACAAGAAATCTTTCCTTTTCTGTATTTGTTGATAATTGTTTTGTCTTTTTCTATTATCGTTTCTTTGCGTAATTCATCATTAATAAATGTCCTTTTTACATTTCCATTATTCTCCGTTTTTATACCATTTTTTTCTAATGTACTATTACCTTTTACATTCGCTTGTTCTAAATTTCCTAATGCATCATATAGTGTGACAATTCTTGCATTATAATCTGGATTAATGGCATTTAACTTATCGGCTATGTTATTAGCCATATTTCCGGCATATACCAACACCGCCTTCATACATAACATCAATTCCTTGGTATCCCATTATATCTAATTTTGGTTCTCCATATCCTTTAATGGTATCATGCATGTCTTTCATTGTTCTCATAATAATTTCCATGTCACTTTGAGAATGAATGTCAAATTTTTTAGCATATTCTTTTATTGCTTTTTCATATTCATCAATTTCTTTGGCATATTTTTTGGCATTTTTAGCTTCTTCCATTTCTTCTTGCCCTGAAGCCATTAATAATGGTACTACAGAAAGTGCTGCCATTATGCTAATAAAATAGACTCTCATATATCTTACTAGCTCAACTATAAAATTTCTATTTGAACATATTTCTTTCTTAGTCATTTTTCTTCCTAGTTCTTCTTTCGCATCTTTTCCCCATACATCTTCCCAATAATCCTCACCATATTTGGTATAGATATCTAAAAATTTTCCTTCTTCTTTTAATTTTTTAATATCTTCTTTTTTATATTTACGTGAAACATATTTTCTAAAATATTTAGGTCCATATTCCAAATAGATCTGTTCAAACTTTTTTTGTTTTGCTAGCAACTTTACTTGTTTTTTGATTTCTCTTTCTTTCATATTTTATCTCCTGTTTTTAATTACTTCTATTATAAATTTTATGCATGACATAATGTTATTTATCTCTTTCCGCTTCATCAATTGTTACTGTATTGGTATCAAAATCATAGGTAATTCCTTTGTCTATTTTCAAACCTTGTTTGAATGTATTTTTCTTGTCTTCTTTTTCTATTTTTTCTAACATTTTGTTTTGTGCTTCTAGTCCATATTTTTCTTCTAGTTCTTTTTCGCTCAATGTTGGCTCTATAAAGCTTTTTACATAGTCCATCGGATAATCAACCAAGCCCTCTATTCCTTCAAACCATGTATCTCCTTCGATATTTCTATCTCGAATGGCTTCTTCTGGTTTTGTCTCATTGAACATTTCTATTTTTCCATTTTTATAAATTCCTATACTTGGGTTTGTTGGGTCAATTAACAAAGTTAACTTTTCTTTTGGGATATCCATAGCAACAATAGCATGATTAATTAATTCTTCCTTTTGCTGTTTTTTCGCATCTTCACCTATTTTTTCTACTAGTTTTTCCGTTTCTTCTAATTCTAAAAATATATTAGATCCATCTGTTTCTTCGATTTCTCTTTTTTCTTCTTTTCCATTTTCATCATAATATATAGTGGTTTTTTCTCCATCTTTTACAATTTCTTTAAAATTTAGTTTTCCATTTCTATAAAAAGTTGTTACTTCACTTTCTTTGTCTGCTAATGTTTCTATTTTTACTTTCCCTGTTTCATCATAGAGTTTAGAAGTATAATAGTCACTCGTTTTTTTATTTTCCCTTATTAATTTTCCATCTACATAATTTTTTTGTATTTCATTGCCTTCTTGCTGTTTTGTAATTGTTGTTTCATGTTCTAATACTTTTCCATTTTCATCATACGAAATTTCTTCACTTTGATTTTCTTCTGCTATTATTTTTCTTTCTATTTTTCCTTCTTCGTATTGATAGGTAATCGTTTTATTTTCTTCTGTTATGGTTTCTTCTTGTAATTCTTCATCACTATATGTTTTTTGCACATTTCCTTTAATATTTATTCTTGTACCATTTTCTTGAATTCTATTAAGTTCTATATTGGCTGTTTGTAAATCTCCTCCATAATCCCATAATGTAACAAATCTTGCATTATACTCTGGATTAATCGCATTTAATTTATCTACCATATTCGCAGCCATATTTCGGCATACCCCGATTCCATCTTTATCCATAACATCTATACCTAGATATCCGTTTATATCTAGCTTTGGTTCACCATATCCCTGAATTGTTTCATGCATATCTTTCATAATTCTCATGATAATTTCCATATCACTTTGGGAATGGATATCAAATTTTTTTGCATACTCTTTTATAGCTTTTTCATATTCGCCTATTTCTTTCGCATATTTCTTAGCATTTTTAGCTTCTTCTTTTTCTTGTTCTATAGGAGGACTTAATAATGATATTGCAGAAAGTGATGCTATTAGTGTAATAACTATTCGTTTTATTGGTTTTCCTACTTCTACTATAAAGTTTTTATGAAAAAAAAGTTCTTTCCAAGTTAGTTTTCTTCCTAGTTCCTTTTCTGCATCACTTACCCATACATATTCCCAATAATCCTTGCCGTATTTCGTATAAATATCTAAAAATTTTCCTTCTTCTTCTAATTTAGCAATATCTTCCTTTTTGTATTTGCGAGAAACATATTTTCTGAAATATTTAGGCCCATATTCCAAATAAATTTGTTCAAACTTTTTTTGTTTTGCTAGCAACTTTACTTGTTTTTTGATTTCTTTTTCTTTCATATTTTATCTCCTGTTTTCTTAAAATACAAGCCAATAAACAATAGCAATAATTTCTAATATTGTAATAAATGGAAATCCAATTACAAAATTTAGCTTTTGTGTTTTATGACGAAAAGTATACATTCCTGCAATTGTTCCAATTCCTCCACCTAAAGCAGTTACAATAAATAATGTTTTTTCTGGAATTCTCCAAGAACCTTTTTTGGCTTTTCTTTTATCTAGCCACATGATAAAAAAACCAAATATATTGATGACTAATAAATACAATAAGATATTTTGTATTGAAAATATTTCTTCAAAATGAATAGTTGGTTGTTCTGGAAACATATCGTTTTCCTCCTTTTTCTTAAAAATCAAAATCTAAATAAGCATATTTTTCTGTTTTAAAGTTTCTTACTTTTTCAATATCTTGTTTCGCTTGTTTTGATAGATCACTAATTCTAACAAATTTATCTTTTTGTCTTACCAATGGATTAATGTAACGAATTTTGGGGTTCATAATACTCACACAATAACAATTATCTATTGGTTCTTTGCTTTGTTTGATTTCAGTTGCCTTTCTCCAAATTTCAAAATTCTTTGCAATATTATCTTCTTTGCAATTTTCAATCTTTTCGATTACTTCTTTTTCTGATAAATTATACAAATCCTTTATCGTAATTAAGCCTTTTTCAGCCATTTTCTTCATGATGTCTGCTAAAAATTGCATCGAATATTTAGTTCTGTTTTCAATATACTCTTTTGCTAATTTTTGCATACCATGTACAAATTTTTCAGCTATTGGTAAGTCCTTAAATACTAATTCTGGTATTCCTTCTTCGTTGGTTCCGAATTTCAATATTTTGATATATTTCTCTTATTTCTTCTAAATCCCAATCAGCAAATACTGCTCCTAAATTATTCGCCAATGTATATTCTAGTCTATCACTTGATAGTTGTGGGGTATCATTATCAGCAATTGGATATTTATGATAGTCCTCAACTTCTTCAACCGTTATCCCATCTTTTTTTAGCAACGCCATAATTTCTTTGCTTTCTTTTATCATATAGGTTGTTAGTTCTTCTGTGGACTCCTGCGTTTCATAATCTCCATTCATAAAATCAACTGCATGCTTAAACGCAGGAGTTGCTATGTCATGGAATAGTCCTGCTAAAGTTTGTTTTTTGTCTTTTGTAAAATTCCATACAATTAAGGCTACACCTATACTATGGGCTAAACTAGAATACCAAAATACGTTTTTAAACATTTTGGAATAAATGGTTCCACAGGTTGTACTGATTTGAGCCTGTTTTTGCATTCTTGGGGTTTCGATGTACTCGTTCAAAAATTCTGGTATTCCTTCTGGTGATAATATTTTATAGTATTCTTGTATTTGTGGATTTAAGGTTTCAATATAATTTTTCATTTTTTACTCCTGTTTTTAATTACTTCTATTATAAATTTTATATTATGTTTCTTCATTTGTCAACTTTGATATAGATTGTTTTCTTATAAGAAAATGCTCATTTTAAAGGGATAGATAAAAATTTATTGCATTTTTATCTACCCCTTCATTTCTACTTGTACAATTACTTCTTTTTCAAAGATGTTCTATAAATCACACCGTTTCCTAAATTGACAGTCATTCTTCCTTTCGAGTTGATTGTAATTTTCCCTACTTTCAAACTGACTGAAACGCCACTTTTGCTGATATTTACAAAAGTGTTTTTTCCAATTTTAATCCGTTTTCGATAGCTTATTCCCATATCGCTGTCTCCTTTCAAAAAGATAAATGTACTTGTTTCTCTCTTATCACAAGAGAATTTACACTGAAAAACTTTCTTATATATTAGCATATTTTACATAAATTCGCAAGTAAAAAGGAGTAATCAAGAATTTTCCTGATTACTCTTTTTCTTTAAAACTTACGCTTCTAACAAATTTTGTATTCTGCACTTTACTGTCTCAATAGCATATTGATAATCTACCAAATTAAACTTTTCCAATTTGTTAGCCTCATAAATCATATCAATTTGCTCTTGAAGTTTCGTAACATATCGTCTTTCTTCCAAAATACGCACTTGTTCCATAGGATTGTCTGTTTTCTTCAAATTTAACCGTTTGTTTCTTTCATACTTAGAATACAGCTGATTAATAGAGTTACGTAATTTTTCATAAACCATTTCTCTTGTGATGTCAATTACATAGTCAGACATAAGATTCCTCCTTTAATTATTTCTAAGTTTGTATTTACATTACTATGCTATTATAGCATACTTTGTTTTTATATTCAATCTAAAATATTAAAAATTATTTTATAGATGTGTCCCTAATTGCTCCAAAAGGAGCAAAAGGAAACGTCCCTATTTACCCAAATAGGCTCATTTGGTTGCTTTGGCTCATTCCTTCTAAACAGCCAAAGGATTTTAATAAATCTGTTACAGAGTTTCCTACTTTGGAACGTATTTTTAGGTCATCGATTGACATGAATTTTCCTTCTTCTCTTGCTTTTGCTATTCCTTGTGCTGCTACGGTTCCTAGTCCTGGTATACTGTTTAGCGGAGGACGTATTCCTCCTTCTTCCACAATAAATTTGGTTGCGTCTGATTGGTATAAGTCCATTGGCAAGAAGTTATATCCTCTTTCATACATTTCTAATACTAGTTCTAGAATGGCATACATGTTTTTGTCTTTGACGGTTGCTGCGTTTCCTTGTAAGTCGATTTCTTTCATTTTGTTTTTTACTTTTTCTTTTCCAAATATCATGCATTCACTGTCAAATTCGTCTGCTCTAATGGAGAAGTAGGATGCATAATAGGCTAATGGCTCATGTACTTTGAACCACGCAATTCGAAAGGCATTGGTTACATAGGCTGCTGCATGGGCTTTCGGGAACATGTATTTTATTTTTTCACAGGATTTGATATACCATTCTGGTACATTGTGTTCTTTCATTAAGGCTACATATTCTGCCCATTTTGCTGGGTCTTTTAAGGCTTTTCCTTTACGTACTGTCTCCATGATTTTGAAGGCTGGGTTTGGTGGTAATCCTTGTTTGATTAAGTATATCATAATGTCGTCTCGACAACAAATGGCATCTTGTAAGGTTACCGTTCCTGCTTCGATTAAGCTTTGTGCATTTCCTAGCCACACATCAGTTCCATGGGATAGTCCTGATATTCTAATTAGTTCATCAAATGTGGTTGGTCTGGTGTCTACTAACATTCCTCTTACGAATTTGGTTCCAAATTCCGGCACACCAAAGCTTCCTACTTCTGAGTGAATTTGTTCTGACGTTACGCCTAGTGCTTTGGTTGAACTAAAGATTGACATGGTGTCTTTATCATCTAATGGTACTTTGGTTGGGTCAATTCCAGTAATGTCTTGTAACATTCTTATCATGGTCGGATCGTCGTGCCCTAGTATGTCTAGTTTTAATAAGTTTTGGTCGATAGAGTGGTAATCAAAGTGGGTGGTTACAATATCAGAGTTTGGGTCATCTGCAGGATGTTGTACTGGACAAAATTCATAAATTTCTCTTCCCTTTGGTACAACAATAATTCCTCCTGGGTGTTGTCCAGTCGTTCTTTTGATTCCTGTACATCCTCCTGCTAATCTTTGGGTTTCTGCACGATTAATTGGTATATGTCTTTCTTCAAAGTATTTTTTTACATAACCAAATGCCGTTTTGTCTGCTATGGTTCCTATGGTTCCTGCTTTAAAGGTTGTTCCTTTTCCAAAGATGACTTCTGTATAACGGTGTGCTTTTGCTTGGTATTCTCCTGAGAAGTTTAAGTCGATGTCTGGTTCTTTGTCTCCGGTTAAATCCTAAGAAGGTCTCAAACGGAATATCCATTCCGTCTTTTGCTAATTTGTGTCCACATTTTGGACAGTCTTTATCTGGTAAGTCAAATCCATTTTTGTATCCATAGTCTGTAAAGTCTGAATATTTGCAATTTGGGCATCGATAATGGGCTGGCAAAGAATTTACTTCTGTAATTCCTGTCATGTTGGCTGCAAAAGACGAACCAACAGAACCTCTAGATCCAACTATATAGCCATCTTCATTCGATTTCCACACTAGTTTTTGAGCAATGATGTACATTACGGAAAATCCATTTCGAATAATGGAGTCTAGTTCTTTGTCTAATCTATCTTGTACAATTTCTGGCAATGGGTCTCCATATAATTCGTGTGCTTTTTCATAAGCAATATCTTTAATGGTTTGCTCACATCCTGGTATATGTGGTGGACATTTTTCTGGCGAAATTGGACTGATTCTATCACACATATCAGAAATCAAATTGGTATTGGTTACTACTACTTCATAGGCCTTTTCTTTTCCTAAGTAGCTGAATTCTTCTAACATTTCTTCTGTCGTTCTTAAGTATAATGGTGCTTGGTTATCGCTATCTGCATACCCTTGTCCTGCTTCTAAGATACGTCTATATACTTCATCTTGTGGATCCATAAAGTGAACATCACAGGTTGCTACAACTGGTTTATTTAGTTTTTCTCCTAAGTCTACAATTTTTCGGTTAATATCTCGCAAAGCTTCTTCGTCTTTTACAATTTCTTTTCGAATCAAGAACTGATTATTTCCTGTTGGTTGTATTTCTAAGTAGTCATAGTCATTGGCTATTGTTTCAATTTCTTCATCTGTTTTTCCGAAGTTCAATGGCTTGGTATAATTCTCCCGCTTCACAAGCACTTCCGTAAAATTAATCCTTCTGAATATTTTTTGTATAAACTCTTTAAAATTCTAGGTTTTCTATAAAAATAATGCAAGTGAGAAAGTGATACTAATTTATATAAGTTCTTTAATCCTACATAATTTTTTGCCAAAATGATAGCATGATAGGTTTTTAATTTTTTATATTCTTCTTTTTTCGCTTCTTCCGTACTGCTTACTTGGTCTATGTCATCTACGGTTTTTGCCCCACGTTTTTTTAGCATATCCATCATAACGTTAAATACTTTAACAGTTGTATCTACATCGTCTAATGCTCTATGAGCCACTTCTACTTTAATGCCTAAATTTTCAGCAATTTTTCCTAGTTTATATTTTTTATAGTCTGGAAATAAATCTTTGGCTAAACTTAAAGTATCTAAATAGGTGTAGTCAAATTCATATCCTAATATTTTCGCATTTTGCTTTAAAAATCCCATATCAAATGGTGCATTATGAGCTACTAAAACAGAACCTTTGATAAATTCTAGTATTTTTGGAAATACTTGTTCAATCGTTTCTGCATCTTTTACCATATCATCTGTTATGTTAGTAACTTCGGTTACTCTTTGTGGTATGTGTTTTTCTGGATTTACAAAACAGCTAAATTGGTCGATGACTTCTCCCTCTTTGACTTTCATAATTCCTACTTCTGTGATTTTTTCTGTGGTTGCTGAAAATCCTGTTGTTTCTAAGTCTAGTACACAATAGGTCGTATCTATTTCTTGTCCTTTACTATTAGTCACAACTGCGTTTTTGTCTGGAGCTAAATAGGCTTCTACTCCATATAAAATTTTCATATCTGGATTGTCATATCCCAACATTTTGTGGGCTTCTGGAAAGGCTTGTACGACTCCATGGTCTGTAATGGCAATGGATTTCATGCCCCATTTCATGGCTCTTTTGATTAGGTCTTTGGCTGATGTCATAGCATCCATTTGACTCATTTGGGTATGCATGTGTAATTCTACTCTCTTTACTTGCGCTTCGTCTTGTCTGGTTTCTTTTTTTAGTCCTGTTTCCATTTCTACAATGGTATTTGCCATAACGGTTAGTTCATTTGAAAAACTATCCATTTGTGCGGTTCCTGCAACCATGATGCCTTTCGCACTTTGAATTCTTTTCATACTTCTTTTGGCTTTTTCCTTGTCCAAAAAGGCTTTACAAGTGATGGTACTAGTTCCATCATATAAATCAAAACTAAATAGGGTTTTTCCTGATTTTAAAGTTCTATCTTCTGTAAAGATAACTTCCCCTTGTAAGGCTACTCTTCCATCATCCACTCCTAAGTCTTCGACTTTTACTAATGGGTCTGTTATATTAGGTGAACTTCCTAATATTAATGGGGTATCTTCTATTTCATCTTCACTTGGTAATTCTGGTAAATTATTATCACTTATTTCGACAATTGTATTTACCATTACTGTTACATCTCCTGCATAGTTATCCAACTGTGCTTTACCAGTTGCTTTGATGGCTTTGGCTTGACTGATTTTTTCTTCGATTTCTTTTCCTTCGTTGTAATCTTTTCCAAAGGATTTACAGGTAATCGTTCCTGTTCCATCGTATAAATCAAAAATTATCATTCCTTTTCCTGATTTGGTTTCTCTTACATTGATGGTTACTAGCCTTCCTTCTAAGGTAACTCTTCCATCATTTGCTGTAATTTCTTTGATTTTTACATTTTTTTCTTTGGCTCTTGATGGTTTTCCCATGATATATTCTTGTTCTTCTACCATTTCTGGCATTAGCATTTCTTCGTCTGGAATATAGCCTTCTATATCTGTTGGTGGTGCATAATCTGGATCATGGTATTCTGGTACTGATGTTGCTGTTACCAACTCTTCGTTTTCTCTTTCCTTTTGTTGACGGTTTTCTTCTATATGGGCTATAATTTGTGCCTCTTGCTTTTGAATGCTCTCGCGCATTTCTTTCATAGCATTACTTGATAGTTTTTCGGTAATGTCAATTGCATATTCCTGTCCAAATAAATTCTTGATCGTTTTTTGTAATTCTTTATCTGTTTTTTTGGCTCTTAAAAATTCGGCTCCTTTGATGTGCATTTGAATGTATATCGTATTCTCTTTTACTTCTACATCACTTTTTAGCAATAGCATGGGTTTGGCTAATGGATATTTATGTGACATATAGGCTATGATGTTTTTCCATTCGTCTTTTATGGATTTCTTTTCTACTTTTTCATGGTATTGTATTTCAATATCAATGTATTCAAATTTAAATCTTTCTTTTAGAAAGTTCTCAAAATACCATGTTTCTTTGATTTCTATATATTCATCTAAATATAAAATAACTTGTAAGGTGTTTGTTTTTTTGATAACGTTTAAGCCTCTTACTTCTGCATATTTTATATTGGCATTGGTTTTATAATCACTAAATATTTCTCCTACCTTTTTTGTTTTTTCTGACATCCTTTTTCTCTCCTTCTTGTTGTTCGATTATATCACATTTTGTCGAAGGAGAAAAGCGAACAGATTAATTTTATTGATAAAAAAAGATACTACATTACTATTTTGTAGTGTCTTTTTTTATCATATTAATACACCCCTGTTCCTCTACATTTTCGACAGGTGTGGGAACCAATGTTAGGATTTCCTTGTTCATAACTTTTTTGATGGGAACAACTATAAGTCCTTTTCATAATACTACTGTCTGAGTAGCCACATAGCCAACAATGTCCTATCAGTTTTGTAGTAGAATTTTTAGTTCCACTTATACACTTCGAACAGCTATAACTTGTTGTTCCTTGCGCTTGATAACCAAGTGGATTATATGTACATATACCTGTTCCTAAACAAACCTCACATTTAACTATTGCAGATACCTCTGATGATTCAATTTCATTTCCTACTTTGTCTACTGCTTTCATTTTGAAGGTATATTCTGTACCCATTGTTAAATTTTCAAAGGTATAGCTTGTTCCTTCTTGTCCTGCAGTTGGTTCCCATGTAACTCCATTGTCTTTACTAAAATAGTATTTACCAATCCCACTACATCCATAAGAATTTGTTGCCTCTTCATCTACTGTACTTCCTTCTAATTTTATATTTCTTCCGACCTGTGTTGCTGTTGGCGTAAAAACTTTTGGTGGTAATTTATCAATATTAGTTACATTAGCAGTTGCATATTCTCCTCCATTTTTCCCATTCCATAATCTGGCATGAATTTTTCCATTTTTGTCCATAGTCACAGGTCTTGTGTAAATCTCCCATTTTTTTCCGTCATCAATTGAATATTGTAATGAATAACCTTCAATGATAGTTGTTATTGCTACTTCTATATTCTTATTGGTTAGGGTTTCTGGATTAATGGTAAAGGAAATATCTCCTTCCTCTAAATCTGGTACCAGTTCACCTTCTTCTCCTACATATTTTACTTCATTTTCTACTATATCAAATACATACCCTTCCTTTGTTATAACTCGAATTTTTATTTCGTTTTTTCTTATTACTCTAGCCTCCTTCAAGGTGTCTTCTTTTTCGATTTCTTTTTTTATTTTATCTTCATATCGATCCATAAATTCCTTCGCACTTAGTTGTTCTAATATTTTTTCTGGTCTTATTTCCATTCCTAATAGTTCCAAAACCTCTTTATAGGTCGCTTTCTTCGTCTCTTCTCCTGCTATATTTGCTTTACTTAATAACCCATTTTGCCCTGTTAAAGTAGCAATACTTATTCCTGCTAAAATCAACAGTATAATTATTGTAATCACTAATGCTACTAATGTAATTCCTTTGTTTCTTGCCATTTTTCTTTCCTCCATTTTCTTCTGTTTCTAATAAAGATTTTATCAACTTAAAAGGAATTATGTCTATATGTTTTTACCATTAATATTTTTTATTATTTTGTAACACATTTTTCTCCACCACATATTATATATCATACAAAGGAAAACAACAAAAGAAAAATTAAATAAAAACATATTTCTTTATGGAAGGGGGTCTAGACTATGCCAGAAAATAGAGGATGCGGTGGATTCGGATTTGGTGATGATTGTTGCTGGATTATAATCCTTATATTATTAATCTGTTGTTGTTGTGGTGGTAACAGAGGCGGATGTTGCTAATTTTAACAACATTTCTAAAAAGCGTGTAAGTTAATTCTTACACGCTTTTTTCACTCTATATCACATAATTTTCTTATCCTTTTAATCTCTTCATTTAGCTGATTTATTTCAATTCCCTCTGCTTTATTTTCGTCAGAAACATGATATTTTTCTTTCATTTTTACAATTCTTCTAACACTTCTATTAATTCTGCCTTGTTTTATCTTCCCTTGTTCTACTAATTTTATAACCTTTTTTATTGCTTTTCTTTCTTCTTCCTGGTTAAAACGAAATACAATCACATCATTTCCTGCTTGAAAAGCCTTTTTTAGTGCGAATTCTTCTCCATAAATAAATCGAATTGCTCTCATTTTTAAGTCGTCTGTAACAACTAATCCATTGTATCGATATTTCTTTCTTAAGTATTTTCCAATAAACTTTCTAGATAACGAAGCTGGATACATTCCTGTTACATTTTTGATTAATAAGTGTCCTACTAAAATAGCTTCTGCTCCATTTTTAATTGCCTCTTCAAATGGATACATGTCCTCCTTTTCTAAGCTTTTCATTTTTTGTTTAATGATTGGTAAAAGATAATGTGAATCTTGTTTTGTCGCTCCATGCCCAGGAAAATGTTTAATAACCGATAAAATCCCTTCTTGTTGTAGTTTCTTCATAACAGCAATTCCATATTGGGCTACTTCTTCTTTTTTCTCGCCATAACATCGGTCCCCTAAGGCATGATTATTTTTAAATCGCTTCAAGTCTAATACTGGAGCAAAGTTAACATGATATCCCGATTGTTTCAATATTTTTCCAATTATCTCAGCCGATTTTTCTACTTCACTGATTCCTCCTTTTGTTGCAATTTGATTGGCAGATGGTAAATTTAAAATTTCTTTTGGCATTCGATTAACTCTTCCGCCTTCTTGATCTATTGCAATCCACAATGGAATCCTATTTTCTTTATTTACTTCTTTTAGCTGGTTAATTAGATGCAACATTTCTTGGTAAGTATTAAAATTTTTTCGATATAAAATAATACCACCAACTTTATACTGTGTTATCATAGTTTTTATCCTTGGAGTTATATAGTTTGTATCCATCCCTATGATAATCATTTGTCCTACTTTTTCTTGTATTGACAATTCTTCTATTTTCATATTTCCCTCTTTTATTTAAATCTTTTTCCCTTATATTTTCCTTTTCTCCTTTTATTATGGTATGTATTATTATCTTCAAAATCTATTTCTACTCCGGGAATTATAACTGTTTAAAAATTGTTGTTTTAATTTATCTTTTGACATACTTTCAAAATCTTCTGTTTCTTCTTCATATTCTAATTCATCTTCTTGTTCAAAGTCTTGGTCTTCCATCTCTTCTGCTCTTTCTTTTAAAGCCATTGGCATCTCTTCTTCGTCATCGTATTCCATTTCTTCATAAAATTCTTCTTCTATTATTCTATTTCTTCTACGTATAATAACTATCACAATAATCACTATTATTACTATCGCTATTGTACTTCCAACAATTGCTTTTTGCATTTTTTCCTTTTTCTCTATCTCTTCTTTTGCTATTGCATCTTTATCAACTAAACTTTTTTCAACTTTCACTTGGTAAGTTCCTATATTTTCTCCATCTTTTTTCGTTACTAATAGAGTTATGATATTTTCTCCCTCTTCTAAATTATGATTTCCAATTACTTCAACTTCATAATCTTCTTCAGTTGTTTTGGTTTCGATATTTAATTTCGTATCTTCTCCTATGTATTTAACTGTATATTCATATATATTTGTTTTAAAGGTTGGTGCCAATTCTAAATTATTTATTTTTAATTCAGCTAATCCTTTTCCCTCTTTTGATGTTTGTTTTTCATTGTTTTCTATTACGTTACTTGTTTCCTCTTCTTGTTGTATTTCACGAATAATATTAATGGTATATGTTTTTTTTGTCCCATCTTCAGCTGTAACTACTATTTGAACTGCATTTTCTCCTTTTTCTAAGGCTTTTTTTCCTGTTCCTGTAATTTTTGCTTTTGCATCTTGTGCTGTCGCATAAACTTCTATTGTTTCTGTACTTTCTGGTACAGAAACTTCATAGGATGTGATTCCATATTTGAAACCAGAAAAGTCATATGGTCGAATTCCCAAGTTACTTAAATTGGCATTATTCGATTTTTCTGTCCTATTGCCACTAGTATTAGTTGTATTTGCTACTTTATCTACATTTGTATTGGTTTCGTTTACTGCTTGGCTTTGGTTTGTTACTATTCCACACAAAATGTTCAACACAATCAAAAACATAATCATTCTTTTACTTATTTTCTTGTTATTTCTTTTCATATTTCTTTCCCCCTATATATATTTTTTTATTCTATCATACAACTTACTAGTAGATAGTCCAACTGCACTATTAAAATCTCCAACTATTTTTTCTACATACCTTGAAAATTCATCTTGAAGCGAAAAAGAGCCAGAACGGTCTATCGCCTTTCCTGTAGCAACCCATTTTCTAATTTCTTCTTCTGTCATATCTTTTATATAAATCTCTGTTATTATGCCATCTATTTTTTCTATTGTTTGTTCTTTATCTTGAATTAAAACTGTCATTCCTGTTAATACATTCACTTTTGAATTACTTAACTCTTTTAACATAAGTACTGCTGCTTCTTCATCTTTTGGCTTTTCATAAATACGATTATCCTTTTCTACTATCGTATCTGCTCCAATTATAATTCTATCTCCTTCTGTTTGGTTCCACACTGCTTTAGCTTTTTGATAAGATAACTTTTTAACTCGTTCTTTTATTGGTAAACTTGTATCCATTTTTTCTTCTATTTTACTAATCATAATTTGATAGTTTTTTATTCCCATTTGCTCTAATAAATCTCTTCTTCTTGGAGACCCGAGATGCTAATATAATTTGCATTTGCTTCATTCTTTCCTTTCTTAATTTGCTTTCATTTTATCATTAGCATTTTTTTTCGTCAACTAATTTCAATTTTATTCTACAAATTATTTTATTTTATGCTATAATAGTTTTAGGTTGCCACTGGTTCCGGGTTTAAATGGCAACCTACCTAGTAAAAATTATCTGTGGTTGCCATTTAAACCCGGAACCAGTGGCAACTGCAGAAAGAAGGGTTTATTATGATAGAATTACTTTCACCAGTTGGTGATTTTGAATGTTTAAAAGCTGCTGTCCAAAATGGTGCAGATAGTGTATATTTTGGTTCTGAAACTTTTAGCGCAAGAGCTTTTGCTCATAATTTTGGTCCAAAGGAATTAGAAAAAGCAATTCACTATGCTAAAATTCGAGGAGTAAAAACCAATTTAACGTTAAATACTTTAATTAAAGATACTGAATTTGAAAATGCTATTTCTTTAGCTAAAACTGCTTATCATGCAGGTATTGATGCTATTATTGTCCAAGACTTAGGTTTAGCTACTCAATTAATACATCTTTTCCCTGACTTACCTATTCATGGTAGTACTCAAATGACTGTTCATAATCTAAATGGTGCTTTAGAACTGCAAGATCTTGGTTTTAAAAGAGTGGTCTTAGCTCGAGAACTTTCTATGAATGAAATTGACTATATTTGCAAGAATACTAAAATTGAAATTGAATGTTTCGCTCATGGAGCTTTATGTATCTCCTATTCTGGACAATGCTTATTTTCTAGTATGTTAGGTGGACGTTCTGGTAACCGTGGAAAATGTGCAGGGCCTTGCAGGCTTCCTTATGAATTATTAGAAAACGATAAGAAAATTAATTCTGGCTATTTACTTAGTACCCGTGACTTATGCAGTTTGGATTACATTCCTTCTTTTGTAGAGGCAGGGGTAAAATGCTTAAAACTAGAAGGCAGGATGAAATCTCCAGAATATGTAGCAACTGTTACTAGAATTTATCGAAAATACATTGACTTGGCATTATCCAATGAGCCTTATATTGTAGATAAAGCTGATAGAAAACAGCTAATGCAAGTGTTTAATCGTGGCATGTCTTCTTCTGGTCATTTAGATAATGAGCCAAATAAAAATTTAGTTTTTAAAGATAAACCTAATAACATGGGACTCTTATTAGGAAAAGTCCAAAATTATAATAAAAATAAAGGTCTTATTACAGTAAAATTAAAAGAACCTATTAAAATTGGTGATACCATTTCTTTAGAACATGAAACTGGTTCTTATACCGTTTCCGAATTGATGGAAAATCACAAAAATATTACTGAGACAAAAGTAGGACAAACCATTATAATGGGAAGAATGAAAGGAAACATTTCTTGTAATGACAAAATTTATAAAATGTCTTCCAAAGAGTTGTCTGCTTTTGCAAAAGAAAGCTATAAAAAAGAAAATCGAAAAGTTTCTTTAAACTGCAAAGTAATGATCCAAAAGGGAAAACCTATCTCGATTTGTGTTACATCGGCTAATTCTCTTGCCTTATATAAAAATTTAAAAATTGAATACAAATTAGATGAATTACCAGTAGAAGCTAAAAATAAACCATTAGAAAGGCAAACTGTTATCAATCAAATTACAAAAACAGCTTCTACTCCCTATCAATTTAAAAAAATAAGTATTGTTATGGATGATAATGTATTTATTCCAAAACTAAGTATTTTAAATGAACTTCGTAGAAACGTTTTAGAACAAGTACAAGATTATGCTATCATGCATTGTTCCCGTACTTATTCTACGCCTTCTAATACGGAAATTGTGCAATCAAATTTCAACTATGAAATGAAAGATGATGTTCTTTCTAATATGAGAAATTATGTAAAAACTGACAAACATTTAACTAAACTACAATCGCCAAAGATTTCTGTTTTGTTAAATTACCTAAATCTTGATTTTGATTATTCAAATTTGAGTGATGATATCGATAATATTTATATTCCTTTGAAATACTTTACCAATAAAAAATATGACAATATTTTAAAGACGTTGAGTAAAAATTTCACCTTATATATTTATATGCCAACGATTATAAAAGGAAATTATAAGAATTTGTTTTATGCTAATGCAGAAAACTCTGTTAAAAAATATGAAATAAAGGGGTTTGTTATTTCTAATATTTGCAATATAAAATTGCTAAATGAATTGTTTACTGACTTGGATAAATATTTCAAATTAGTTACCAATTATACCTTTAATGTGTTTAACTTGCAAACGGTATTATCACTAAAAAAACTTGGTATTAGCCGTTTTACTTTCTCACCAGAATTAGATAAAACGACACTTCAAAATTTATGTGATTATAATTATTTACAAAAAGAAATGATTGTGTATGGAAGAACCCCTCTTATTAACATGAATTATTGTTTACTTGGTGAAACAGACAAATGTTATCCTGAGTGTAAAGCTCGTTGTCAAAATGAAAAAGATACTTATTACTTAAAAGACCGTTTGAATATGAAATTTCCAATTATGCCTGATTCTACTCAAACAGTAACAACTCTATTTAATAGTAAAATTACCTCTGTCTCACCACACGACTTTTTGATTAACTATGCTAGAATTGATATTTTAGATGAAGATATCTCTAAAATCAATCACATTGTTGAAACTGTCAAATTAGGTAAACGTCTGGAAGGAAAAGAATATACTAATGGAAACTTAAACCGTGATATCTAATTTAGAGACGGTGGCGACCAACCTTTTTTGAGACAGTGGGGACAGTGCTTTTGTGTCTCATTCAAAACTAATAAAATATTAGTTGTAAATGAGACACAAAAGCACTGTCCCCACTGTCTCAAAAAAGGTTGGTTTCTACTGTTTCATCAAATTTGTTTACTACTCAAGTCTATTATTAAGTCCATATTATCATCTTTTGCAGATTTATTCTTTCGAATAGCTCCGCATTTTTTACAACGAAAAACAATAACATATCCCTTTTTACTATCTATTTCCAGGCTTACTGGTTCTAAATCTCCATGGCATTGTTCTTCTCTATCACCAGGATTTTTGTCTACATGTTTTGAATGCAAACAGTAAGGACAGTGGTTTCTGCAAGAATAACCTAGCTCTGGAACTTTTTTCCCACAATTTTCACATATAAATTCTTCATCAATTTCAACAAAATTTCTTGATTGCATTTTCTTTTTCCCTCTTTCTCATTAAAGATGTGTCCCTAACTGCGCCAAAAGGAGCAAAAAGAAACGTCCCCAATGCTCCTAATATTTGAAACTTCCGCCCCCTAAAAATTCTTTCAAAAGTGAATTGGTTGGTACATATTCTGCTGGTATGGTTTTAAAGTATTTTAACATATTGATTAGTCTTTGAGCTTCTGCATATTCTGGCTCTTCTTTTCTAATTTCTTCTAGTAATGGTACTGCAATTCTTTTTAAAGCTCCTAATTCATAAATTAAAGATGTATTAAATATGCTGTCTGCTTCTTCTTGATATGGGAAAATATTCTTTTCTTCTCCTCTATTTACCATGTACCATGTTCCTATTGTGTGTTTAGCGTCGTAACCTCTAAATTGATTATCTCTTACGATTCTTCTAACTAATCGTGTATCGGTTGTAGAAATTCGATTGTATCGATCCATGTTTAATACCGTTAATGCACTGATATAAATTTTATATTTTTGATCTTTTTCTATTTTACTGGTTAATTTGTCATTTAAACAATGAATTCCCTCAATTACTAATACTTGATCTGGTTCTAACTTCATTTTCTTACCGTTATATCTTTTGGTCCCTACATGAAAATCAAATTCTGGTATTTCTATTTCTTCTCCCTTTAAAAGTTTTGTTAGATGTTCATTAAATAACTCTATATCAATTGCCTCAATACACTCAAAATCATAATTTCCATTTTCGTCTCTTGGTGTATCTTTTCTCTCAACAAAATAATTATCTACTGAAATAGTTACTGGTTTAATATGATTAATTCGTAATTGAATTCCTAATCTTTGAGCAAATGTCGTCTTTCCAGAAGAAGATGGTCCTGCAATTAATATCATTTTTACATTTCTATTTTTGGCAATTTGATCTGCTATATTAGCAATTTTCTTTTCATGCAAAGCTTCATCTAACATAATAATATCCTGGATGTTGTCTTCTTCTATTGCTTTATTTAGTTTATAAACTGTATTTACATTTAATATTTTATGAATATCATCATATTCGTTTAATGCCCAAGCTAACTTTTTAGTTTGAATTATTTTTGGTAATTGTCCTGGCTTGTCAGAACTTGGATATCTTACTAAAAATCCATCTTCATATTTTATAATTTCAAACACTTTTGTAATGCCAGTTCGGTTAGCAATAGTCCCATAACAATAATTATAATAATCTTCACAATAATACATAAAAATCTCTTGATTTTCTACTAGGTCAAATTGTAGTCTTCCTTTAGATATATGATTTTTTTCATAAAATTCCTTTGCCTGTTCACGCGTCATAACTACTTGTTTAATTGGTAAATCTCTTTGAACAATTTGATGCATTTTATCATTCAGGTTTTGAATTAGTTCCTCTGTTATTTCTGTATTTTCTAATTCACAAAACATAGAATTTGGTAATTGATAATTTACCATTATTTTTTTTCCTGGGCATACTTCCTCTACTGCTTTTCCTAAAATATAGATAATCGTTCTACGATAAATTTTTGTTCCTTCTTTTGAAGCAATATCAATTAATTTAACTTCACCATCTTGGTTTAATTCATGTTCTAAATTTACATATTGGTTATTAAAAATAGCACCAATCACTGGATACTCACTTTTTTCTATCTCTTCTTTTAATAATTCTTTTATCCTTATTTTACTTTGTATTTCTAACACTTTATCTTGATATTGTATTTTCATAAAATTCTCCTCCTTTGATGTTTTTAGGGCTGATTTTTTCCTCCGTCCCCAAAATCATCACCCTAGTCTTTTCTATTGTATCGTAAATAATTTTATTCGTCAACTTGTTATATTTCTATTTTTTGTGGATATACTTTTATTATAGCAGATTGGAGGTTTTATATATGAATTTAGAAAGAATTTATACCGTTTTGAACAATGATGAGAAGTTTGATATTTTTTATGATAATCGCCCTGTTTGGGTACAAGGTTTGAATGAGAATGCTGAAATGGCCAAGGTTGGTTTTGTAGATAATTTCGAAGAAAAAGACGTTTTCATTAAAGATTTATATGAGAGAAATTTATAAGTAAAAAAAAATTTATGTCCCTATATTTTTACTTGTTAGGACAAAAAATACCACCTTTAGGTAATTCCCTAAAAGTGGTATTTCGATTTTAGAATTCTAATTTTTCTTGTACCCAATCTGCTACTTCATCAATTTTTAATCTAATTTGTTCCATTGTATCTCTATCTCTTACTGTTACTGTATCATCTTCTAATGTATCAAAATCGACAGTTACACAATATGGTGTTCCAATTTCGTCTTCTCTTCTATAACGTTTTCCAATACTTCCAGCTTCGTCATAGTCACACATGAATTTTTTAGAAAGTTCTGTGTAAATAGCTTCTGCTTTTTCTGATAATTTTTTAGAAAGTGGTAATACTGCTACTTTAAATGGTGCTAAGGCTGGGTGTAGATGTAATACAGTTCTTGTGTCCCCATCTGCTAATTGTTCTTCTTCATAACTGTCACATAAAAATGCTAGCGTTACTCTATCTGCTCCAACAGATGGTTCGATACAATATGGTATAAATTTTTCTCCTGTTTCTGGGTCTGTATATTGGAAGTCTTCTTTTGAAACATTCATATGACTTCTTAAGTCATAATCTGTTCTGTCAGCGATCCCCCATAATTCTCCCCATCCAAATGGAAATGCATATTCAATATCTGTTGTTCCATTGCTATAGTGTGATAATTCTTCTGGTGTATGATCTCTTAATCTAATGTTTTCTTCTGTCATTCCTAGGTTTAATAACCATTGTTTACAGAATTCTTTCCAGTATTCTTGCCATTCTAAATCTGTTCCTGGCTTGCAAAAAAATTCTAATTCCATTTGTTCAAATTCTCTTGTTCTAAAGGTGAAGTTACCTGGTGTAATTTCGTTTCTAAATGCTTTACCAATTTGGGCAATTCCCATTGGCAATTTTTTTCTAGTTGTTCTCATTACATTTTTGAAGTTTACAAAGATTCCTTGTGCTGTTTCTGGTCTTAAATAAATTTCAGATTTAGCATCCTCTGTTACTCCTTGGAATGTTTTAAACATTAAATTAAATTTTCTAATGTCTGTAAAATTATGTGCCCCACAATTTGGACAATTAATTCCATGTTCGTCCATATAAGCTATCATTTTTTCATCTGGCCATCCATCTACAATTTCTTCACAGTTGTTTTCATGCATCCATTCTTCAATCATTTTATCAGCTCTGTGTCTTGTTTTACATTCTTTACAGTCAATTAATGGATCTGAAAATCCTCCCACATGCCCTGAAGCTACCCAAGTTGTTGGGTTCATTAAAATTGCTGCATCTAATCCTACGTTATATTTGTTTTCTCTAATAAATTTTCTTCTCCATGCTTCTTTTACATTATTTTTTAGCTCCACACCTAAAGGTCCATAGTCCCATGTGTTTGCTAATCCTCCATAAATTTCTGATCCTGGATATACGTATCCTCTGTTTTTGCAAAGTGCTACTAAAGTGTCCATTGATTTTACCATAAAAATTCCTCCTCTTTCTTTTACTAAGTATAATGCTGATTTTCATCTTTTTTTATTTTGCTTTAGTTCAACAAAAAAACTTTCGAAACCTAGCATTACCTTGCTAGGGACGAAAGTTTATATTTCCGCGTTTCCACCCTAATTCTTAAAATTAAAAATTTTAAGCACCTTAATTTAAAATTTACTCCAAAGCTCCCCATATGTATTCATTGCTAGTATTTCACCGCCACTAGCTCTCTAAAAATGAATATTCTCATACTTTTTCTTCTTCACCGTAATTATTTAATTTCATATATTATATTATTAGATTAAAAAAAAGTCAAGAATTTTTTCAAAAAATATTGCTAAATTCTATTTTTTGTGCTAAGATAGTAAATGTATTTACAAATATAGGGGTATAGTGTCAATGGTAGCACATCGGTCTCCAAAACCGCCTGTGAGGGTTCGAGTCCTTCTACCCCTGCCAATTTTTAATAATAGCTTAAAGCGATCCAGCTTATAAGCTTTTTTTCAAATATAAAAACACATTTTATTCTAAATCTTAATTCGAGAGGTGATTTCCATTTTTAAAAATTCAAAATTCTTTTATACTCTTTTTATTCTTTTAGTATTACTCATTTGTATCTTTTTTATTCCTATTCTTAATACTAATAATTTTTCATTTTCCAATTATTCCCATGGTGAAATTTTAGATTTCAATCCCAATGGTTTTGTTTGGCCTATTCCTGGCTATACAAAAGTAAGCTCTCCTTTTGGCAAACGCACTTCCCCTACTTCACGGAGCTTCTTCTTCCCATTCAGGAATTGACATTCCTGCTCCTCCTGGTAGCAAATTTATTGCAGTTCATGATGGTGAAATCACTTTTCGAGAATTTCTAGGCGCTGGTGGTTATACCATAACACTTTCTTTTGCTAACTATAAAGTAAGTTATTGTCATTGTGATCCCAATTGGATGGTTTCTGTTGGAGACAAAATCAAGCAAGGACAAGTAATTCGGACAAGTTGGTCCTAAAAATGTATATGGTGTAAAAGGAAATCAATATTTTGATTCGGAAGGAAATCCAACAAATGGTGCTACTACTGGACCTCACCTTCATCTTGGTATTCGTCTTGACGGAAAGTATGTTAATCCCTTAAATTATTTTTAATTTCACAAAAAAAGTTGTTATCAGCATAAAATTTAAATAACTGCTATAACAACTTTTTCATTTTATTTTAAAGATGTGTCCCTAACTGCTCCAAAAGGAGCAAAAAGAAACGTCCCCAATGCTCCTTACATGTCGTCATCTTCATCACAATCATGGCATCCATGACAGTTTCCTGAACATCCTTGATTGCTTTCTCCTTCTTCTATGTCTCCTGACCAATCTAATTCTATCACATTTTGACATTCTGGACATTCAATTTCTGTTTTATTTTCGTCTACATCGATAATAAATTCATAATTGCAGTATGGACAAACAATTTCAAAGTCAAAACCTTCTTCTGCATAAATGTCTTTTTCAATGTTGTCAATTACTTGTTGCATTTTTTCCATTCTTTCATTTAGTTGATTTTGTATGCCTTCTATTTTTTCTATTTCTGCTGATTTATATTCTATGATGTAGTCCATTTGGTCTATGATAACATCTACGAAAGATGCAAATCTTCCTTTGATATATTCTAGGTCTTCTTTATTTTTTATATTTTTTTCTATGTCGTCTAAAAAACTTTTGTATTCGTTTTTTAAGTTTCCCATTTTGTCAGTCCTTTCTTAAATTCTTTCCATGTATTCGCATGTTCTTGTATCAATTTTTAAAATATCTCCAATATTTACGAATAATGGAACTTGGATTTCTAAACCAGTTTCTAATTTTGCTGGTTTTCCTGATGTTGTTGTTGTGTTACCACTAAATCCTGGTTCTGTATATGTAACTTCTAATTCTACAAATGTTGGTGGTTCTACTGCAAATGTTTTTCCTTTATAAGAAAGTATGGTTACTTCCATATTTTCTTTTAAATATTTTAAGCAGTCTCCTAATTGTTCTTCATTTAATGGCATTTGGTCATAAGTTTCATTATCCATGAAATAATATAACCCTCCATCATTGTATAAATATTGCATTACTTTTTTCTCGATTTCTGCTGCTGGATATTTATCTGATGGATTAAATGTCTTTTCTAATGTTGCTCCTGTAATTACATTTTTTAATTTTGTTCTTACAAATGCAGATCCCTTTCCTGGTTTTACGTGTTGAAATTCTACTATTCTATATACATTTCCTTCCATTTCAAATGTGGTTCCATTTCTAAAATCTCCTGCTGAGTATACTGATGCCATAATTATTTCTCCTCTCTTATTTGTTTTACTTATCTATTTTACTACATATTTCCAGAAAAATCAAGTATTACATTTACACTAACGTCTATCACTTATATTATAATATAATTTTTCTCAGATTTGGTTAAATTTATACAACCAAATTTTGTAATTTGAACCGTGTCTTCAATTCTTACACCAAATTTCCCTGGTAAATAAATTCCTGGTTCGTTAGTAACTACCATATTTTCCTTAAGTTGAGTATCAGAATTGTAGCTTATATAAGGTGCTTCATGAATATCCAATCCAACTCCATGTCCTAGGCTATGAACTAAATCATATCCATGAAATTTAAAATCATTTTCTACCATTTTAGCCAAGCTTCTTGTGCTTGCTCCATCTTTGTATTGTTCTCCTATCTGTTTTTGATTTTTCAATACCAAATCATAAATTGGCTTAACTTCTTCTGGTACTTCTCCTACAAAGAAGGTTCTTGTCATATCAGAACAATACCCATTTACCTTACATCCCATGTCAATGGTAATGATATCTTTTTCTTGTATTTTTCTATCTGTTGGTACTGCATGTGGTTTTGATGTATTTTCTCCAGATGCTACTATGGTTTCAAAGGCTAATCCATCGGTCCTTTGTTTATAATAATCTTCTATTTCATTGGCTATTTGTTTTTCTGTCATACCAGGTTTAATATAAGATAAAATATATTTAAAGCAATTATCTGTTATTTCACATGCTTTTTCTATATTGCTAATTTCTTCTTTATCTTTTATCATTCTTTGTTTTTCTATCATATGCTCGGTCTCTACAAAATTATGAATTTTATATTTTCGAATGTAATCTTTGTATTTTGCATAAGAAATATCATATTCTTCAAATCCTACATTTTCACAGAATAAAAAGAAATTCTCATAATCGTCTTTTGATACATCATGAACATCATATACAATAATCTCATCAAATAATGTTAATATACTATGAACTTGTTCAATATAGCGAGCATCTGTTATATAGATATTTTCTTTTCTTGTTAAAAGGAAAATGCCTTCTGCTTCAATATTTGTTAAATATCGTATATTAACAGGATTGGTTAATATCAATCCTTGCAAATCTAAACTTGCCATTTTATTTCTTAACCATTGTAATTTAGCGTTCATTTCTTCCTCCCTTTTTCAAATTTATGCTTGGTACATTCCTAAGGTAAAAATTTGCATTAAAATAGTTTTAATTTGTTCAAATGGTATATACATACTAATAAAAGTAGCAATTACAATAAAAGGTCCAAAAGGTATGTATTCATCTGATTTCTTTATCTTCGTAGCTAATAGAACAATACTAAGAATCGCTCCTATTAAAAAAGATACTAATGTTATAATAATGATATTTGATAAGCCAAAGTATAATCCTAGGGCTCCCATTAATTTTACATCACCAAATCCCATCGCCTCTTTTCCATAAAAAAGTCCTCCTAATAGTGTTATTGCTAAGAAGATTCCGCCACCTGCTAGCATTCCTAATAACATATTAATGGTAATGGCTACATTGGATAGTCCATATAAAAACGCAAATATAAATCCTAATTCAAAAATGGTTAGGTTTAATCGATTTGGTATAATTTGTAACTTAAAGTCGATAACACATGCTGATAATAACATTGGTGCTAATATTAAAAATTTGATTAAGTCTAAATTAGCAATTAAAGTATCTTTGATGCCAAAAGTATAAAGTAAAGTTATATAGATAACTGAAGTCAATATCATTAATACATAGTTTGGCTTAAAATTGATTTTGTATTCATTTATGATATCTTTTGAAATGACACTTTTATATTCTGGTAATCTTTTATTCGCCCAGTCAATTAGCTGTCCCACGATTAATCCTAAAATAGCTACTATTACATAATAAACGATATGTACATCATTAAAATACATTTTATTTCTCCTTCGTTTTTTGTTGATATCTTTCTTTTATTTTATTCTCCAATGGTCTTTTCCATGCTGTATACCAAAAATCTTTTGGATTAATTGGGTCAACTAAAATGGTATACATGTTACATCGATTTCCTCCGATTACATCTGTAAAGATTTGATCCCCCACAACCGCTATGTTTTCTGGTTTTTCTTGTAATTCTTTTTGCACTTTCAAAAATCCTGCTTTCAATGGTTTCTTAGCCAGATTTCGATATGGCACTTCCAATTTGTTAGCCACTTCTTCTACTTTTTCTTTATGGTTTGTGTTAGATAGTATGTATAATTTTATTCCTTGCTTTTTTAAGTCTTTTGCCCATTGGATGACACTTTCTTTCATGGTTCTGTTGTAATCTATTAGTGTATTGTCTACATCCAATATTAAGGCTTTGATGTTGTTTTTTTCTAAAAATTGTATGGTTATTTGTTCTACTTTTTTTAAGTGTTGATTAGGATATAATCTCATCTTTTCCTCCACTTGCTAAAATTCAAATACATCTTATCAATTTGCTAGGTTTTTGTCAAGGATTTTCAAGTCTTTCTCTAGTATTGCTTTGATTTTATTGACTTTTCATATTCTTTATTGTATAATATTAACATAATATTTCTAAATAGAAAGGAGACCATTTCGTATGGTAAAACGGAAAAAGCAACAGTTAAAAAGGAAAAAATCATTAAGAAAAAATCGACAACAAGAAGAAGTGCAACTGGAAAGTAAAAAACTTCAATTAGAAACGAAGGAAAAACAAAAAGATTGTATACCAGTGCAGGCTATTACTGAGCAAGTTGTAGGTCCGTCCGAATCCATTTCAAAATGGGATGTTAGCAACCTAATGGTAAAGAAAAATGATTCTTTATCCACACATTCTTATCGGCTCTATTGTATAACTATTTCAAATGAAACAATAGGATATTTTGGTGTATGTCAAAACGGTTACTTTAACCATGTAATTATTGATAACAGCATTGATTCGAAACAAGTTTTAGAATTCATTAAAACTTATATTCGAAAAGGCTTAAATCTTAAACCTATTGAAAAACCTAGACTACACTCTATCCCTGTGTACATGGCCGAATAACGAAAACTCTCCCAATTAGTGAATTTTCCACTGATTGGGAGTTTTCTTTTTTATTTACAAAATCTATGCCTACCAATGGTTATTGTCATTGGTCTTGACCATATCCATTTATTGGTTGCTGTAGAAGGATTAAAATAGTAAATTGCACCATAACTAGGATCCCATCCATTGATAGCATCTTGTGCTGCTTTTTTAGCAGTCGCATCTGGAGATAAGTTAATTTGTCCATCTCTTACTGCATCAAAAGATCCAGATTGATAAATAACGCCTGAAATACTGTTTGGGAAACTACTACTTCTTACTCGGTTCATAACAACTGCTCCTACTGCTACTTGTCCTGTATATGGTTCTCCTCTTGCTTCTCCATAAATAAGCCTTGCTAATAAATTAACATTGCTTGAATTACTAGAACTAGAGGAACTTGAACTAGAGTTATAGATTCCCATAGCTTTTAGGGTTGCTGGCCCTGCTATTCCATCTTGGGTTAATCCATTTTTTCTTTGAAAATATTTGACAGCATTTAATGTTTGTGTCCCATAAATACCATCTACATTTCCATTATAGTATCCCCACCTTTTTAATTTAGTTTGAATTTGTGTCACTTCACTTCCTCTTGAACCATACTTAGATAGTGCCTCTACCGAATTATTTTTAGAAAGCACGACTAAGATAATAATAGCCATGATGGTAAACACTATTATTCCTATTACTATTTTTTTCTTTTCATTTTTCAACATAAAATCACCTTAACTTAAATTATTCTTTCTTCTATTTTTCTCATTAAGATGTTTTATTATACATTTTTGGAAATTTTATTTTTGAATTAAAATTTTATAGTTTTCTAAATGATTGAGATAATCAAATTTTTCTGGTAGAATTCTTAAAATCGTTATGTTTAGTAAATCAATTTTCTGAAAGCAAATCTAGATTGTATATTATATTCTTATAATCTAGATTTGCTAGTGGCTCAATTCTAATCTTATATTTTTTCTGTATTGTTTTCTACTCCTTTCTTCTTGTTCTATTTCTTCAAAAAAATCTTCTATATCCATTGCATTGCCTGTCTCAGCTTGCTTAACTAACGTTATAATAGCCATTGCTTCTTCTTTATTAAATTTCCTCATCTTCTCTTCCTCCTTCGCTACTATTTTACTATAAGCATCCAAAAAAAGCAAGAAAAATCGTTCGACACAATTCGACTTGTACAATTATAAAAAACAAAAGAGTAATTTTGAAATTACCCCTTTGTTCTTAACTACAATATTTACAAAGAATTGTTTCCAATCCTACTTGCAGATCAATTAATCCATTCTTATACTCATAATCTAAATCTCTTAAACTCTGTAGCATTCCTTGCAGTTCCTTTTGTGTAAAATAATTCGCTTGCATCTTATATTTATTTACTAAAAAAGTTTGATTTGGTTTCAAATTTAAACTACTTATGATATCTTTGTTATATTTTAAAGAAAGTTTCACAAAATACAATTTTTTAAAATGATTGTATAATGTAATTAAAATTTTTTGGATTGGTTCTTTTGCATAAATTAAATTCTTTAAAACTTGTAAAGCTTTTCCAATTTCCTTTTTTCCTAAAGAGTCTGTTAAATCAAAGATAACACTTTCCAATTTTTTAGTCGTTAGCTTATCAATGTCTTCTCTTTGTATTTTTCCTCCCTCTCCTGCATACTCAATTAATTTACGAATTTCATTAATTAAATCTTGCATATTGGTACCACAACATTCAATAAAATATCGTAAGGTAGCATCTTCAATTTGTACTTTGTATCCATTACAAATAGCTTTGATTCTTTTTTCAATTTGAATTGGCTTTTGATAATCAAACTTACAAACTACGCCTAACTTTTCAATTGTAGTATATAGTTCTTGTTTAACATCCGCTTCTTCCTCTACAAAAACTAGTACTACACTCTCATTTATGGTCGAAATATTTTCTTTTAGATAATTACTTATTCTTTCTTTTAATTTTGTTAATTCTGCATTTTTTTTCTTTCCTTCTTTTTTCAACAATCCTGTATTTCTTGCAATAATCAACTTTTTTTCATAACCAAAACTTGGCGTCTCGATATCGGCTATTAATTCGTTACAATTTGTTTCGTCAATATTGATATAATTAATTCCTTTTATCGCTTCACCAAATAGGTTCTTTATTTTTTTCAAAGAACTTTCTAGTAAAAACAATTCCTCTCCATATAGAAGATATAAACTTTTCAATTCTCTATTTTTCAATTCTTTTTCTAAATTTTCAATTGATAACATATTTTTACTTCCTTAATATAATTCGAAATACTTCTGCTATACTCCAAGCTTGATTAATGGTTCCTTTTGGCAATTGTGGTTTAGTAGAATCGTATAATTCTGCAATTCCCCCAATACAACCATTATCAAAAATTTCTTTTTGGAAAGTTTTAGTCGTTTTGTCAATAAATTTTTCCAATTTCTCTTCCCACATTTTCTTTTCACTTATATTTTTAGTTGCTTGTACAGTATTTTTTAAACTATTATAATACAATCCCAATAACCATGGCCATGTGATTCCTTGGTGATAACTAGTATCTCTCTTTTCTGGACTGCCTTCATAGATTTCTACATAGTTTTCTTCGCCTCTAGCTAATGTTTTTAAGCCATATGCATTTAATAATTTCTTTTCTACTGTTTCTAGCATTTGGTTTGCTTGCTCTGAATTTGGTTCTAATACAGGATAGGTTAAACTTAAAGCAAATAATTGGTTTGGTCTTACTTTGCCATCTCCTAGCACATCATATAAACATTCTTTTTCTTCATTGTAAAACTTCTCTTGAAATGCTATTCTACATTTTTCTGCTATGTCTTTATATTTTTTGGCAAGCAATGGATGTTTAAACTTTTTAGAAAGTTCTGCCATAATACAGTTAGCATTATACCACAAGCTATTTACTTCTACTGCTTTACCATTTCTTGGGGTAATGGCTACTCCATCATATTTAGCATCCATCCAAGTATTTTGAGTTTGGTCTGTTCCAGAAACGATTAGTCCATCTGTATCTAAATAAATGTTATTATCATCGACATCGATTCCTTGGCAATAATTTTCTATAATGTCTTGCAAAATAGGATATAGTTTTTCTCTTACAAAGTCATAATCTCCTGTATAAGCAATGTATTTTTGAATTTGCTCAAATAATAGTAAAGAAGCATCTACACTATTATAAAGTGGTCGATTATCATAACCAGAATACCCATTAGGAACCAATCCAAATTTAACGTCTCGAACCATGGTTAATAAAACTTCTTTTGCTATTTCAAATCTTTTTGGTATCAACAAAATTCCTTCAAATGCAATTAAGGTATCTCTTCCCCAATCTAGAAACCAAGGATATCCCGCCATAATGGTATGTAGATTAAAAGATGGACGATACACAACAAAGTTATCCGTAGCCATTAAATAAGTTCTAATTAGGTCATCTTTTTCTATTTCTTTTGTTGTTTTCTTTTGCTTTCGATTATCAATCAATAAAGATTCATTAAACATTTCTCCTAATCGAATGATTTCATTATTGATAAACTTTCTTACACTTTTTTGCTCTATGTTTTCTTCTAAAGAACAAACAAAGAAAATTTCTTTTTCTGTCTTAGCTGGTATTTGTATTTCATAAACACCTGGTACTACATGGTTTTCTTCTGGATAAAATCCTCTTTTTTCTTCTTCGATATAAAACATATTCGAAAAAGTATCATTTTGATGTTGTATGTATTCTCCTTCTGATAAGTTCATATAAATTGGAGTTTGAGAATTTCCATCAATCACCAATTTTACTTTTGTTTTGTTCGTAGTTTGTTGTACCTCAAAGTTATGTCCTGTATTCATTTGATGAAAATCTCTAAAATTCACAATTGGTGCTATTGTTAATTTTGCTTTTGTTCCTTCGTTTTTTATTTTATAAAATACGCCTACTGTGTTATGACCATATTCCATACATATCATTTTGGTGATTTCTACTTTTCCTACTTTGTATTTTAAAATTGGGATATAATCTCTTCTAAACTCTTCTTGGTATTCATAACCATGTGAAATATAAGATTGGCATATATTGGTATACAAATCATATTTTTTATTTCTAATTTCTATGCTTTCATCTAATTTGGATAATATTAAAAATCTTCTAGCTGGAGGTGTCAATGGTGCAATTAATAGCCCATGGTATTTTCTAGTATTAGCTCCGAATGACTGTAGATGAACTAAATCCACCTATTCCATTTGTGATTATCCATTCTTTCTTTAGTCCTTCTTCTAAATTCAATTTTTCCTTTGTTATCTCCATATTTTTATCCCTTTCTTCTCATACCTCTTGCACTCTTAGGCTTGGTCTTTGTCTCTTTTGGTTTCATTCCATTGAAAGTTCTTTTTTTTGTTACTTTTTTCTTCTCTTTCTTCACCTGTTCTTTTTGTGTTTTAATTCTAGCTTTCTCATCAGCTTCACGAATGGAGGCAATTCTTTCACTATACTTATTGCTAAATTTACTTTTTCTCTTTTCTAGTTTGGCTGTATGTCTTCCTGCATTTTCAGCTTGTTCTTTTCTTTCCCTTTTTTCCATTGCTTTTTTTACTTTGCTAATTCTTTTCTCTTCTCTTAATTTGTTGTTTAGCATTAAATATTGTGGATCATTTTGTTTATCTTGATATTTCAAATCATCGCAAATCAATTCAATAATAGAAGCTGCTACTAAATTAGGGTCATGTCTAATATGATCATTCGCTATCATAGATAGATTTCTTTGTAAAAATTTAATTCCCCTTACTTTATCAATGTCTTGTTCTACTAGATCTTGCCCTTCGCTATTATATCTTTTAATAAATTCAGGTATGACTTCTCCTGTATCATAAATACAATAATCCACTACTCCATTTCCACAATGTTCTATAATAGCATTTAAGTGGTCAGATACACTATAATCGTCTGTCTGTCCTGGTTCTGTCATAATATTACTAATATATACTTTAATAGCAGGACTTTCTTTGATTGCTTTTGCCACACCATTTACTAATAAGTTTGGGATAACATTGGTATAAAGGCTACCTGGTCCAATGATAATGCAGTCTGCTTTTTTGATAGCTTCTACTACACCTGGAGTTGGTCTGCAATTAGATGGATTTAGAAAAATACGATTAATAGTAGTTATTTTTTCAGATACTACTTCTGGAATTCTAGCTCTTTCTTCTACCATATAACCATTAGCTAATTCTGCAACAATGTTCATTTCATCTAATGTAACAGGTATAACTTTTCCTATCATCCTTAATACTTCATTACTTTTTATAATAGAATCTTCAAAATTCCCATTTACTTCTTTCATAGCTGAAAAGTAGATATCTGAAAAGCTAAGTCCTTCTAATTTTCCTTTGGTAAATTCATGATTAAATAACTTACCTATTTCTGTTTCTTTTGAAGCAAGAGAAATAATACTGTCTTTTACATCTCCTAATGGTAGCATTTCTAGTTCTCTTCTTGAATTAGTAACTCCTTCTCCATAATCGGATACTGTAACAATTGCTGTTAAATTGCTTGTGTAATTTTTTAATCCAGAAAGCACTGTATTTAGCCCAGTTCCTCCACCTATTACTACAACATTAGGTCCTTGGTCATAAACCGTTTTATTGAAGATTAATGATTTTACATTAACATTTTTCTTATTCTCCATCCTATCATCTGTTGCTTCAATTAAAATTTCTAATGTCCTTTTATTTAAGAAAATTAATCCTAATACAATTGAGATAAATCCTATTACGAAAATAGCAATTACTTTTCCTACTTCTTGGAAGGAAATTTCTTTTGTTACTAATATTTCTGCTAATCCATAACAAGCAAGTATAATTCCTATTAATATTAAAAATATCCATCTTTTCATTTTGCTACTTGCTTTAAACCACTGCATAAAACCTTTCATTTTTCCTTTTCCTTTCTTGTTTGATGGTCAAATTAGGACAGACACAACTTGACCATTAATGGACAAATTGAGCCATGTACACTTTAGCCATTCTCTCCTATTACTTCAATTTCTAATTCTATTTTCTTTTGGAATTTTTGGTAAATTGTATCTTGTGCGTATTTTACTAGCGCTAAAACATCTTTGGCTGTTGCTTCTCCTTTGTTAATTACAAAACCTGCATGTTTGGTTGCTATTTGGGCATCTCCTATAGCATATCCTTTTAAACCTGCTTCATCTATTAATTTAGCCGTGATGAAGTCAGTCCCTCTTTTAAAAGTGCTTCCTGCACTTGGATATTCAATTGGCTGTTTTTCTTTTCGATAAGTTGCATATTCTTCCATTTTTGCTTTAATTTCTTCTTTTTTCCCTTTTTGTAAGGCTATGGTTACTTCTGTAATAATGTATTTTTCTTTTTTAAAAATACTGGTTCGGTAATCAAATGCTAATTCTTCTTTGATAAATTCTCTTTCGTTTCCTTCGTAATCAACACATTTCACTGTTTTTACAATGTCTTTCATTTCTTTGCCATGTGCTCCTGCGTTCATACGAATGGCTCCTCCAATTGTTCCTGGTATTCCAGACAATTCTTCCATTCCTGTGATTTCTTCTTTTAAACAAATTCCGTGCTAATTTTCCTAGCTTTTCTCCTGCTCCTACTGTGATTTGTATTTCATTTTCTTTTTCTTGGATTTCTATTTTTTCTATTTTTATTTTTAAGGTAATTCCTTTTATCCCCTCGTCTAAAACCAATAAATTACTTCCATTTCCTATGATAGTTATTGGTATATTGTTTTCTTTTGCTATTTTTAAAATTTGTTTTAGTTCTTCTTGCTTTTCTATTTGAATAAAACATTCAGCTGGTCCCCCAATTTTAAATGTTGTATGCTTTTTCATAGGTTCTTGATATTGCACTTGTTCTTTAGTTATTTGTAAGGTTTCTATTTGTTTTTTGATATCCAAGAAATCACTTCCTTTTATTTTTATTTTTGTATATCTTATGCGTATTTTTACGTTTTTTATTCTACTATAATTTGACGAAAATTGCAAGTTTTCTATAGAAAATACTACTGTATAAATTAGATGCAAAAAGATGCAGTCTATTTATTTTACTGCATCTTTTTTAAATATTTAAATACAAAACTATACGAAATCCAGTCCATTCTCTTCCTTCATATCCTTGTAATGTTCGTTCTGATGAAGGCTCTTCATTTCCATAAGAAAAATAGTATTTCCCTCCACGTTTAATTCTATTAACTCCACAAGTCTCCATCGTCCATTCATCTACATTTCCCGCCATATCATAAATATTTTTTATTCTGTTGCTACTATTGCTATCTACATTCTTCCCTGTAAGATGATTTGGATTTCCGTTCTTATAATTATCTCTGTACCAACCTTTTCCTGTACTGTCCTTTAAGTATTTCTCGTCATTAAGGAATTTTAAAGTTGTATCCCATTGTATTCCATACACTAGTGTACTTGTTAGCTCTTTTTTATATGATTTGTCATTAATAAAGTCTTTAGCCAATTTCACAGCTCCTTCTGTGACATCATTCAGGCTCTTCCCCCAATCAATATTATTATAAACAGGTTTATTCTTTTTTACTACTACTTTACTATTTTCTTTTCCAGCTTCATATCGACCGAAAGTAAAATCCTTTGTTGTTAGAATTTGTTACACTATTATACATTTTAGAATATTCCGTTTTCTCGTTGGGATATCCTTTTTTTGTATTTGGTTCATAAGACTGAGAAAAATAATACTCATTTCCTTCGCCATATCCTTGTACTCTCTTAAAATCTGTAGGATTATTTACTGGCACCCATACAAATTCATTCCCTGTACTCTTGTGATTTTCATCAATAGTGTCTGTTATAACTAATCCATTATCTATTTTATTAATCGTACTTGAAATTCCCACTGCAAATCCCTCTGGTATTTTTGCGGTTTTTCCAGTTGGGTCTGTATAAGTTTGTGTTGATGTATAAATATTTGAGAAGATTTCTGTCGTTCCAATATTGGTTATTGCTATTTCAGTAGTAGTTATTTCTCCATTGCTTGCCTCTACCAAAACAGTATAAATTCCATTTGTTGTAACTGAAAAACTAGTGGTATCTGTATTAGTTGAGAGTGTTTCATCTAGTTTTGATATCTTTGTTATTGTCTCTCCTTCTCCTATGGTCGCTGTAACCGTTATGATTACTTCTGTTCCTTCCGCTACTTGTTTCTCTGTACTTAAGGTATAATTTACAATTGGTTTTACTGCCTTTTTAGTTACTTTTCCATTTTCATCAATTACAAAGGTATATCCATCTAAATCAACTTCAATTGGAAAACCACCATCTGTATCTCTTATCTCTCCTACGTTAGGTATCTTTCTTAATTCTTCTTTTACGTTATCTGCCGTTATTTTTCCTTTATCATTAAAACTTCCTACTACCGCAATTTTCACTTGTTCTTCTGCATTTGCTTTTTTTGTTTGAGTTTTAGCAGTATTGGTTTTGGTTAATAATCCATTTGTTCCAGTTAAAGTTGTTATGCTCACTCCTGCTAAAATTAGTAAAATGATGATGGTTATGACTAAGGCAATTAGTGTAATTCCTTTATTTTTTTTCATTTTTTTCTCCTTATTCTTCTGTTTCTTATAAGAATTTTATCAATAAAAGAAGAATTATGTCTATATTTTTACAACAAACAAAATTCTAAAAAAGTATGTTGTACTAATATCAATAAAATTCTTTTATTTCTATCATAATCTGCCTTTTGCTAAATATAGTATAATAGATTACTTTTTTAGGAAAGAGGTCTTACATGTTTACCAAAACCAATATCTATGTCGTAAAATTAAAAAGAAATCTATTACCTATGCTTTTTCTAGGCTTTACCTTCTGTTTGTTACTCTTCTCAAAAAGCAATCTTCCTGCTGTCAAATCTGGTTTGCAACTTTGGGCAACTTCTGTTGTACCATCTCTTTTTCCTTTCTTTGTAGCAACAGAATTATTGATGCACACTAACATGGTCACTTTATTAGGAAATTTATTAAATCCTCTAATGAAACCACTTTTTAATGTACGAGGAGAGGGTGCTTTTGCTTTTATTATGGGAATTATTAGTGGATATCCTGTTGGTGCCAAAATTGCTAGTAATTTTAGACAAAATAACATTTGTAGCAAAGAAGAATGTGAAAGATTGCTTAGTTTTACCAATAATTCTGGCCCCTTGTTTATAATTGGAACTGTTGGTATTCTAATGTTTGGTAATACAAGTATTGGCATTTTATTATTTATTACACATTTATTAGCCTGTATTACTGTTGGCTTTCTTTTTCGTTATTGGAAAAAAGGAAAAAGTACTTTTAATAGTACCTCATCTTCTAATATTGTTAATTCTACTAAAAAAACTGCCTCTTTTTCCAATTTAGGAGAAACCCTAGCAGAAAGTATTACTAGTAGTATTTCTACTATTCTTTTAATTGGAGGTTTTGTTGTTATTTTTTCTAGTATCATTTCTATTCTTAAAGCAAGTGGTCTATTAAATGGTTTTACCCTTTTACTAGCACCTATTTTTAAGTTTTTGAATGTTGATACTACTTTTATTCAAGGAATTTTAACTGGCATACTAGAAATCACAAATGGAATCAATATTATTTCTTCTATTGCTTGTAAAAAGATTTCTTTGAATATTATTTTCGCCGCTTTTCTACTAGGTTTTGGTGGTATTTCTATTCTTCTTCAAGTTTGGAGCATTACATCTAAAACGGATTTATCAATAAAACCTTATGTGTATGGAAAATTATTGCATGGGTTATTTGCAGCATTTTATAGTTACATATTTATGAATATTTTTCCCTTTTTTAATTTTGATTTATCATGATTTTTAAGATGGTTTTGAGATGGTTGGAGCCAGTTCTTTTGAGACGGTTGAGACGGTTGAGACGGTTGGGGACAGTCCTTTTGTGTCTCAATTTAACTATTTTTATTATACCTAATATCTTATTGATTTAAATTGAGACACAAAAGGACTGTCCCCAACCGTCTCAACCGTCTCAACCGTCTCAATCGTCTCAACCATCTCAAAACCAAAAGTAAGGAGTTGATTTTTATGGAACGAGATTTTAATAATGGATTTATGCCTCCTTTTATGGATTATAACATGCCTCCTCCTAATATGGATATGAATGAAATGATGATGCAATATGAACAGGCTTGTAGTTATTATCGTTATTTATGCATGCAAATGGATTATAAGATTAAGTGTAAAGAATATGAAAAAATGTGTGCACATTCAAATGATAGAAGTAATCGAAAGATTGAATAAAAAATATCCCAGATAGTTTTCAAAAATTATCTGGGAATTATTTTTTTACTTATCTTACCAAACAAAAATAAATTAATACTATAATACCTAAAGCAATCCTATAATAGCCAAATGGTTTAAAATCATGTTTTTTGATATAGTTCATTAAGAATTTAATGACTAATACAGATACTAAGAAAGATATTACCATTCCTACTAATAAAATAATTAGCTCTTTTCCTGTAAAGGCAAATCCAAATTTCACTAATTTTAGCAAACTTGCTCCCAACATCGTTGGAATAGCTAGGTAAAACGTAAATTCTGCTGCATTTGGTCTGGATAAACCAATTAGCAAACCTCCAATAATAGTTGCTCCTGAACGCGAGGTTCCTGGAAATATAGCTGCTAATAATTGAAAAATCCCAATAATAATAGCATCTTTATAGGAGATTTGTGAATTACTTTCTTTCAATTTTTTACCATCTTTTTTTCGATTTAAGTTTTCTACTATAATAAAAGCAATTCCAAATACAATTAAAGCAAGTGCAATGCAAAATGGATTATAGAATAATGCTTCAAATACTTCGTCGAAAAATACGCCTATAATAGCAGCTGGCACACATGCTACTAATATTTTCGTCCACAATATCATAATATCTTTATTGAAATAAGATAAGATGCCTCTTTCTTGAATTGCTTTTTCTTTGTTTTTCGTAATTGGCCAAATTTTGTTCCAATATAGTAATACTACTGCTAAAATCGCGCCAAATTGAATTACTACTTGGAACATTCCCCAAAATTCTGGGGATACTTCTTGTAATTTTACAAATTGTTCTACTAATATTAAATGTCCTGTACTACTAATTGGCAACCACTCAGTTATTCCTTCTACTATCCCAAATAAGATAGCTTTTAAAATTTCCATTAACATTTTTCCTTCTTCTCCTTTAAAATATGATAAATCGTATCTTTTATAATTTCTGCTGTTGTAAATGGTGCTACTTTACCAGGTAAAGCCAATGCCCAAACTAATTTTAAATTTTTTTTCTTTATCGCTTCTTCATCAAATCCTCCTGGTTTAGAGGCTAAGTCTATTAACAAAGTTTCTTTGTCCAAATATTTTAATCTTTCTGATGTCATTATTACATGTGGCACTGTGTTGATAATGACATCATATTGAGATATTTCTTCTGCTAGTGCATCTAGCTGGATAGCCTCATATCCGTAAGCTTTTATCCATGCTAAATCTTCTTGTTTTCTAGCTACACATGTTATTTTAGCAGATAATCCATCCATTTTTTTAGCTAATACTTTTCCAATTCTTCCAAATCCTAAAATTAGTATTTTGCTTCCATGAAGCGTTTTATCTGTATGATGCATTGCTACTTCAATGGCTCCTTCTGCTGTTGAAACAGCATTTAATATCGCTAATTCTTCTTGCTTCATGATATCTATTAATTCAATCTCTTGTTGATTTGCTATCTCATACATCTCTGGTTGAATGCTTCCTGCTATTAGCATTTTATTTTTGCTATTTTCTATTACCTCTTGAATTGCTATAGCTTGTTTGCTAAATGGTGCATTTATATGTTTTTGGTCACTTGAAAATGGAATAGCACCAATTACAATCTCACTTTCTTGAACTACCTGATTTATTTGTGAGCATTCAATCAGGTTTTCTACTTTGTTTAATCCTTCTGCTTTTTCTATCCCATATGTATAGACTTTCTTTCCTTCATTCGCTAGCATTTTTGCTAGGTAGACCATTCGTAAATCGCCACCAATAATTGCAAAATTTCCACTCATAAAATTCCCCCTTATACTTTCTCTTAAGTATATTTTATTTCTAGAATTTTATGAGTTTTTATGACCTATTCTTGTCTTTCTTTTTGCCAATCTTGTTCTAAATTTTGCTCTTGTTGTTTTTTTCCTTTTCCTTCTACATTTCTCTTCAGCATTTTGATATCATTATAACTTAAATTCCTCGTTATTTCACTCATTTCCTCTAAGTGCTCTTTTGCCTTAATTTCCTTTTCTTGTAGCTTTGCCATTTCTTCTTGTTCGGGATCTTCTAGATTAAATGGCATAGATATTTTAGCCATAATTGGAATAAAGATTGGGTCCTTTTTTACTTTTTCTACGATTTTTTTCGCATTACTATCAATTGCTGTATTAATATATTTAATAGCAGTATCTTTATCTCCTTTAATTAAATAAATTTTTGCTAATTCGTAATACCCGTCTGCTGATAATTCCTCTTCTTCAATGGCTTCTAGAAATCTTTTTTCTGCTTCTTCTAAGTCTTTGTATATTAAAGCAATTTCTGCTAAAGAATATTTTGCATTGTACAATAATGAATTAATTTCAGCTGCTTTTTCATAACAAATTTTTGCATTTTGGAAGTCATTTAACATAGTATAAGCAATTCCCAAATTATAGTTTAATTCATAGCTTACGGGATTAAATCTTAAAGCGTCTTGATAGATATTAACAGCTTCTTTATATCTTTCTTTCTCGATTAGAATTTCTCCTAATAATTCTGTAGCTTGATACATTTCTGGCTTTTTATGTAACAAATTAAATAACATTTCAGCAGCTTCGTCTTTTTTATCTAAATTAGTTAATAATTCCGCTACTTTATAATAAGAATCATAATCTTTTTTATTTAAATCAATGGCTTGTACATATTCATCAATCGCCTTTCTCATACCACCTTCATTTTCATAAATTTCAGCTAACATTCTATGTGCTTTATAGGATCTTGGATTTTTTTCAATTAAATCTATTAAAGCTTGTTTAGCTTGTTTGTTATCTCCCAAAAATAAATATAATTTTGCTTTTTGGATGTATAACATTTCAAATAGTTTGCCATTTCTTTTTTCTAGAATGATAATAGCTACTGGAAGTATAATAGATACTAGGTATTTTAATATAATAAATACTATATTTAGTTTTACTCTGAATAGCACTTCTATAAAGCTAAATGCAATTCCAATAAATTCTAATACAAGCACACCAATATAGCTAGTATCATTATTTTGTATCATACGAAAAAACATATATACAAATATCATAAAGGAAATGACGATAAATATTAATTGTTCGATTATCATTTTGTTTTCTCCTATCTTCTTTTTAACATCTCTATTTTATTCCATTTTTTGTCATTTGTCTAGTTTTTATATAATCCTTCATAAATTTTATAATCTCTTAAGATTTTTCTTACATAATTGTTCGTTTCTTTATAAGGTATTTTCTCAATATCTGTACCATCCTTTTGAATAATTCCTTTTTCAATCCAACCGGTCTACTGTTCCTATTCCAGCATTATAAGCTGCTAATGCTACTTCTTTATTGCCATACCTTTGCAAGAGAGTTGCTAAATAACAGGTACCAATTTCAATGTTTTTATTAACATCTGTTAAGGCTTCCTTTCCATTTTCTGCATTTAGCTCAATCGCATTTTTTCTTGCCACATCTTTGGCTGTTTCTTCCATCAATTGCATCAAGCCAATTGCACTTCGGTTTGAGATAGCATCTTTATCAAAATTACTCTCTGCTTTTATCACTGCAAAAATTAGATTTTCTTCTACTTTATATTTTTCTTGATAAATAGAAACTACTTCTTGATATTGCTTTTGATACATTATCTTTAGTATATTATCTTTTAATAGAAAAACAAATATTAATAAAACGATAAGAAAAATTATCAATATGAGTTTTTTGTTCTTCAATTTCTTTCCTCCTTTTGAGACAATTGATAAGGTTGAGACAGTTGAGACGGTTGGGGCAGCCCTTTTGAGACGGTTGGGGACAGTCCTTTTGTGTCTCAATTTAAATCAATAAGGTATTAGTTATAATAAAAATAGTTAAATTGAGACACAAAAGGACTGTCCCCAACCGTCTCAAAAGGGCTGCCCCAACCGTCTCAAACGTCTCAAACGTCTTAAACATATCATTTACAATCGTACCAGTTTTTTGCTTCTGAGATGTCAGCAATTAATGGCACTTGTAATTTGATTGCTGTTTCCATACTTTGTTTCATGATTTCTTTGATTGTTTCTTTTTCTTCTTTGGTTGCTTCTATCATCATTTCATCATGAACTTGTAATATAATTTTAGATTGTAATCCTCTTTTTTGAATTTCTTGATAGACTTTTATCATAGCTATTTTCATGATATCTGCTGCCGTTCCTTGTATTGGCGTATTCATAGCTACTCGTGAACCAAATTGTCTTACCATGTAATTACTTGATTTCAGTTCTGGTATATATCTTCTTCTATGGAATAGGGTTTCTACATAGCCATCTTGTATAGCTTGCTCCGTAATATTCTCCATAAAAGCTTTGATCCCTGCATATTGTTCTAAATATTCTTGAATATATTGTTTCGCCTTTTTTCTTCCAATTCCTAGTTGTTCTCCTAAACCAAAGTCACTAATTCCATATACAATTCCAAAATTAACCGCTTTTGCATCACTTCTTTGTTCTTTCGTAACTTGGTCCATTGGTGTCTTAAATACTTTAGAAGCTGCTTGTTTGTGAATGTCTTGCCCTTCTTGGAAAGCTTCTATCATATGTTCATCATTTGAAATATGAGCTAAAACTCTTAGTTCAATTTGAGAATAATCAGCATCCACATATATTTTTCTCTCTTCTGGCATGAATACTTTTCTCACCCTTTTTCCTAACTCAAACCTAGTTGGTATATTTTGCAAGTTTGGTTCTGTTGAACTAATTCTTCCTGTTGCCGTTATGGTTTGATGGAAAAAAGAATGAATTCTTTTAGTTTTAGGATTGATATATTGTTTTAATCCTTCTACATAAGTAGAATTTAGTTTCATTAATTGTCGATATTCTAATATTTGCTCTATAATTGGGTCTTCTCGTTTTAATTTTTCTAATACATCTACATCCGTTGAATAACCACTTTTTGTCTTTTTAATGACTGGTAATTTCATTTTTTCAAACAGGATTTCACCTAATTGCTTAGTTGAATTGATATTGAATTCTTCTCCTGCCATTTCATAGATAATTTTTGTTATGCTCTCTAATTTTTCAGTTAACTCTTTTCCAAATTGATTTAATTCCTCTTCATCTACATACATTCCATTCCATTGCATATTAGACAATACTTCAACTGTTGGCATGTCAATTTCATAGAATAATTTTACTGCTCCCATTTCCTCTAGTTGTTTCAAAGTAATTTCTTTTATTTTTCCAATGGCATAACTATAAAAGCCATACTTTTCCTTTGTCTTCTGCTGTATTTCACTATTTTCCAATTCTTGCATACTATCAAACAAGTTTATTTGCTTTTGTTTTGGCTCTTCTTCTTTAAATTCTTGTCGATCAATTTCTAGGTACTGTTCTGTCAAATCTTCAATTGCTAATTTATTATTCGTTGGATTTAAGATATAGCTTGCTATTCCAATATCATAATAAATACCTTTCAAGTCAATTCCTATTTGTTTTAATAAAATATAGGTTTTCGTTAAATTGATACTAACTTTTTTAATTTCTTCGTTTTCCCATATCTCTTTCCATTCTTGCATAGCACTTTCGTCTTTTACTGTAATATATACCACTTCTTGTGTTTTTTCATTACAAACTGTAAATCCTACTATTTTCTCTTTGATAATTTTTTCTGTATTTTCATCTATTTCTGTGTGAAGATAAAAAATCATTTGTTTTTGTTCTTGTATTAATTTTATGACATCTTGCTTGGATTTCTCTACTATTTTAAATAAATCTTTTAGTTCTTGTTTTTTTGCTTCTTCTCCACGTAAAGAAAATCTTTCAATATAACGATTAAAATTTAATTCTTGAAATAATTTCAAAACTTCTTGCTTGTCCCATTCTTCTACTTTAAAATCTTCTAAAGTATCTTGAATTGGAACCTCCAAATTAATGGTTCCTAGTGTTTTAGATAAAAATGCTAGTTCTCTATTATTCTCGATATTTTCTTTTTGTTTTCCTTTTAGTTCTGCTTCTCCCTTATCTACCTTTTCATAAAGTGATTCAATGGAACCAAATTTTTGCACCAAAGAAAGTGCTGTTTTTTCTCCTACTCCTGGAACTCCTGGAATGTTATCAGAAGTATCCCCTTGTAGTCCTTTAACATCAATTAATTGTTTCGGTTCCAAACCGTATTTTTCTATGATTTTTTCTCGATTGTATTCATCCGTCTCTGTCTTTCCTCCTTTGGTATGAGGAATTCGAATGGTTACTTTATCAGTGGCTAATTGGAAAGTATCCCTATCTCCTGAAAGAATAGTTACTTCTAACCCTTGTTTTTCTCCATAACGAGATAAGGTTCCGAAGCACATCATCTGCTTCATAACCTTCCATTTCTACAATATCAATATTCATAGCTCTTAGAATATCTTTTATCATTGGCATTTGTTCTGCTAATTCTTGTGGCATTCCTTTTCTGGTTGCTTTATAACCTTCATAAAGTTTATGCCTTGCTGTTGGTGCTTTTAAGTCAAAAGCTACTACCAAATATTCTGGGTTAATATCTTCTAGTAATTTAAATAAGATAGCTAAAAAACCATAAACTGCATTGGTATATTTTCCATCTTTAGTGGTTAGCATTTTGCTTCCCATAATACCATAAAAGGCACGGTTCATAATGCTATTTCCATCTACTAATACTAATTTATCCAATTCTTTTCCTCCTATTTTTTATTTTTTCATTTACAATCCATATTCCCAAACTTCCTACTACCAAAACAAAGGTAAATGGTATTCCATTTTGCCAACCTTCTCCATAAGTTAGAAATATACTATTGGCAAATTGGCTTATGATTGCAATTTGTGGAATCCACCTTATCGTTTCAGCTTTTTGCCACATAAGCAATGGGAATAACCACATAATATACCATGGCTGAAAATTTGTAATTAGTAAAAACAAAAATGCCATAATAAAATAATTTGCTTTTCTCATTTCTTCTCTTAATTTTATTTCTTTTTTATTTAGTAAGATAACACAAGTAAAAAAGTAAATAATTGTAAAGCTTCTTAATAGCATATGGTTTACTGTAGTTGCTGACAAATTTGGCTCTTTGCAATATTCTGTTATGAGAATATAAAAACTTTTTGCTAATTTTTCTTGTTGGATGAATAATCCACTTAATACTTGTAAATCTCTTACATAAAATAGGTACGGAATTGCTAAAACCATTAGAAACAAAATTCCATACTGAATACATCTTCCGAAAGCGTTTGAATGGTGTTTCTTTTCTAAAATAATAGATTATCACAAATGGCAATAAAATAATAGCAAAATACTTAATGGCTGTTGCCATCGCTAAAAAACTTACCGTTGCAACTAAGTTTTTCTTTTTTGTTAGAAAATATAAAGCTAGTAATACAAACATGACAACAAAAATATCATTATGCACACAAGCAATCCCTTCAATCAAAATAAAGGGATTTAATCCATAAATACAAGTAAATAGCCTTTTATGCGATATTTTATAAATCAAATAACAGTTTAGTAAATGCACTAACACATTTACTAATTTAAAAACAAGTAAACCGATATCTATATTTCCAAAGGATAGTCCTGCAATTATTCTACAAATTAATGTCCAAATTGGTCCATAAACTACTGTTGCATTTGCCCAATCGTTCTCATATCCTTGTGCTAACACAGTATCTGTTTGTAAATATTGTTGGTTATCTCCTTGTTCTACATAGTCTTTTATGGTTGTATAATAAGGATTTTGATGATACTTGCTGTCTAATCTTCCAATCCCTAAATAATAAAATATGTCAGAGCATGTAAATGGTAATACGACAACAAATAAGATAGCTATTATACTAATAAATAGGAACATTTTTTTAGTATTAAAGAATATTTCTTTTCTTTTTCTTAGTATCATAACATATAAAATTACTAAAATAGCTAATAATAGAATATAGAGTAAAGTTTGCGTTGCTCTACTAATTGGCATATCATATAGAAATTGGAAATAAGGTCCAAATTGAAAAACGGTTTTCTTCTGGAACCAATATACAATAGATGGCATAGCAAATAAAATGCTTGCTATGATAAATAGGATTTTTATTCCCTTGTTGATTTTTGTTTCTTTATTTGTAACCAATTTTCTTCTCCTTCTTTACCTGAATTTTTATTCTTCATTATAATATCCATGGATTTGTTTTTGGCACCCCGACAAGTTACAAGACAATTTTATCTTTTTCTATTTTCTTAGCATATCTGTCTTCTTCTGAAAAGACACAACCACAATATTTTTGCATATACAAGCCTAGTTCTCTCGCCTTAGCTTGTCCCTCTCTAAAACCAATCCTAAAATCACGATATAAGAACTTAACACCGTATTTCTCAGCCATCTCTTCCCCTACTTTGACTAGCATTTCGTGATTTTGATATGGACTAACTAGTAATGTTGTTGTAAAACTATCATATCCATTCTCTTTAGCATATTTAGCAGTTTGTTCTAAACGAACTGGATAACAATACTCTTGGCATCTATTTTCTAAATTATTTACTACCTTCTTGCAAAACTCTTTTAAGCCATAGTCTTCTTCGAAAATGGCTTGTATCCCTATACTATTCGTATATTCTTTTAAACAATCTCGTCTTGCTTTGTATTCCATGTAAGGATGTATATTAGGATTAAACCAATACACGGTTGGTTCTATTCCTTCTTCTCTTAAACTGTCAATACAATACACACTACAAGGTGCACAACAAGTATGTAATAATAACTTCATGATTTTTTCCTCCGTCCCCAAAGTCATTCTATTTCTTGATCGTATTTCTTTTTAATAATTGCATATATAATAGAAGTGGTTAAAATCCCTCCTATTAATATCCAAAAAAATGGTATCAATAGTCCTATTCCCGCAATATTATAAGCTGATACAAGGTCAAATTCTAATATATCAAAACACATTATAATATAAGTTAATATTCCTAATACAAAAAATAAGAAATTGATGAAAATATCCATTATAATATGCAATCTTTTACTAGTCTTTGAGGCTATATTTAATCCTATTGGAATGACTGTAAAAAATACTACCATTAGACCAATTGCTAAAAATACGTTACTTTTAGGAAGTATTACTTCATTTGGATTTTCTGGATCATATTTTATCAACCTAACCTTTTTTACTACGTTACTGCTATAATTAGTATCTATTTGATATTTTTTCCCTTTTACTTCATATTCATATTTTTGATAATAAGTAGTCGTTTCATCTATACTTGCTTGACGTCTTTCTTTTACCCCAACTAATTGCGCTGTTGTCGTTTTATATCCTTTTATCTCTTTTGCTTTCTTTTCTCCTACTATTAACATTAAACTTATAATTCCTAATATCATAACACTAACTATTATAATGAAGGAAAACACTTTTGTAATTTCTTTTTTCATATTACATTTCCTCTCTATAGTCATACCCTAAATGTTTATAAGCTTCTGGTAAAGCTTTTCTTCCCCTTAACGTCCTTGCTATAAATCCAATTTGAATTAAATACGGTTCATAAACATCCTCTATGGTATCAATTTCTTCTCCTACACTAACCGCTAGAGCCTCAATTCCTACTGGTCTTCCTCCGTATTGAACAATCATAGTTTCCAATATTTTTCTGTCAATTTCATCTAGTCCTAATTCATCAATTTCTAATTGATTTAGTGCATGTTTTGTTATTTTTAAAGTAATATTTCCATCTCCTAATACTAGGGCATAGTCTCTTACTCTTTTTAATAAACGATTTGCAATTCTTGGTGTTCCTCTTGACCTTCTTGCAATTTCTTTTGCTGCCTCTTCTTCAATTTCTACTTCTAAAATTTGGCTTGACCTTTTTACTATTGTTGTTAGGTCTTCTATCGAATATAATTCTAATCGATGCACAATTCCAAAACGGTCTCGTAGTGGAGTTGACAAAGCTCCTGCTTTGGTTGTTGCTCCAATTAAAGTAAATTTAGGCAAATCTAATCGAATTGACCTACTGCTTGGTCCTTTTCCTATCATAATATCAAGTGTATAGTCTTCTAAAGCTGGATATAATATCTCTTCTACACTTTTACTTAATCTGTGAATTTCATCAATAAATAAAACATCAAATTCAGAAAGATTGGTTAATAAAGAAGCCAAATCCCCAGGTTTTTCAATTGCTGGCCCAGAAGTAATTTTAATATTAGATTGCATTTCATTTGCTATAATATTAGATAATGTCGTTTTTCCAAGACCTGGAGGTCCATATAACAAGACATGATCTAATGGCTCTCCTCTTTTTTTGGTTGCTTCTATGTATATTTTCATATTCTCTTTTACTTTGCTTTGCCCAATATATTCATCTAACACTTTTGGTCTTAAAGAATTTTCAAATCTTTCTTCCCCTGTATTTTCTAGGCTTGGTGTCATTATTCTTTCCTCATCCATTGTTTCACCTTTCCTTTTTGAGACATGTAGGGACAGACCTCTACTGTCTCATTTTTTATTATCTCCTTTTTGAGACAAATGAGACCTGTCCCCTATGTCTCATTTCAATAAATTATTAATGCTAACTGAATTAGAAATGTCTAGTTCTATTTTCATAGATTGATAATAACTATTTAGCAAGTCTTTTGTTTCTAGTCCTAACTCTTCCCAGTTTAACATTTCTCCTGTTTGAATGTCATACCAATTTTCATCGTAGTAATAACGACTTGTGATAATTCTTTCATTATTTAAACATACAAAGTCTTTATTCGCAAATAAGTTGGTTCCTAAGGAAAAGCTATCTTCTAAGTCACACAAATATGCTAAAGTAGGTTTGATGTCTAGTTTATTAATTGGCTTTTCGATTTGTATTGATTTTATTCCTGGAATTTTGAAGCCACATGCTACTCTTGTATAGTTTAATTTAAGATCTACTTCTGTTAGGTTTTCATTAGTGGCTTTTAAAAAGTCAATTAGTTCTTCATTATACATGTTTAACCCATTGTGGTCTCCAAATACTAGGATAGCGGTATCTTCATATAGTTCATTTTCTTTTAATTCTTCGATTAATACTCCAAAAGCATAATCCGCATAATTAACCGCTTCTAAATAGTTTCCAAAATAGGTATCTTTATATTTTCCCACATCAATATTAACTTTGCTTCTGTCTTGTAACCCCTCTAAAATATATGGTGTATGAGAAGATGCTGCAACAATATAAGACATAAATGGATTGTCATATTGTTTCCATTTTTCTACTGCTTGTCGATATAATAATTCATCTGATAAATCACCATTGATATTTTCTGATAAGTCCTCAAATTGTTCTTTTAATACTAATTCATTTAAATTTAGACGGCCATATACATTCCCTCTGTTCCAAAAGTAAGGATAATTTCCATGCATGTAAGAAGTATGATAATCTTTTTGGTTAAAAACTTTAAATAAATCATCATAGGTATTGGTATAATAGCGACTAAATGACATACCATTTTCCATTGGATAAATGGATGTAATGGTACTATGCTCAGAATCTGCTGTTGTTGAATAACTCTGCATATGCATATTGGTAAATTCTATGTTTTCTTGTAAAAATTGATTTAAATTTGGTGTAATCTGCTTCCCATTGATTTCTTTATGAAGTACAAACTCTTGGATTGACTCCAATTGAACAATTATTACATTTTTCCCTTGTAAAATTCCTTTTATTGGATACCTTTCTTGTCCATATTTTGTATCATAATTTTCTTTTAGCTGATTATAGTCTTGTATCATATCCTCATAATTTTTATATTTTGTTTGTTGTTTCATGGTAAAAGCATTTTGAATGTCAGAGATATGGTAACCAAAAATAGTAGCTTCTCTTATTTGTAAGTCTTTGTTATAAGATTTTAACTTTCCTTTTTGCACATAATCTGTTCCGATTAAACAAAAGATAATAATCCCTACAATCGCTATTATAGCTTTAATTGAAATCTGCTTTTTAGTAGCTTTTTCTTTCTTTTCTAATTTTACCACTTTTCCCAAAAATAATCCTATCAAAATAAGAATATCTAGAAAGTATAAAATTTGTTTTGCTTGTATTACCATTGGTAATGTTTTCATGATTTCGCCACCATATTGGAGATTACTAATCTGTGCTACAGATAATACGCTATTTGAATAAATGTAATAAACATGGTCACCAAATAATAAAACACTTATCACAATATTTATAATAGTCATAGTTACTATTCTTGCTCGATTTGGCAAAATTATTATAAAGCATCCTAATACAACTAGGAAAGAAATTGTCCCTACAATTGTATTTAGTTCCAAGGCTTCGTTGGTAGCTATTGTACTATTATAAAATAAAAATGTTTTCAATAATAATAAAATCCCTATTAATATTACAAATACTACAGAATTAATTATTTGATTGATTGCTTCTTTTTTTGTCATTTTTTACTCCTTCTTGCCAATAGTTCCGGATTTAAATGGCAACTTTATTAGCATTTTTCTATAAAATCTTCAATAATTTTCAACATTTTACTATTATCTTGTTGATATTTCTTTGGTTTAAATTCTTTTATTTCTTCTATCGCTTGTTCTAATTGTTCTACCCCTTGTATTCCTATGATATACTCTTTTTGATGAAAAAGCTCTACAATCTCCCTTTGATGGTCATTCACATGTTCTTGGTATTTGTGAAGTCTTGGAATAGCAATTACTTTTTTTTCTTTTTTAATGGATTGCAAAATTGACCCAACTCCACCATGCGTAATAATCACATCTGCTTCACTTATTAATTTCTCGATTTCTTCATTGGAAACAAAATCCAATATTTTCATATTTTCAGATTGATATTTCGTGTGCCCTGCTTGAACAATTATCTCTTCTGTTATTTTTTTTTGTTGTATTTGTTTCTCAATTTCTTCTAAAAGTCGATGGAAACTATTATTTTGTGTTCCTAATAATACTAAAATCATTAATAAATCGAACCTCCATATATGGCTTTTGGATATAATTCAAGCATTTCTTCCCATTGTACAATAAATAAATCAGCAATTGGGTAAATTAGCCTTCCTGTCGCCGTTTTTTTATGGGTATTAGCAAAAGTTTCAATATAAATAACTTTGCTTCCCAAAATTTTGCCTAAATAACACATTGGTCCTGCTGTGTGTGTTCCAGTTGTTATAATCACCTTTGGATGTATTTTAAAATACAAATAAACCGTCTTTAAACAAAGATAAAAATATTTAAAAAGGTAGGAAAATAGTTTTGCTCTTGTCCCATATGGTAAAAAGTCTATCTTATTTCTATATTTCTCCTTTAGGTTTTTATTTACTTTGTCTTTTTCTGTTATGATATGATAATCATATTTTTCAAACAATGGTGACAATTGCATCAATTCATTTAGATGTCCACCTGTGCTAGCTATAAATAATATTTTCTTCTTCAAATTTTCACACCTTCTATTTATTTTTTACGTACGTACATTATAACTTTTTTTTGTCTTAATGTCTAGTCTCTCTAGAAAGTATTCTGTCTTTGTTACATTTTTGTTACAATTCAATTACTTTTTAATAACTATTTCTTTTTTTGCATAATTTATGATATAATAAATTTGATTTAAAATATTTTATAAAGGAGGATTTATCCATGGCAGAAGAAGAACAAATGGAAAGAAGACAAAGTGACAGAAGACAAGATACTAAAACAAAAAAACATATTATTATTAGCACAAAAGTTTTTATTATCTCTTTAATTATTGCCATTATTGTAATATTAGTTGGAATGTTTTTTGCAGTAAAGTTTATTCAAAACAGCTATAATGATAAATATCTTGATGAGAATTACTATTATGATTATGATTTTGACCCTAACGAAGATGAGGAATTATTAGACGAAGATATTGATGAAGATGATGAAGAAGCATCAGCAGATGAATTTGAGGACAATTCTATTGTGATGGAAGACACTACTGATGAAGACAATGCTGATGAAACTCTTGATGAAATTGTTGCAGATTAAAATTTTTTGACCTTTAAAATTACTTCTCATGTATCGTAAAATTATGGATAGAGAACTTTCCTATAATAAAAAAATCGACTTACTTTTCTAAGCCGATTTTTTTTTACTTCTTTTATGCTCTTGGATGAGCTTTTCTATAAACGTTTTTTATTCCTTCATCTTGGAATTGCATATACACTTGTGTTGAAGAAATATCTGAATGTCCAAGCATAGTTTGAATTGCTTTTAAGTCTGCTCCATTTTGTAAAAGGTGTGTTGCAAAAGAATGTCTTAATACATGTGGTGTAATTTCCTTTGTAATGTGAGCTTGTTCTTTATAGAATTTAATAATTTTCCAAAATCCTTGTCTTGTTAATCTTCCACCATTGATATTAACAAATAATGCCTGTTCTCCTTCTGTTTTTATTAAAATCTCTCTTGCTTCTTCTACATATTCTTTTAATGCTTTTAATGACATATTTCCTAATGGTATGTTACGTTGTTTGTTTCCATGTTTACAGGTTACATATCCTTCTTCTAAATTGATATCTTCCATATTAAGAGATATAATTTCTGTTACTCTCATTCCTGTCGCATAAGCAAATTCAAGCATTGCTTTATCACGAATTCCTTTTAAGTCAATATCTTTTGGTTGTTCCAATAATAATTCAACTTCTTTTGATGTTAATACACTAGGAACTCTTTTTTCAATTTTTGGTGATTGAATATTTTGTGTTGGATCTACTTTTACTTTTTTGCTTTTTAATACAAATTGATAAAATGAACGTATAGATGCAATACATCTAGAAATGCTAGATGCTTTTTTTCCTTCTTCTTGCAATTCTCTAATATAATCTTTAATGTCATCTTCTTTTACTCGATTGTAATGAAGTTCACATGCTTCTAAATATTTTCTAAATTGCTTTAAATCTCTTTTATAAGATTGTAATGTGTTCTCTGATAGCTTTCTATCGTTTTCTAAAAAATTAAAAAAATACTTTAACTGTCTTTCCATTTATTTTTTCCCCTACCTCTTGTTATAATTTAAAATAATCTATTAACATAAACTACATATGTTATATCAAAGAATTTTAAAATTGTAAATACATTTTTCAATATTTTTTAAAAATATTTTATACATCCTTTTAAAAAACTCATTGATATAAAAATTTCTATCACTGATGCTACTACTAATACTAATAACATAATAAAAGAGAATACTGTATGCCTAACAATTTCTATCTTCACATTTTCTTTATTCCTATCTTTTACAATCGATTTATATAATTTAAATCCGCTAACAGCTAATGCTAAGATAGCTGGTATCAACAAAATATTTTGAACCAAAAGCAATAGCAATGCAAATAGTAAACCTTGTGGTAATCCCATAATGGTAATACATATTGCAATCGTGTATCCTAGGCAAAACCCTCGATACAACACCAGTCCAAAAACAATTGGTATTCCTATTACAGTTGTACCAAAGAACCACAAAACAATAGCAAGTAATATATTTTGTCCCATACTATTTTTCAGCAATTCTATATGATTTAAACTTTCTATATTTTTCATTTTTTCAATAAAATTATTTAAATACGATGTAATCTCTGTCTTTTGTCCTTCTTGTATTTGATTAATAAAAAGAACTCCTAGAAATATTCCTATTATAAATATCAATGTTACTAAAATATATTCCTTTTTGTTATTTCTAACATGTTCTCTTACAATTTCTAATAACTTTACTCGTTTGTCTCTCTTCATAAAATTTCTCCTTATCTTTATACATAATGTGTATTCGACAAGGAAATTTTTAGAACTCTAAAAGCGATGATTTTTGAGACAAAAGGCAGGTCTTGACTGAGACAAAGGGGGACAGGTCTTGACTGTCTCATTTTTTTAAGTAAAATAATTTTTACTAGAAATATAAAAAATGAGACAGTCAAGACCTGTCCCCCTTTGTCTCAGTCAAGACCTGTCCCCCTTTGTCTCAGTCAAGACCTGTCCCTTTGTCTCAAAATTATCGCCTAAGCTTTTACTTTTCCATAGTTTCCTCCACCACCAGAATGGATTTGCATTTTTCCTTCTCTAGCATTTACAATATGGTTTGCTACTTTTTCTCCTACTACAGCTTCAATATCATCCTTGGATAATTTGTGTAATATGTTCATTTCTGTTTCAAAAGTTCCTAACAATTTATCTATGGTTTTTCCCCCTACTCCTGGTATAAAACCAAGTGGTACTTGATAAATATAAGGTGGTCTATTTTCTGGACTTTTCGTTTCTTTTTTATCTTTGATTAATTCAATTCTATCAAAAACACCAAAGGTTACATTTTTCCCTCCGCACATTGGACAAGTTTCTACTGGTTCTTTGGTTTCGATGGAATCTTCACAGTCATCACAATAGGTTCTATGATATTTTCCAAGCTTTGGATCTAATCCATAATTCGCAATTACTTTTCTTCCTTCTTCATTCTTTAATGCCATTACAATTTCTTTAAATGAAATATCTTCTACTTGCATTTTATTGTATTCTCTAGCAATTTTAGGTAATGAATGAGCATCTGAATTCGTTACAAATGTTCTCGTTTCTAATTCTGAAATGGTATCTGCTAAATAGGTATCGGAACTTAGACCTAATTCAATGGCAAATATTTTATTGAATTTTTCTTTGAATATATTTTCTAATCTATCAGTACAATTTCCATAGTAACTTTTGTGAGGTGTAAATACATGAGCTGGAATTAGTATTCCGTTGTATTTTTCTACTATATCAATTAAATCATATCCAGATAAATCTGTTCTTTGTGTACTTAGGGTTATATTTTTCAAATGATGACTTAATTCATTGGAAAATCCCTTAATATCTTTTAAGTGTGGAAAAAAACATACATTGTGAGCACTTCCACATTTTCCATTTCTTCCTTTTTCTGATGTTTCTACTTCACTCCCTAAAAGGATACATACTTTGTCTTTATAGATAATTCCTCCATCTTCTAATTCATATGCTTCTCCTGTTTTTAAAAAGTTCTCAATATCTTCTATCACATAAGGTGATGCACAGTCAATAATTCCAACTACATTGATTCCTTTTCTGTCAGCACATTCTTTAGCAATATTAGCAAAGTTTAAGCTTCTTGCTGCTGTTATTTTAATTGGTTTTCCATTTTCACTTCTTCCTATGTGTACATGTAAATCTGCAAATATCTCGTACATTTTTTTCTTCCTTTCTAAAATAAAGCCAAAAGGATAAGTCCCTTTTGGCAATTTTTATTCTGTTTCTGTTTCGGCCTGTATATGTGCCATTATTTTTCTTGTAGTCTCCTCACTAAATAGTGGTCGATTAGATTTTTCTATTTTGCTAAACATTTCTTCTGCTATTTCTTCATTTTGTTCTGCTATTAATTTATCTATTTTAGGTTGATATTCATACGCTATTTTTTGAATAAATTTGGTTAGTTCTTCTGTTTCATTATACATTTTTACTAACTTTCTTAATGCTGTCATATTTCCTACTTCTCCAGTATGTATTTTTTCTAAGAAATTAACAAATTCTATAAAAGTAGGTAAGTATCGATTGTATTCTGATTTTAGATTTCTATGTTCTAGTAATACTAGTGCTTCGTCTGGTTTGAATCCAATTCTTTCTGGCCTGTCTAATAGCATTCCTCCAAATTGTTCTACTAATTCTAATATGTCACTTTCTCTTTCTCTTGGATTGCTATTACTATATCGATTGATTTCTTCACATATTTTGCAAAATCTTTTTCCAAATCCCATTTCTCTTAAATAAGTAGCTCCCTCTTTTGCATAACTATGAATTTTATTAATATCTTGCGCATTCTCAACTTTTTTACAGTTACATAGCAAACTAGCTGTTAATATAAAGTTTTTATCTACTTCTATTTTAGAATAGTTTAAAAATAACCTTGCAATTTCTGTTTTAAAAATTACAGACTTATCGAAAAATATCTTAGCTTTTTTCGATAGATAATAGGTTATTTCCATTTTTGCTTCTAATTCTTCTTCCTCTAATATATAATCTGCAAAGGTATTCATTTGCTTCCTCCTCTACAATTCTATTATACTGAATCCGACAAAATATTTCAATTGTTTTTCATAATGTCATAAAAATGTAATAATTTATTTTTTCAAAAGTTTATTTAATCGCATTTCTAGCCAACTCATCACATCGATTGTTATATTCGTTATCACTATGCCCTTTCACTTTATGAAATTTCACTTTATGTGTTTTAGTTAGTTCATGCAATTCTTTCCAAAGTTCTTGATTTTTTACAGGGTCTTTTCCTGCTGTTTTCCAGTTGTTTTTTACCCAGTTATAAATCCACCCTTGTTCAAAAGCATTTACCACATAAGCACTGTCACTATATAAATCCACCTCACATGGATATTTTAGGAGTTTTAATCCTTCTATAACAGCTGTTAATTCCATTACATTATTGGTAGTATTTTCCTTTCCTCCTGAGATTTCTTTTTTAATTTCCTTGTACATCAAAATGGCTCCCCATCCTCCTGGTCCTGGATTTCCTGAACAAGCACCATCGGTATAAATAACAACTTTTTCCATAAAATTACCCTTTCCATTGTTTTTTTCGTATTTTTATGATATTATTATAACATAAAAAGAAAGGAAAGCAAGAAGGGATTTTTTATGAGTAAAGTTTTAGGTATCATTGCTGAATACAATCCTTTTCATAATGGGCATTTATATCATTTAGAAAAGGCAAAAAAAGATACAGGTTCTAATTATACAGTTGCCATCATGAGTGGGAACTTTACACAGCGTGGAAGCACGTCTTTAATTGATAAATGGTCAAAAGCAGAATCTGCTATTAGTTGTGGTGTTGACTTAGTAATTGAGCTTCCTGTGTTATATGCTATTTCAAGTGCTGAGAATTTCGCAGAAGGAGCCATCAAAATTTTAGATTCTTTAAAAGTTGTTGACTATCTTTCTTTTGGTGCCGAAACTTCTGATATTGATGTGCTAGATAAATGTGCAGAAATTTTATATCGTGAACCAAGAGAATATAAAACCTTATTGTCTCATGAATTAAAAAAAGGACTTTCTTTTCCTAAGGCTCGTGAAAATGCACTTATGATGTATTTAAATGATATTCGAAGATTTGCCAATGTGCTTTCTTATCCAAATAATATCTTAGGAATTGAATATCTTAAAGCTATGAAAAAATTAAAAAGTAATCTTCATCCTTATAGCATTGCTAGATTTGAAGTTGGTTACAATGATTTAAGTTATACAGGAAATATTGCTAGTAGTACTGCCATTCGAAATATGATTAAAAATAATGGCTTTAATGCTTTGGCTAATCTTATGCCAGCATCTAGCTACGCTAATTTAGTAAAAAATTTAAAAGCAGGTCATCTTATTCCAGACATTTCCGTTTTTGAAAAAGAAATCATTTATATTTTAAGAAAAATGACGACTTTAGAAATTGCTGAATTGCCTGACGTATCCGAAGGATTAGAATTTGCTATCAAAAATGCTGTCAATTCTTGTAATACGATAACAGAATTTTTAAATATTATTAAATCCAAACGCTATACTAATACACGCCTTCAACGAATTTTATTATATGCTTTGTTAGGAATTACGAAAAAAGATATGGCTATGTCTAGAAAAGCACAACCATATATTCGAGTTTTAGGTTTAAATAAAAAAGGCAAGTTCCTAATTTCTGAAATTGCAAAAGCCAATCCAAAACTTGAAATTATTACATCAGTAAAACGTTTTATTGATGATAATTCCAATAAAAATTTGCAATTCATGTTAAATAAAGATATCGAAGCTACTAATATATATACTATCGGTTATGAAGAAGATTCTTTTAGTAATTTAGATTTTACTAAAAAAATTGTTACTTTGCCTTAATATCAAAAAGAAACCTCTTTCCCAAAGGAAAGAGATTTCTTTTTTTGAAAATAGGCATTTGCCTAACCTACCTGCATAATGTAGATATTGTTCGTCCACACACAATAGGTGTCATTCCCCATAGGCTCAACAACCTTGATTTTTCCTGTGCGACAACATTTCAGGTCCGGAATGCCATTGCAGAATTCTATTCTCATGCAATCACAGTTCTCTCCAACTTTTGGAGTTTCATTGGTAACAGCCAAATATGCTTTAATCTCATCAAACCAAACCGAATTAAACCAGCCTTCTACTCCATTTAGCTTATAGTTTGTCTGCCAGCCCCTTTCTTTTTCGTCGATGACTTTGTACAATTTGCCCTTAACCAACTGTTTCGCATCAGAGCACTCCGCATAGCTCGTCATTCCACCATTATACCGTACGATTTTACTTTTCATCATGTTTCTACCTCCAAATTTTTCTTAATTGCTATAGTTTCTTATAGTAAACACGAGGTCTACCTCTGATAAAGGCATTTAGCACTTATCTAGCTCTATTATACCATATTTTACATAAAAATGCAATTTTGTAGGTTGCCACACACAAAGTGTAAAAAAAATTATATAAGCTCCCCTTTGCTTGTCAAAGTCCAAAATTGAAAAAATTATCTGTTTACTATTTTATCTACTTCTCCATCTTTTAAGTAAATAATTTTGTCTGAGTTTTCAATCGTAGATTTTCTATGTGCTATAATAATTACCGTACTTTCTTTGGTTATTTTATCAATTAACTTTTGAATTCTATCTTCTGTTTTTAAATCAATATTAGAAGTAGGTTCATCAAATATATAAATATTTGCCTTATGCAAAATAGCTCTTAAAAAAGCTATCATTTGAAGCTGTCCATAGGACAATTTATTTTTCTCTATAATTTCTTCTAGTCCCCTCGGAAACTTATCTAAGACCTTTTCAAAACCAATTTCATTTGCCACTCTTCGTATTTGTTCCTCTGTAATTGTTTTGTCTCCTAATATAATATTATTTTTCAATGTATCATTTAAAATATAGGGAGTTTGCGAAATATAAGAAATATTTTTTCGAATATCCTGTATTCTTATTTTTCGAATATTTTTTCCTCCAATTAAAATCCTGCCGCTTTGTATTGGATACAATCGCATAAGAATATTGGCAATGGTTGTTTTTCCCACTCCTGTTTTTCCTGCAATTGTTACTTTATTTCCTTCTTTTATGATAAATGAAATATTCTTTAATACCTTATTTTCTCCATATTGCATGCAAACATTTTCAAATTCAATGTTTCCTTTTAAATCTGTTATCTTTTCTCCTGTCCCTATTTCTTCTTTTCCTTGTTCTTTTAATAACTTGTTAATTCTTTTTAATGACATACTAGAACTCTGGATTGCTTCTAATTCTGTAAATATCTCGTTTAATGGTGCTCTACAATTTTGGATATAATTGATAACCAAATAAATACTTCCTAAAGAAATTGCCATATTAATATGAAACACATAAACTAAAATCAAGTAAATAGCAAGTGCTTGTATCGTGATAGCAAGAGGATAAATAAAACTTTCACTAAAAATCAATCTTCTTCGATAAACCATTTCTTCATCTAATGTTTGGCATATCTTATTTTCATTCTTTTTTTGTAGTCCAAATAAAAATGTTAATTTACTCTTGTGATACATTTCTGAAAACTGTCTATTTTCTTTATCTCTTTTATCTAAAATCATTTTATTGCAATTTGCTACTTGATGGGTAAAAATATAGGAAACCACCGCATTTAATATAATGGCTGTACTTCCAATCATTGCTAATCGTATGTCAGCAAAAAACATAAAAATTACCATCGTTATAATATAAATAACATTGTTTAATACAATTTGCATTGTTCCTAAAAACAAAGAAGATACATTATCTATATCAGCCGTTAATCTAGTATAAATCTCTGATGAATTATATTTTTGATAGGTTGTCATATCCCATTTTAGTACATGACAAAATAATTTTTCTCTTAAATCACTTAATATTTTAGACATCGCTTTGTTAATAATGCTATTCCTTGCATTTTTAGCTATTACTAAAATAATATGTATTGCAAAATAAATTGAAAACAACTTAATCAAAGCTTCTTTTACTGTTATATTAACATCTAATATCTCTTTCATTACAAATGGATGCACTGCACTTAATATGTTACATGTGATTAAAGAAATTCCAACCAAAATTAACAGTTTAACATTTTTCTTGAGAATACATTTCATCTGCTTCTTCCTTTCTTTCAAGATACTCTAATTCTTTGTAAAACTCATTTCTTTGCATTAATTCTTGATGAGTTCCACAATCTTGTATTTTTCCATCTAACAAAATATAAATTTTGTCTAATTGCTTTACACTTGAAACTTTATTGGCTATTACAATTAAGGTACGATTTTCAACTTCTTTTTGTAATTTTTTCATAATGCTTTTTTCTGTCTTTGCGTCTAAAGCCGAAAGAGTATCATCAAAAATATTAATCTCTCTAATTTTCCCTAAATTCCTTGCGATTGAAATTCTTTGTTTTTGTCCTCCTGATAGCTTGATTCCTTTCTCTCCTACAAATGTATTTTCTTTTTTCTCCATCTTTTCAATATCTTCTTTTAATTCCGCTTTTTGTATCATATCTTCTAATTCTGTTTCTTTTAAGTCTTCTGTGATATCGATATTACCTTTTATGGTATCATCTAGTATAATATTGGATTGAATAGCATAATTATATTTTTCAAAAATAGTATTTTTTTGATAGGTATTCATCTCTTCCCCATTGATATAAATCATTCCATTTGGTATTTCATAAAAACCACATATGATATTCATTAAAGTGGTTTTTCCGCTACCAACTTCTCCTATGATACCAATTTTATCTCCTTTTTCTATTGTCATATTAATATCCTTTAAACTTGGATTTTTATTGTTATCATACCAATAAGACAAATGTTTTATTTCAATTTTATTTATTTCTTCCAATATTTTTCCTTGTTTTGGAAGTTCTTCTAAATTTAAGAAATAGTTAAAACGGTTAAGTGCTTGTCCAAAATACGGCATCTTTTGTAAAAAACTTTCCATTCCTGATACAAAATCACCTAGTATTTGTCCTATATAACCAATAAATGCTACAATTTCACCCACAGATACGGTTCCTTTTAACAGATAAATCATACCAATTCCAAATCCTGCTACATAGCAATAAGCCCATAATAAGTTGATAACACTGCTAATCTTATTTTTAGCTACTCCTATTTGATAATCTGCTTGATACATTTCTTGGTTGATTTCTTTAAATTTCTCAATTTGTTCTTTTTGCCTATTATAAGATTTTACCAACATAAATCCTTCTGTGTTCTGTTCAATATTTTTGGATAACTCCACATAAACTTTTCTTGCTATTTCTATTTTTTCTTTTAAGTTTTGATAATAATAATACATAGCTACTATTGCTATAGGAAAGGCAGGTATTAAATAAATTGCTAACTCTTTATTTAACTGATTCCATATTAAAATCATTCCCATAATAGGAGTAATCAACATTTTGGTAAGCCAAAACCAAGAATTCCCTAGCACTTTATGAATGGATAATATTTCTTTGGATAAATAAGCTAAAAACGCTCCCTTATTTTCCTTTTCGAAATATTCTGGTTTTACCTTTTGTAGATGTTTAATTACTCTTTTTCTTAAATAAGTGTCTGCTTTTCTTGAAACTGTAAAATAAAATATCCTATATAAGGTTCTTGGCACAAATACAAAGCTACAGTAAAAGATTAACCAATAAGCTTCTTGAAAAATTTGCTCTTTGTTTATTGTTGTTTCCATTAGCATGTCTAAAATTTCCCCAATACTACCGAGGTATTTTAAATGCCATATAAATGACTACAGTATGTAAAATTACGCCTAGTAAATGATAGGGAAGAATTCGATTTAGTTCTTTTGTTATAATTTTATTATACTTTTTCATAAGTTGCCTCTTCTCTTTGTTTTCTTATATAAATCAATGCATAAGCTAATATAATTTGAATTCCAATCAATAGAGTCGATAGACCTAACATATACCTAAGTCCTATGTTATACATTAAACCACATAAAAACACGCCAATCGCTTCTCCTAAATATCTTATAATATAACGAAAATTGGTATAACGAAATTGATATTCATTACTAACAGCGTTAATGTAGTAACCATCCGCAATATTTTCATAAGCTGTTGAAATCAAGATTGACCATGTAATAGCAATCAACGAAATCATCATATTATCGGCAAAAAAGGCTATGGCATAAGCCAATAATCGTATTCCAAATTTGATTGTCATCGTAATATAATCATTTTTCGGTGTAAAATATTTCAAAGCTAATATTCCAATTCCATCTGCTATTAAACCTATTATTAACAAATAATTGGTTGCTCCACTATCTGTAAAATTTAGATAATTTGTAAAAGTTAGCATTTTTAGCCCTAGTGCTGTGGCAAATGCAGTTGCACCCACAAAGGTATAAATCATATAGGTGATTTGCATTTTGCTTTTCGCAATATATTTTATTATGGATAGCTCTCCTTCTTTTTTCTGTTCGATATGACTACAAGCTTTCATATCAAACATTATAATGATAGCAATTCCAAGGAATATAATAGAAACAAATAGGCAAATATTATAATCTATGAAAAGTCCTAATATACTTTTTCCGATTAATAATCCTCCTACCAAGATTCCAACATCTTTGAAAAGATACTCTGTTAGTTTTCTTTTACTATATATCGTATTATTTTTTATAATGGTTGTTATTAAAGGATATATACTAGTAGTAATTAAATAACTTGTTAAAACATCTATTACAATCCCTATATTAATCAGTAAGTGATTACTACTATGGTTGATACCTAATAGCCATAGCAAGTTTAGAAATTTTACGATTAAAGAAATACTAACAAAAGCTTTTAATTTTTCTAATTTTATATATTTTCCTGCTAACAAAATTCCTACTACACTAATTAAAGTTCCTATGCTAATAATATTGCTAATGTTCGTTGCAAAAAATCCATTGTCTTGTAGCCATAACTGTCTAAAATTTTCCCACAGCCCCATAGATATACTAAAAAAAGCTAGCATAATTAATATTTGATTTTCACTTTTTATTTTACTCATTTGTTACTCCATTTTACTTATATAATTATTAATTTCTTCCCAATTTTCTAAGGTGATAATATTTTTATATTGTGTTTTATCTCTTGAAATTCTGATTGTTTTTATCCCTATATCGGCTACAGCTATACAATTGTTTAATTGGTCATCAATGAATACATCAATCTCTTCTTGTTTACATATTGATGCTTTTTCTCTAGCATTTACAATTAATTTATCATATTCTATTTTGTTTTTATCTAACCAATCTTTGCTTAGTTGATATGGGTCATCATGAAATTCCGAATCTCTTGCTGTAATAATGCAGATTTGATTTCCTTTTTCTCTTAGCTTTTTTATTGTTTCTTTCGCATTTACTCTCGGTACAGCACATCTGGTCACACCTTCATGAATTTCTTTTAAGAAATATTTTAGTTCTTCATAGGTAAATCCATATTTTCTTTGTAATATTTTTCCGTCATTTTTATTACTTAATTCACTTATATTTTGTTCTTCTTTTCCTAGTTGTTTTGCATATTTTTTTGCTTCTTGTTCTAATTTTTCCCCGATATCTGTTAGGGTATCATCTATATCAATTCCTATTTTCATATTTTTTCTCCTTTTTGGTATGATTTTAACATAACCTGTCTTTTTTAGCAAGATTTTTTCTTGCTATTTTATGTCGTTTATGTTATAATCTTGTTGAAATTTTTTAGTTGCCTTTGAAAACAAAAACTTTTGGAGGCATAGTCCTCCAAACCAATTAAAAGGAGGAAATGATATGATTGAAAAACTTTTTCAAAAACTTTTAGACAAAGCTTATCCTAATCGGAAAATAAAAGCTGGAAAAATTGGGAAAAAATTTTTCCGTGTTACGAATGATGTGTTCGGCTCTTTAGAGTTTTCCTTAAAAGGAGCTTACTCTTATGACCAAGTGGAACTCTTAAATTCCTTTATTGGTGGTTCTACTTATTATGGCTTTTGCCCTAATAAAGGGCCTATTGCTATCATTGGAATTATGAATGAAAAATCCGCTGCCCATAAGAAGTATTTTCGTGAAGTAGGAGCTTATGGCGAACTTTATTCTAACCAAGAATATGAACTTGAAAAGTATCCAGAGGAAACGGCAAAAAAGATTATCAACTACACCGTCTATGGCGTAATTGGTATGGAAAAAATTGCTCATCTTGTCCAGTTTGACAAGATTACTGCTGTTTGTGATGCTAGATATCGGGATGTATATCGCTCTCATGAATACCGCGTTCTAAAAATGAAAGCCAAACTGGAAGGTATCTATACATTCCATCAGGCTGAGAACTTGGCTCATAATCAACAGCGTTGGGCAGTAGATCGCGGTATAGCTTATGCCACTTTAGAGAATGGTGCACATGTTGCCATCATGAGTTTTTGGTATTCTAAAAAGGATGAAGTTGCAGGCTTTCGGGATGTCTGGGAAAACGGTGAACCTGAACCAGCTACCCAAAGCATTACTTTCATGACAGATGAAGAAGCTAAGGATATTCGGGATTTTTCGATTTATCTTTATGATTATGATTTTTTCTGTAATCCTAAAAATGGTCCTGCCATTGCTAAGCTTGACCGCACATTCTCTTCTGGTTTTGATTTTCATGATACGCCAGATGGCAAGGATTTAAGATTGTCTGAAAAATAATTCTAGTTTTTTAGTCAAAAAAGAGGTACCCTATATAGGGTGCCTCTTTTTGAAGTTACTCCATGAGCTTCATTATTAAACAGGAACTTTTGTTTGTTTTGTAGTTTGAAATAAAATACGATTTTCATCGTATTTTATGGTGGGCAGGGAAGGATTCGAACCTTCGTACTCAAATGAGAACAGATTTCTTACCACTATAGTTTTCACTACCATTTATAAAATGTTTGTAGTCTGGACTTTCTCTTTATCTTTATAAAAGATACCAGGTATAAAGTCTCTACACTCGAAAATTTCTTTTCTAGCTCGGGATTGCCATCAGCCTTGCCTGTTAAGGGTTCCCCGAATTAGCCTGGTGTTCATCACATAATCACTTATGTGAGCTGCAAATTTAGGTTTTGATTTAACCAAAGACCACAGTCTGCCGCCTTTAGCCACTCGGCCACCTACCCAAATATTAAATTAACATGGTGCTCCCTCAAGGATTCGAACCTTGGACCCACCGGTTATGAGCCGGTTGCTCTGACCAACTGAGCTAAGGGAGCGTGCTCCTTGTGTTTAGCACATGTTAAAGTATAAACCATTTTCCTATAAAAGTCAATACCTTTTTTAAAAAATTTCATGATAATTTGTTACAAGTTTTGCTCCTTGTTGAATCAATCGATTGGTACCAACCGAATTGATAGAATTAATATTTCCTGGCACAACAAAAATATCTCTTCCTTGTTCTAATGCAAAATCTACTGTAATCAATGTACCGCTTTTCTCTTTTGCCTCTACCACTAAAATGCCTTGACTCATTCCACTAATAATTCGATTTCTTGCTGGAAAATTCATCTTTTCTGGTTTTGTTCCCAGTGGATATTCTGACAAAATCACGCCTCCTGTTTCAATAATCTTTCTTTCTAATTCTTCGTTTTCCTTTGGATACACCCTATCTAAACCATTTCCCACCACAGCAATTGTTTTTCCACAGTTTCCACAATTTTTGATGTTATCCACATGTGGATAACATTCCTCTTGTCCACAAATAGCACCGATATGTGCATAACTATCCACACCTTTTGCCAATCCACTTACTATATTCTTTCCTTGTTTTGCTAGATGATAAGCAAAATATTTAGTAGCTTTTTTTCCATATTCACTCACCTCTCGGCATCCAACAATTCCAATCGATTTTTCGTTCAAAATCTTTTTATTTCCTTTGCTATATAGGCTAATAGGTGGGTCATAAATTTCTTTCAATATTGGGGGATATTGCTCATCTATAATTGAAATAATATCAATATTATTTTTTAACATATATTCTATATGTTTTTCTACACTATTTTTAATGCTTTCATCTACTATTTGAGCAATTGCTTTCTCTCCTATTCCTTTTATTTTTTCTAACTCTTTTCGTCTTGCATGATAAATTGCTTCTGGCGTTTTGTATCGTTCTAATAATTTTTGAATTTTCTTGCTTCCTAAATTTGGTATTAAAGAGAGCCATATCCAATATCTTTTTTCTACTAACTTTTTCATTCTTCTCCTTTGCTTCTTCCCAATTTGATGACCATAAAAATCAAAATGAGGCATTATTTCTTTCATAATACCCCATAATTTATTTTATTATAGAAACTAATTGTGTCTTTTTCTTGTCTAAAAAGTTGATTTTTCGTTACTTTGTTCTCTTGCTGCCTTGATTACATTGTTCATTAACATAGCTACTGTCATTGGACCTACCCCTCCAGGTACTGGTGTAATATAACTTGCTATTTTTTCTACTTCATCAAAGTCAACATCTCCTACTAATTTTCCTTCTTCGGTTCGATTAATACCAACGTCAATTACAACTGCTCCTTCTTTTACCATATCTTTTGTTACAAATTTCCCTTTTCCAATGGCTGCAATTAAGATATCTGCTCTTTTCGTATGTTCTTTTAAGTTCTTGGTTTTAGAATGACAAACTGTTACTGTTGCATTTTTAGCCAAGCAACATTGTGCTAATGGTTTTCCTACAATGTTACTTCTTCCAATAATTACAACATCTTTTCCTGTTAAATCTATATCATATTCTTCAAACATCTTCATAACACCAAATGGTGTACAAGAAATAAAGGTATCTTCTCCAATTACTAGCTTTCCAACACTAGATGGTGTAAATCCATCTACATCTTTTCGATAAGTAATTGCTTTAAAAGCTTGGTTAATATCCAAATGCTTAGGTACTGGACTTTGTAATAAAATGCCACTTACTTCTTTCATGTCATTTAGCTTTTTGATTAAACTATTTAGCTCTTCTTGTGTGGTTGTCTCATCTAAAAGATGTTCTTCATATTCAATTCCTACTTCGTTACATGCTTTATTTTTGTTTCTTACATATACCTTAGATGCTGGATTATCGCCTACCATAATAACCGCTAATTTAGGATTAATTCCTTGTTTTTTTAGTTCTTCACATTCTTCCTTTAAATTTCCTCTTACTTTTTTAGCTAATGCTTTTCCATCTATTATTACTGCCATTTTCTTTCTTCCTTTCTTTTTTACATCATCATTTTATATTCAATATCCTCCATATGTGGAAACATCTCTTTTACCCTTTTTAACGTTAACATTAACATCCTAGGCTGTGGATTTTTTTTATGGTCGGAAAGTAGTTTTTGCGTATAACAATTTTCCGCTGTTTTAAAAAGTAAATAACGATTTCCTACATAAGTATAATAAATTTGATATCCATTTCTTAAATCTTCCCACATCTTTTCAAACGTATAATCTTCCATAGTTCCTCCTTTTTTTCTGTGCTGTCGTAATTTGGGACAGGCACAGAACTATCCACTTTGTCGTAATTGGTGCCTGTCCCAAATTACGACAACATTTCTTGGAATTGTGCTTCACTTAAGATGGCAACTCCCAAGTTTTGTGCTTTGGTTAGCTTACTTCCTGCCTCTTCTCCTGCTATTACATAGTCTGTTTTTTTCGATACACTACTTGAAGTTTTTCCACCAAATTTTTCAATTAGGTTGGCCGCTTCTCCTCTTGTATAGTTTTCCAAACTTCCTGTTAAGACAAATGTTTTTCCTTCGAATCGATTATCTACATTGTCTTCTTTCTTTGCTTCGGTATTAACTCCCGCTTCTTTTAATTTTTGAATTAAATCTTTGGTTTGTTCTTGACTGAAAAATTCTACAATGCTATTTGCCACAACTGGTCCAATATCATTTATCATGCTTAAATCTTCTAAATCTGCTTTTATTAAATTGTCTATATTTTTATATTTTCTAGCTAATAATTTAGAGGCTTTGGTTCCTACATGACGAATTCCTAAAGCTGTAATTAGTCGATATAAGTCATTTTCTTTGCTTTTGTTGATGCTGTCTACTAAATTTCCAGCAAATTTCTTGCCATTCTTTTTTAAGGATGCTATTTCCTCTAGTTCTAAGGTGTAGATATCTGCTATATTGGCAATAAGTCCTTTATCTAGTAATTGCTGTATAATGTTTTCTCCTAGCCCATCAATGTTCATGGCTTCTCGTGACACAAAATGTACTAGGTTTCGAAATAGTTTAGCTGGACATTCAATTCCTGTACATCGTATGGCTGCCTCTCCTTCTTCTCTTACCGCTGGCGCACCACATACAGGGCATGTTTTTGGCATTTCAAATTCAGTTTCTTCTCCTGTTCTTTTGTCCTTTTTAACTTCTACTATTTCTGGTATTACATCTCCTGCTTTTTGAATGACAACAATATCTCCAATTTTTAGCTCTTTTTCTTTAATAAAGTCTTCATTGTGAAGTGTCGTTTTGGATATAGTAGAACCTGCTACTTTTACTGGTTCTAAAATCGCCATTGGTGTAATAACACCTGTTCTTCCTACTTGACATATGATTTCTTTTAATTTGGTTTCTTTTTTTTCTGGTGGATATTTGTAAGCCACTGCCCATCTAGGTGTCTTGGCTGTTGTTCCTAAAATTTCTCTAAATTTTAAGTTGTCAACTTTTACAACTGCTCCATCAATTCCAAAACTTAGATTCTCTCTCTCTTCTCCAATTTGATAAATCGCTTTTTCGATTTCCTCCATATTTTTGCAATAAATACGTATTGGATTGACATTAAACCCTTGCTCATTTAAGTATTCTAACTCTTCATAGTGTGAATTAAATTCTTTTCCTTCTATTTTTTGCACATTGAAAATGTATATATCTAAAGGTCTTTTTTCAGTTATCTTACTATCTAACTGTCTTAACGAACCTGCCGCTGCATTTCTGGCATTTGCAAATAATTCTTCTTCGTTTTCTTCTCTTTCTTGGTTCATTTTTTCAAAATTATCTTTACCAATAAAAACTTCTCCTCTAACAGTTATATCAATCGCTTCTTTTAGCTTCTTTGGAATAGTTTTCACGGTTTTTAAGTTTTCAGTCACATCTTCTCCTACTAGTCCATTTCCTCTCGTTGCTCCTCTTACAAATTCACCATTTTTATATTCTAATGCTGCTGATAATCCATCAATTTTTGTCTCTACTACATAGGTAACTTCTTCTATATCATTTTCTTTCGCTTTTTGCTCTGTTTTTTCGATATAATCTTTGACATCTTCTATGCTAAATACATCTTGCAAACTTTGTAATGGCACTTCATGAGTTACTTTTTGAAACCCTTCTTTTACATGTCCTCCTACTTTTTGGGTTAAAGAATTTTTCGATTTGAATTCTGGAAATTCTTTTTCTAGATTTCTTAGTTCTACCATTAACATGTCATATTCAAAATCAGATATTTCTGGTTTGTCATCGTCATAATATCTTTTTGCATGATATTCCACTTGCTTTCGAAGTTCTTCTATTCTTTCTTTTGCCTGTTCTTTGTTCATTCTTTAAGCTCCTCTTTTTCGTTTTTTTTATTATATACAATTTGATAAAAAAAATAAAGGAATTTTCAAAATTCCTTTAACTTTTTTTCTTCTATTAAGATGTGTCCCTAATTGCTCCAAAAGGAGCAAATGGAAACGTCCCTATTCCGCCTTAGCTAATATGATTAGTCTTGCACTACTATCATCGGTACAAGTTGATAATGTAATTTCTGGTTTTCCAGCTGTATCTCTTTGATAGAATGATGTATCTTCTGGTGTTGCTTCAAATTTATTATAAATAGTATATGTTAGCTTGTTTCCGTTATTATCTGTTATATAGATCTTGTCTCCAATATTTAATTTTTTGTTATTAGAAAAGAACAATCCATTTCTATAATTATGCCCAATAATAACAGTATTTCCTGATTGATTTACTCCAGAACCATATAAAAATGCTACTGCTGTTTCAATTGACTTTTTTGTTACTTTTTCTAAGATTGGATATTTAAAGTTAGTTGCTGGTATTTCCATGGTTCCTAAAACACCAAATCCTTTATAGGTTACTTTTTTGGATGATGAATTTCCTGCATTTGGATCTTTTATTTGGTCAAATGGGTTGGTTTCATTGTTATTATTCTCCTCTCCATTATTAGTTGGTCCTCCATCTGCTACTTCTCCTTCGAAGTTATCTACAAAGTCTGATGTATCTTTGGTAACAATATAATTTTGATAATATTCATAACCTAAAAATCCTAGTAACCCAATAATGGCTATCATTACAACTACTAATATTACCGTTAATACTTTACTATATTTACTCTCAAACATATCTTTTACCTCCGTATTTCACTATATTTAACCTCTGTATTAATTATACCATATCTTTTCTAAAAAGTGTAGCATTTTTAGACAATTTTTTCACCTAGCTGTTTTCCTGCTAATATATGAAAATGCAAATGCATTACTTCTTGTCCTCCATTTTTACCACAATTTACAATTACACGATAACCATCTTTTTTAAATTCTTTTTCTTCTGCTATTTGATTAATCACACCATAAATTCTTCCTACAATCGCTTCATCTTCTTTTTCTAAATGTGCTAATGATGTGATATGTTTTTTTGGTATTACTAAAATATGAATAGGAGTTGCTGGATTAATATCGTAAAAAGCTAATATTTCCTCGTCTTCATAAACTTTATTAGATGGTATTTCTCCTTTTATTATCTTACAAAATAAACAATCTTCCATTTCTTTACTCTCCTTTTTTTGAATGCTTTTGAGACAGTAGGGACTTTTTGAGACAGTGGGGACAGGTCTTGAATGTCTCATTTAAAATACTTTTATTATTTTATTAAATATTTATTAATAAATGAGACATTCAAGACCTGTCCCCACTGTCTCAAAAAGACCTGCCACTGTCTCAAAAAGTCCCCACTGTCTCAATGTCCTACTGTCTTATTTTATTAAAACTGCTTTAATTCTTCTAATTCCTGCTGAACTAGATTCTTCCTTTTTAATTTTAAAGGTTCCTAATTCTTTTGTATTTTTTACATGAGGTCCTCCACATAGTTCTTTTGATACATTTCCTATACTATATACGGTTACAATGTCTGGGTATTTTTCGATAAACATACATTCTGCTCCTGATGCAATTGCTTCTTCTTTTTTCATTTCTTGCTTGGTTACTTCTAGTCCTTCTCCGTATCCATTGATTTACTAAGTCTTCAAGTGCTTTCTTTTCTTCGTCTGTTAGCTTATGGTCACAATTGAAGTCAAATCTCATTCTGTCTACAGTAATGTTAGATCCTCTTTGATGGGCATCTTTTCCAATTACTTGTTTTAGTGCTGCATTTAATAAATGTGTTGCTGTATGGTAGGCTACTGTTTCTTCTGTTGCTTCGGCTAATCCACCTTTAAATTTATGTTCTGCTCCCATTCTTGATTTTTCTTGATGTTTTTTGAATAATTCATCAAATTCTTTTAATTCTACTTCATATCCATTTTCTAATGCTAATTCTTTGGTTACTTCTGGTGGAAAACCATAAGTATCATATAGACGAAATACGATTTCTCCTGCAATTTTTTTGCTTCCTGTTCCTTCTAGTTTTTTGATTTCTTTTTCAAATTCTCTTTCTCCATGTGCTAGTGTTTTTACAAATTTGTCTTTTTCCTCTATTATTACGTTTTTGATAATCTCTTTATTCTTTTCTAAGTCTGGATACATTTCCTTCAAATTTTCCACATTTATTTCAATTAAAGTGGATAGCTCTTCTAGATTGATTTGTAATTTATTTAAGTGTCTTATCATTCTTCTAATTAATCTTCTTAATACATATCCTCTATCTAAGTTGCTTGGTCTTCCTCCATCGGAAATAATCATCATACTAGAACGTAAATGCTCTGCTATAATTCTTCTACTCTCAATGTAATCAACTTGTTGTAATTGTTCTAATTTTTGCATAATTGGTAAAAATAATTCTGTATCAAATGGTGTTTCTTTTCCTTGTAATAGCATGGTCATTCTTTCTAGTCCTAATCCTGTGTCAACATTCTTTTTCGCTAATTTTGAGTAGCCATTTTTATCTTTGAAATATTCCATAAATACATTATTCCAAATTTCCACATATTTACCACAATCACAAGATGGTTGACAATCTGCTGAACATGCTGGTTTTCCTGTATCATAGAACATTTCAGTATCTGGTCCACATGGTCCTTCTTCTCCTGCTATCCACCAGTTATCATCTTTTCCATAAAAATAAAT
>CAMNWO010000010.1 GCA_946565805.1 uncultured Clostridium sp.
CAAGCTGTTTTTAAGTCATCAATATCTTTTTGTTTTAAAGCTGGTAAACGTACAGCTGTTCCTGGTAAGTTAATTGTTTTTCTACTTCCTAAACCATTTCCATGTACTACGGTACATACGATATCTTTGTCAACAATTTCATCAATTACTAATTCAATAGCTCCATCGTCAATCAATACTTTACTTCCTGGTTTTACATCTTTGTATAATTCTTTGTAAGTTACTGATACTTTGTCTTTATCTCCAATAATGTCTTCATTTACTAATGTAAATTTTTGTCCATCTTCTAATACGATTTTTTCATTTTTTCCAGTTACTAACATTCCTGTTCTAATTTCTGGACCTTGCATGTCTAACAATAATGCAACTGGTATATCAAGTTCTTTTCTTAGTCTGATAATTTCTTCTGTTTTTTCAGATTGTTCATCCCAACTACCATGTGAATAGTTGATTCTAGTAACATTTAATCCTGCTTCAAATAATTCTTCTAATCTGTTTTCACTAGCTGGTCCTATTGTTCCAACAATCTTTGTTTTTCTTAAATTTTTTCTCATTTCCTTTTCCTCCCTTTATTAAAAACCGACTTATATTATATCATTACCCTTTACAAAATTCAACATTTTTTCCAATTTTTTTCATCATTTTAAAAAAAATCATTTTAGTTCAATCAATGCATGTAATGTTTTTTCATCTTTGCTTCGAATGGTAATAATATGCTTATCATTTTCCTTACTATATCTACAATTGACTATATCCCCTAACTTCATTTCTTTTTTGTACATAATTCTTATTTCACTAAAAGATCTTTGCTTATAAACTTCTTCTGGTAATGTTTCATAAGCGACATCCAAATAATATAAGTTGTGCATATGCCCTATAATATCTATATCTTTCCTCTTTACCTCATATATTATACTACTTTTGTAATTTTCTGGTTCTTTTATTTTTTCAATCTCTTTTTCTTCAAACACAGATTTTTCTATTTCTGATTGATATTTATCAGCCATTTCTGGTTCTACTTTTACAATTTTTCCTGTTTGATTATTAATTAGTAACCATTTAGAAGAAGCTATTACACACAAATTATTATTTTCGTCATAAACTTCAAAATCACGATAAGCATAACATTTTATGATACATCTTGACCATGTGTGTATGTCTAAAACTTGTCCATATTCTGGTCTTTTTATTACTTTTACTTTCCAATCTAGTAAAATCCAAGATAAATGAGTTTCTTCAGTAGTATTTATTCCATACCCTACACTATCAGAATGATAGGCTCCTATATTTTCCAAATATTCTAATATTGCTTTATTGCTTACTTCTCTTCCTTTCCCTATATCTTTTAATCCAATTTTAAACTTCTCTTTGTATATCATTTTCTTTCCTTTCTTTTGCTAAGTTGCCAATGGTTCCGGGGTTTTTTGGCAATTTTCTATTTTATTGTTCTAAGATTAGAAATAATAAGCTGATAAAAGTTGCCAAAAAACCCCGGAACCATTGGCAACTTGTCTGTTTCTTTTAATAACCTGGCTTTTTTAATAATTTGAACATATTCTTTTTATATTCTTCCACTCCTGGTTGATTAAACGGATTAACTCCTAATATCATTCCTGATACAGCACATGCTTTTTCAAAAAAGTAAATTAATTCTCCTAGATTTCTTTCGTCAAGTTGTTCCATCTTGATTTGTATGTTTGGTACATTTCCTGTTATATGTGCTTTTATAGTTCCTTCCATTGCCTTTTTATTAACATAGTCTAATCCTTTTCCTGCTAGATAATTTAACCCATCTAAGTTATCATCATCTGGATGGATTGTTAGGTCTGTTTGTGGATTTTCTATGCTAATTACTGTTTCAAATAAATTTCTTTTCCCCTCTTGTATGTATTGTCCCATAGAGTGTAGATCTGTTGTAAAATCAACTCCTGTTGGAAATATTCCCTTTTTGTCTTTTCCTTCGCTTTCTCCAAATAACTGTTTCCACCATTCTGTAAAACAATGCATTTTAGGTTCATAGTTTACTAATATTTCTATCGTTTTACGCGATTTGTATAAAATATTTCTTACTACTGCATATTGATAACATTCATTATATTTTAAATTGCTATCGTCATATCTTTCTTGCCCAATCCTTGCTCCTTCCATTAGTTTGTCTATATCAATTCCTGCCACTGCAATTGGAAGTAACCCCACTGCTGTCAATACAGAATATCTACCACCAACATTATCTGGCACTACAAATTGTTCATATCCTTCGTTTTCTGCTAAGGTTTTTAATGCTCCTCTTTCCTTATCTGTAGTTGCATAAATTCTGCTTCTTGCTTCATCAATACCATATTTATTTTCTAACATTTCTCTAAAAATTCGAAAGGCAATTGCTGGTTCTGTGGTCGTTCCAGATTTTGATATTACATTAACTGAAAAGTCCTTATTTCCAATATATTCAATTAATTCATTGATATAGTTTGGACTTAGGTTGTTTCCTACATATACAATTTGAGGATATTTCCTTTGCTTTTCTGGTAGCATATTATAAAAAGAACTAGTTAAACTTTCTATAACCGCTCTTGCGCCTAAATAAGATCCTCCTATTCCTATTACTACTAAAACCTCAGATTCTTTTCCTATTTTTTGTGCTATTTTTTTAATTCTTGCAAATTCTTCTTTATCATAGTTAGTTGGTAATTCAAGCCATCCTACAAAGTCTTTTTCTTCCTTTGCTCTTTTATGCAATTCTTTATGGATGTTTTCTACTTGTTCTTTGTATTCCAAAATATTCTTAGTTTCAATTCCACTGTTTTTTAAATTCAATTTTATTTCTGCCATATTCGCACGCTTCCTTTCTTTTGTTTTCTTCGCTCATTATATAGAAATATGGAATATTTTTCAAGTAATTTTAAAATAAAAATAAAATAACTAGAGATTAGCTTTAAAACTAATACTCTAGTCATTTTCAACTATTTTTTTATTGAATTTGTAGCAAATTAATTAATACTAATTTGATTTGTGCAAGATCGTTAATTGTAACTTCTTTGTCATTATCAACATCTGCTGCTATCAAACTATTTCCTGTTAGTTTTTCATAATCAATTAGATGTACTTTTAATCTAGCTAGGTCATTGGTTGTAATTTCTGTATCTCCGTCAATATCTCCTGTTACAATAAGTGTATATTGTAATTCATCTCCTACTTTCAATGTCATATTTGTTCCAAGGACACTATCTTCTCCCAATGCATTTCCGTCTTTGTCAAGAACGATAATCTCTCTATTCACTTCTACATTTTTCTTGAAAGTTTTCAATGTTGTTCCTGGTGCTATTCTTGCTATTGTACTTTCTTCTATTACATATTTATTAGAAGTAATTTTAGCTGGTTCTTTTTCTACTTTAATTCCTAGTTCTAAACTAGCGTCATTAGCTCCTATAATACCATCTCCACCACTTGCTGAAATTCCTTTTACTTTAATTGCTGTTGTAGCTTCTTCTGTAATGGTATTTTTTACTTTAAATTTCATTTTGAATATATCGCCAGAGTCTGTTACTAATTTATTACTATCTATAATAAATTTGAAGTTTTCTTCATTAAAAGAACTTTCTCCTAGATTCCATCCATTTTGACCACTAACATCAATTCTTTCTAAAATATTAGTATCATATTCTAATTGTCCCATTAAAGAAATCAATCCTTTTCCAATATTTTTGAAATGATTGGTACTTACTTTTACTTCAAATTCTTGTCCTGGTTTTAATTCTTCTTTATTTACATCTGCATCTGTTAATTCCATTGAAGCTTCAAAACTACTGATTGTTACTTCACAAGGGCTACTTGTGGTTTCCACACTTGCTGTTCCCGCTGTTGTTGTAACTTTTAAAACATAACTACCTTCATCTGTTTCTGTTGGAGATTCGATTGTTAATGTTTTATTTGTTTTACCTTCTAATTTCACATCATCTTTATACCATTGGTATGTAATAATTCCTTCTGGTTCTTCCACTGTTGGATTAATTGTTAATTTTCTATTTAATGTTCCTACTACATTTTCTGGCATTTCTGTTATGTTGGCTGGAAGTGCTGTTTCTTGTACAACTACTTCTCCTTTTTCCTCTTCTTCTTGTGCGATTGTTTTAGCAACAAATTTAGCATCTACAATACAATTTCCATCTTTAACATCATTGTAGTTTATTGTAATGTCCATATTATCTTTATTAGCTACTTCCACTACTTCACCACAAACTGTTATATTTTCAATTTGATATCCTTCATTTGCTTTAATATTAACTGTTTTTGATTCGTTTTCTTTTAATGTAAGAATATTTCCTTCTTCTCTATTTGCTCCTGTAATTGTTCCACCTTCAGAATCTGATACTATTACTGTTTTATCTTGTACTGCTTGTGTTCCATCATTTTCTACTACTGCAATAGCAAATGGGCTAAAAGAATCACATGTAATAATTAATCCATATTGTGTAATAACACATGGAATTTCTTCCACTCCTGTTACCTCGCCTTTATTATTTCTTTTAAAGTGGTATGCTTTAAAGGTTACTCCTGCATCTTCAGGACCATATCCTTCTGGAAATCCTAGAGATATTCTTAATCTATGTCCAGTTTGTACAACATATTTTTTACATACATTTAATGAAATATTATAAGTTTGGCTTGTAACCAATTCTTGATTTCCCAATTCATTTTCCATTAAACTATTCATAGAATCACTTTCTGTTTTAGTTGTTTTAGTTGTTACTAATGTTATTCTACTTTTTAGTTTATCTGATAGTGGTGTTCCATCACTTGTCTTCCATTCATTCATGGAAAGGTCTTCATTTTCAAGGAGAGTTGGTGTACCAAACACTTGCCAATTTTTAGCTTTATTCATACTAAATGAGCAAGCTATTTGGTTTACTGCTCCATATTGAATTTCTAAAGGTGCTTTTCCACTATTTTTTCCTACTATTCCTGTAATATAGATTGTATAGCCAGCTCCATCATCTGCCCACATTTTACTAAACTTTAAGTCAAATGTTACTCTACGTTTTCCGTCAAAAGTAAAGTTTGTAATTTCAGTTTCATCTGCTCCTGTTGGTCCTGTTGATTCCAATCTGTATCCTGCTTCTGTTACTCCTTCTTCAAAAACTAAGTCATCATCATATGTAACATCTACATGATATGTTGGTCCTACTGTTAAAGTAGCAGTTGGTGCTGGTGTTTGTGTTTTTATATATGGTTTTCCTTTATATGTTCCACTTGGATTATATAATTTTCCACTTTGTGCTACAAAATCAGATTCGTCACCTTGATATGCTAAATATTTAGGGTCATGTTCATAATCTCCTGGTGCTAAAGTTGTTACAGCAAATTCAACATATTCTGAATTTGGCATAGTTAAATAAATGTGGTCATCATAATCTCTAAATCCACCAGCATATACATCTGGTAAGAAATAAGCCCAAGGGCTCACATCCCACTTTTCATCACCTGGTTTATAGTAATATGACTTCATTATCATGTATTTTCCTTCTTTTGCAGCTTCGCCATACCCTTTCCCATTATAACTAATATAATAATCTCCAGCTTTATATTCTTCTGTTTGTGTTCCATCCTGTTTATATCTTACAAATAATCCATTTGAATTTGTAACTGTATCAATTCCATAATCTTCTACACTTAGTTCAGGATATTTAAATACATAATTTCCTGCTGCTTCTACTGCTTCTATAGCAATATGTTCTCTATTCATTGTTTCAGTTCCAACTAAGCAATATCTTGTATTTTCAAACCCTTCTTCAATGTCATCCCCTGGATTTGGAAATGCATCTGGAGTAAGTGCTACCTTACGTAAAAATGGATCATCTAGTGTACTATCTACAGCATACCAAACTTTTTCTGTTGTTCTAGCAAGTGTTTCTTTTTCTATTTCAACATAGTTCCACATATGAGGAACTGCTGCTGAACCCTCAGATTGATGAGTTCCTTGTACTAAAATACAGTTAATTCCTAGTTTGTTTAACACTGTTTTTAATGCTCTTGCATATCCTTCACATACTGCTTGTTTTTTTACAAGCGCTCCATAAGGAGTTCCTATAAATCCTTCATTTCCTGGTGTACAATCACTTTCTAATCGGTAACCAGTATCATAAATAATTTCATTATGAGCAGATTTAATTTGTTCTACTGTTAGGTTTTTTCCTTCTTCAACAGTAATATTTTTTACTTTAGCAACAATTTCATTTACTTCATTATCAAAATCTGTAATTGCCTCTTCTACTTGTTCTTGGTTCGTAAACCCTTCTGTATAATAGTTTACCCTACTACCAGAACCAATATAGGCATGATATCTATTATCATTTCCTTCTGTCACTCTAAGAGCAAGTTTTTGAAAATTCACATAAAAAACCTCTGGATAATCTGCATAGAATGCATACCTTGCAGCATTCATTGCATCTTTTAATGTTGTGTTTCCATTTTTGTAACTTTGAAGTTCCTCTTGTGTGACATATTTGTCGTTTTGAGCCAAGTCATAATTTTGTGTTCCTGTTTTAAATGCACCATTTATATACATTTCATACATGGCATTGTATATTTTTTTAGCTTCTGCATTTAATTGATTGTAATGGTATCTTGTATCTTCTATGTTTTCTGCTTGTTCATCTACAGCATATACAAAATTGTTAAACCTAATAAAACTAAATTGTGATACAAGAAGTACAACCAACAAAAATATTGTTATTGATTTTTTTAGTCTCATAAATTTAAATTCCCCACTTTCCTATTCTCTTTACTATAGAATTATTGCTCATAAATCTTTTAAATTGTAACATAAAATGACAAAAATGTCAATTCTATGTAGGGAATAAGACTATCTTTTAAATTACTTCTTCCATCACTTTTGCTAAGTATTTCATACTTGTTAAACATTGTTCTAATGTATTTCCGAGTAGCACCAACTTCAATAATGCTCGCATACTTTCCTGTATGTTGGTTATATCTAGATTTGGTTAGTGTAATTGGCTTAAACAATCCTGGATACATTTCTTCTGCTTTTTCCTGAATTTTAATGGCAAATTTTAAGTTTTGGTTCCAATTAGGATGCCATAATCCACCATTATCAGTTCCTACAACAAACATAATTTGTGCCGCTACATCATTTTCTCCAATTTTAACAGTTGGCGCATAGTCACTTCTGCTTCCAATTGCATCTCTATGAACATCTATTACAATATCAGAAGGTGTAGTTTTTAAGATGTTCTCAACTGTTGCTAAAGAACGTGTATAAGAACCATTATAAGCTGGATAATCATGATATGATGTATCATGTATTACATTATAATGATATTGTTTTAATTGATTTTCTAGTTCTGTACCAACTCTTGCTACACTAAAATTTAAATCTGTTGTTCTAAAATTTCCAGTCGGTGTATAGGGGTATGCTTGACTTGCAGTATAACTTTCACAACTATGGGTATGAAATAAAACAATGTTTTTATTTTCTATCGTAATATCTGGCTGTAGCATTTCATTGGTTAATTGATAATCTGTCTCATTTTTTATTTTTACTTTACCATATTGTGTATTTGAGTTGTCTTTCAAAGGATTATTGGTAATTACTTGTGTACTTAAACCTGTTTGTGCCACTTCTATTTGTTCTTTATTTTCAGTCTCTTGTTGTTTTTCTTCCTTTGCTTGCTCTTCTTTTTGTTTTCTTTCTATACTCTCAATTCCTTGTATAGAGCTAATTTGTGTTTTCAAAACGCCTTGTAATACTTTATTTTCTACATTTATATCTCCTTCCTTAGCTATTTTTTTATATTCTTCATTAATATTTGATATACTAGGAACGGCTTGTTCTAAGCATCCTAACATACTATTTTCTCCCATTAATCTTTGCATTGTTTTTTGCTGCTGACTGGCTTTCGGCATATATTTACTAATTATAGTAATTCCTACCACAACAGTTAGTCCTGTTATCACATATTTTTTGATATCTTTCATTTTTAGTACAGTAACATTAAACATATCTTTCTCCTTGTCCAAAATTATCCTATATATATGTATATTCCTGTTACTTTTATAATATGACAAAAACACGAGCTTGACTTTTTCTTTTCAACTCGTGTTTTGTTTTCTCATTTTTATGTTTTTTATATTTTTCTCCAAAACCAATCTAAACTGTCATCAATACTTTTCTTCCCTTCTGCTTTCGCTTCTATATCATCTACCCATAAATAAGAGAAGAAGGAAATTAGAACAAATACAAAATCAATTGCTATGCATCTAGACAATGATGTTAGCATATATCTAAATTCTTCTGGAAGTGTTGCAATTTGTGCTACATGCACAACCAAAATAATTAAATAAGCAAATAGTACAATAGCTCCAATATAGCTCTTTTTTACTTCTTGCGCTAAAAATATTAATAAAATAGTAGCTGCTAACATTAATAGCAAGGTTAGTGGATTTGATATATCAAAAATAAACATTGTTATCCCTCCATTATCTTTTGTTTATCTCTATTTTTATCTTATCATTATTTTCCTTTTTCCGCAATCTTTTTTCTTTACTTTTTTGTTACATTTTTATTACATTTCTATTTTAGTTTTTCTTCTATTAAATTTGCTATTTCGTGTGCTTTTTGCTCAATATAATCTTGGTCTTCTCCTTCTATCATAACTCTTACTAGTGGTTCTGTTCCAGATGGTCTAATTAAAACTCTTCCATTACCCGCAAATTCTCTTTCTAGTTTCTCAATCGCTTCTTGGATACTAACATTTTTGTCATAATCATATTTCTTATCACTGCTTACTTTTGCATTTACCAATATTTGTGGATATAGTTTTACCATATTTCCTAATTCAGAGGCTTTCTTTTTACTTTCTAACATAGCTTTTATCAACATTAATGACGTTAAAATTCCATCTCCAGTTGGGTTATAGTCTAATAAAATAACATGACCAGACTGCTCTCCTCCTAAGTTAAATCCTTCTTTTAACATTTCTTCTAATACATATCGGTCACCAACTTTGGTTTGTAATAATTCTAATCCATTATCTCTTGCATATTTATTTAATCCTAAGTTACTCATAACAGTCGCTACGATTGTATCTTTATTTAGTTTTCCTTTTTCCCTTAAATTATTTGAAATAATAGCTAATAATTTATCTCCATCAATCTCATTTCCCTTTTCATCGATAGCTAAACATCTGTCTCCATCTCCATCGTAAGCAATTCCTAAACTTAGCTTGTTTTCCATTACAAATTTTTTAAGTCCTTCTAAATGAGTAGAACCACAATCTTGATTGATGTTAATTCCATCTGGTTGGTTGTTAATAATTTTATAGGGAATCCCTAAACTTTTAAAAACTTTTTCTGCCACAACTGATGTTGCTCCATTAGCAGTATCTAATCCTACTACAAAATCATTGGTTATATTTTCTTCGATTACTTCATCAAAATTTTTTCTAAAAAAGTAAACATATTCATCCATTAAATCTAAACAATATTCTGAAACGCCAATCTTGTCACCAATCGCTGTTAGTTCGTCTAATTTTCCTGAATCCATTACTTCTTCAATTTCTTCTTCTAAATCATCTGGAATTTTCGTTCCTTTGTTACTAAAGTATTTAATTCCATTGAACTCGTAAGTATTGTGAGAAGCAGAAATAACTACACTGGCATCAGCATTTAATTTTCTTGTTAAATAAGCTACAGCAGGTGTTGGTATAACTCCTAACAATTTCACATTAGCTCCATAGCTTAAAAAACCTGCCACCATTGCACTTTCAATTAAGGTTCCTGAAATACGAGTATCTCTTCCTATTAAAATGGTAGGAGTATGATCCGTATGCTTAGATAATACATAGGCTCCTGCTTTTGCTACTTTATATACTAATTCTGGTGTCAACTCTGTGTTGGCAATTCTTCTAATTCCATCTGTTCCAAAATATTTTCTCATAGTTCTACTTCCTTTCATTTGCTAAATTTCATAGCTAGCTTTTCTTTTAATGTTAGTTCTATCTTATTCGGCTCTTCTATTTCTATTCTTTTGTTTTGCAATGCTAATTTTGGATTTGTTGTGGTTAGCTCTTCTAACTTTTCTTCTCCAATAATATCTGTTAATTGTTCTAATATTTTTGGTATTTTAGGATAAATGGTACCAGCCTTATGCACATCACTTCCTAAAAAATGTATCATATTATTTTCCAATAATTTTTTGACTATTAGCTCTGCCTTTTTTCCATAATACCCAATAATACTTGCATAATTCGCCTGCATTAATACCCCTTTTTCTATTAAATCATAAATTAATTCTGGATCTTGTTGTATAAAGGTATATCTTTCTGGATGAGCTAAAATAGGAACAATTCTGTTCTGCATCATTTCATATATCATATTATACAAGTTGATAGGCTCTACATTTAGAGGCATTTCAAAAAGTACATAACTAGTATCGTTTATAGTAGAAGCCTTTTCTTCTTCTAGTAATGAAATTATATTTTCTGCTAAATAGATTTCATTCCCTAAATATAATTGTATTTTGCTATTTCTTTCTTGTAGCTTTTGATGTATCACACGAATCCATACTTCTCTTTCTGGTACATTAGTTTCATAATATCCTTCCATATAATGAGAAGTAGAAACAATTGCTTCAAATCCAACTTGTTCCGCTTCTTTTATTAGCTGAAATGTTTCTTCCACATCTTTAGCTCCGTCATCTATGTTTGGTAATATATGGGAATGCATATCTATCATTACTTTGGTACTCCTTTTCTACTCATGTTTTAAGTTTTTCTTTTCCTGATCTAAATATTGATTAATCTGCTTTAAAATATCATTGGTTCTATCCAATGTTATCTCTTGAGCGGTTTCTGTTTTTACTTTTTTCTTGATTGCTTTTGGCAATTCTTCTTGTTCTATTTGTATTTCTTCTTTTTTTACAGTTGGTTTTGTTTTTTTGATTGGTGGTCTCTCTGGTCTTGGCATCGTTTTCATATTTCCCATAATTTTTTGTCGATTTATTTCTTCTGTTCGATTATAATTATTTTTTTGTCTTTTCTTACTTTTATTTTTGGTATCTTTCTCTTCTTCATAATAGTAATATCTTTCTTCATATTTCTTGTTAGACATTGGTATTTTATTAACAACAACTCCCGCAATTTTCCCATCAACATTATTTATATTTTTAATAACTCTTGCTAATGCTTCTTTTTTTGTTATTTTATGTGCTGTCGTAATAATAGTAGAATCTACTACTCTAGATAAAATAATAGAATCTGCTACCAATTCACAAGGTGTTCCGTCAATAATAATAATATCACATATGTTTTTTAGTTCTTCTAACAATTTTATCATTTGTGTTGAAACTAATAATTCAGAAGGGTTTGGTGGTACGTTTCCTGCTGGCATCAAGTATAAATTTTCTACTTCTGTTTCTTGGATATAATCAGTTATGTCCTCTGTCAAATTTTGTTCTTCATCAATTCTTTCTTGTGATAGGTAATTAGATAATCCTGGTTTTGGCAATGTCCCAAATATTACATATTGTCTTCCCTTTCTCATATCTGCATCTATCAATACCACTTTTTTTCCTGCTTGTGCAAAGGTAACAGCTAAGTTAGAAGCCACCCAACTTTTTCCTTCTCCTGGGAAAGTGGATGTAACTAGTAAAGTTTTCATTTTTTTACTAGCATTCATAAATTGGATATTCGTTCTTAGGGTTCTAAAAATCTCTGAAATAGGAGATTTTGGATCTCTGTGTGCAATTACTTCTTTTCTCATTATCTTTTACCTCCTTTTTCAATTTCAAATCTTTCTATGTATGGTATCGATGCTATAACTGGTATTTGGAAACCTTTTTCTACATCTTCTGCTGTTTTTATGGTTGTGTCTAACATATTAGCAATTAATACATAAGCAACTGCTACAACTAGTCCTATAAAAGCAAAGATAACAATGTCTTTTGAATGGTTGATATTAGATGGTGCTGTTGCTTTTTCTGCTTCATCTACTACTTGGATGTTGTTAATGTTGTATATCTCTTTTACTTTTTCTGTGAATACTTTTGCTATTTCATTGGCAATTTGTGCCGCATGCATTGGATTTTCATTATTTACTATTATTTCAATTAATTCTGTATCTTTTACAGATTTTACAGATACATTACCTCTTAAAGTTCCTTCATCGACATTAATTTTCAGGTTAGATATAACTTGTCTTAATATGTTTTTACTTTTTACTAGTTCACTATAGGTAGATACTAGTTTTGAGTTTAATGTTACATCTGTTGCTGTAATAGAGTTTGTATTGGCTGAATTTGTATTTCCTGATGAAGCTAATACTAGTGTTGTAGATGAGCTATATATTGGTTTTACAAATCCTATTGTATAGATAGCTCCAATTACCATAAATATTAGAATAATTAATAATATTTCAACTTTTTTGTTCCAAAATATACGAAATAGTTCTTTTAAATCTAGTTCTTCCATTTAACTTCTTTTCCCTTCCTTTTATTTCCTTTGTATTTTTAGTATACTTCCTTACCATTTATTTTCTATATTGTTTTTTGGTGTCTTTTAAATAACAAATATAACTTCTTCCTGATATAACAATAATGACTATCAAAATCACAATGCTTATCATAATAGTAATTTCTTTTCCTGCTTTTGGTAATTGTTTACTTCCTGTAGTTGTATTATCTGTCTTTCCTTTTGTTTCTGTTTTTGCAACATCTTTTGAGCTTCCTTTTGAACTTTCTGTTGGTTTCTTCGCTGTATTGTTTTCTATCGTTTCATTTTTGTGTATGGTTACTGTCAGTTTTTTATCATATTTAAAATCATTTTCATCATTTGTTACCAATATATTATTCAATTTGATTTCTGTTGTAGTAGGTTGTACACCTTCTTTTAAGGTAAATATTATTTCTGTAATTTGTGTATTCGCTTTTGCTAATGCAGTATCACCTATTATTATTTTTGTACTATCTTTATAGTCTGCATTCCATCCATTTAGTCCTTTTACGGTAACACTTGCAAATATATTTTCATCATAATCTAAAGTCGCTTCATAACCAAGCACACAATTATCAGCTATCTCTGTAAAATCCCCTAATGCTACTGTTAAAGTTAATGTTTTATCGCTCTGTTTAAGTGTTGTTGAACCTGTAAAGTTCACCTCTATATTTGCATTCTCATTGTCTGCATACGTACATAGTCCTCCTAATAATACAATTATTGCTATCATAAAACTTACTACAATTTTTTTCATTGTCTTCCTACCTTTTCATTTTTTATTTTTTTAAATTTTATCACTTTTACTAAACTTAAGCAATACATTTTAGTTTAATTTTTGATTTAAAATTAATAAATTTTGGTTTTATTTTTTCAACTGTGAATTGTAACATTTTATCGTTCTACATTATTTCTATTCAATATAAGAATTCTCATTCTAATCAAATCTTTAATATTAATACTTTTTCCATCTAAATTAGTATCTGCTGCTAGTACTTCCATTTCATCTAAATTATTTCTCTCTAATAGATATTTTCTCATTTTTACAACATCTTTAATGTTTACTAGTCCATCTTTATTAATATCTCCTGTAACAATTAAAGTATAAGTATCTCCTTTCTCTGTTTTTAGTATATCTCCTGTTGCTATAATACTATCGCTTCCTAATTTATTATCGTTTCTATAAATCGAATATTTTAGCTTTAAATCCATTTTCTGACTAAAATTTGTTATTTTAGTATTATTCGCTATATTTTTTATTATATTGGTTTCTATTTTGTAACTATCTTCTTTATTTTCTAACATTTGAAAATTAATTGTTGATGTATTTCCCGCTTTATCTGTTGCTATTATATGATATAAACCCTCTTCTTGTATTTCCATGCCTGCTACATAATTTTCTACTTTTTTCCCATTTAATAAAAGTTCCACTTTTTGAAGGTTTTCATCACTTATTACAGGAATTACTTTTTGAGTATATAATTTTCCTGATTCTATTCCTGTAATACTTGGAGGAGTCTTATCAATTGTTATATTTCTATTCTCTGTTTCAGATTCTCCTGCTGTATTTTGATAAATAATTTGTATATCGTAATTTCCATCTTTATCTAATAATACTTCGTTTTTCCTAATGATTTCATTATTTATTTTTACGATTGTTTCGATTCCTTCTACTTTTTCATAGGCTATTTGTATGTCACTGTTTGTGATAACTGAATTATTGTCTATTTTTTCTTGCTGATTATTGGTAATTTCTACTTCTTTTTTGTCTTTTAATGGCACGCTTAGATTGATACCTAATTCTTCTAAATTGTTGTAGAACTGGTTGCTAAATAGCTTAAGTTTTCTACCAAAAGAAATTTCATAATCTTTTATCATTATATTCTGTGGCAAATGATAATTATCTTTTATATCGCCATTTTCTTTTCCTGTTTTTTCTTTACTATTGTGAAAAACATATAAATTGTCATATGAATTGTTTATATTTTTATCGTCTATTGTTAATCCATCTATAGTAACATTTGGTAAATATAAATCATATCCATAATCATGTAAAGAATTGTCCTTATCATAAATAATATTAAAAGATATAATTTCTGGCCACATTAAATTAGTTAATCTACAGTTTTTTATATTTATCTCTCCATGCCAAGTTGAACCATAATCATTTCTTAGAAAAATCAAACCATTATATCTAGAACATGTTGTATTTAGAACATTTAATTCTCCTCCTCCAACAACATTAATCCCATAAATTCCTATTTGACAATCTTCTACATTTAAATTATAAACTCCACAATGAGCATCAATTCTATTTAATATACAATTTTTATATTTTATGTCTTTCGTATAGTTAGTTCCTGTAATTCCCCACTTAGTAGTATTATCAATATCTTCTGATGTAACATTATTCATTTCTACATTACAACAATTTTCTAAGATTAAATCATAACTTGAAATTGTATCATATTTATGTGCACTCAACTTGCAATTTTCTATTTTTATATTTGCTGCATTTGCTATTGAGATAAATCCATAGTAAGCTCCTCCTACTATTTCTTCATTACTAAGATAATGATTTATATTTTTTATTATTACATTACTTCTAATACATACAATATTTCTTTTTAAATATTCTTCTGCTGTTTGTTTTTGATTTAGTGTAGAAAGTTTCGTTTCAAATTCTCCATTTTCTATTGTTATTTCTTCTTCCATTGGAATTAATATTATTTTTGATATATTATCAAAATCATGTTGAGTTTTATTTAAAACGTTTCCTTCATTATCTATTCTAAAAATATCTTGTTGTGGTTTTCCTATATTTTCATTTGTTCCTGATCTTATAAATTGTGTCTTTTGCTCATTATATACATGAACATAGCAATTTCCATATCCGACTAATTCTTCTATTCTTGATGTCACTGTATTTATAGTAATATTTTCTAACCTATCTTTTTCTTCTATTGTTATCGTTCTTTCTCTAGGAGTAATCTGAAAAATAGAATATTGTGCCGTTTCTAAGCCTGATATTTCTTCATCATGTATAACAAATTTAGCTCCATTCCAATTGGTATCTGTTTTTATTTCAACTGGTTCTATTGAATCTTTCTTATATATATGATATGTTTTTTTTCTGCTCTTACTTCACACTTATATTGATTTGCTAAATCATGTGCCTGTTTTATTGCTGGATAATCATCATTAATCCCATCTGCATACACTCCAAAATCTTCATATGTTACATATTTAGTTTGTGTATTTTCATCAATATGAGGTGTAATATTATGTTGATTTATAACTTGATGATTTTCCTTGTTAGCTATAATGTAATTGGTATTAATATCCTCTATTGAGTCTTTTGCTTCCTTTATTTCTTTATTGTCTTGCTGTATATTCATTGTTTCTTTTTCACTTTTTAACAGCTCTAGTTTTGTTATTCCTATCATAACAACTACCAATACAATACAACTCACCAATTTCAATATTTTTTTCTTTTTTATCATATCTTAAATTCCTTATTATTTATAATTAAATCTTTTATATGTTTTTTTCTATAATATCAGCAATCTTTTTAGATGCTGTACCATCACCATATGGATTAGAAGCTTTACTCATCTTTTCATATTCTTCTTTATTATCCAATAATTTTGTCATATTTTCATAAATATCTTTTGTATTGGTTCCTACTAATTTTAAAGTTCCAGCTTCTACTCCTTCAGGCCTTTCTGTTGTATCTCTCATAACAAGTACTGGCTTTCCAAGAGATGGTGCTTCTTCTTGAATCCCTCCACTATCTGTTAAAATCAAATATGATTTTGCCAAAAAATTGTGAAAATCTAATACTCCTAATGGCTCTATTAATCTTATCTTAGAATCATCTCCAAATATCCTGTTAGCCGTCTCTCTTACTACTGGATTTTTATGAATTGGATATATTACTTTTATATCTTTATGCTCATCAACGACTTTTTTAATTGCAGTAAACATATTTTCTAATGGTTTACCTAAATTTTCCCTTCTATGTGCCGTTAATAAGACCAATCTATCATTCCCAATCCATCCAAATATCTCATTATTATAGTCTTTTTTTATCGTTGTACTTAAGGCATCAATTGCTGTATTTCCTGTTATATAAATATCTTTTTCTTTTTTTCCTTCTTTTAATAAATTCTCTTTCGCCTTTTGTGTTGGTGCAAAATGATATTTTGCAATAATTCCAGTTGCTTGGCGATTAAACTCTTCTGGAAAAGGTGAATAAATATTATAAGTTCTCAAACCTGCCTCCACATGTCCAACTGCTATTTGCATATAGAAGGCACATAGTGATGTTACAAATGTAGTCGTCGTATCACCATGAACCAAAACTAAATCTGGTTTTTCCTTTTCTAATACTGGCTTAATTTTATTTATAATATTAGTTGTCACATCAAATAAGGTTTGCCTATCTTGCATAATGTCTAAATTATAATCAGGAACTACTTGAAAACAATCTAATACTTGTTGTAACATTTCTCTATGTTGTCCAGTTACACATACAACTGTTTCTATATCTTTTCTTGTCTTTAATTCTTTTACCAAAGGACACATCTTTATGGCTTCTGGTCTTGTGCCAAAAATTAGCATTACTTTTTTCATATCTATTCTTCTTTCTATATTTTATATACTTTTCCTATATTAGAAATATTTTTTGTATCTAATACGATTTTATTTTCTAGCTTTTTCATATTTTCTTTTATATGATTATGTGAATTCATAACAATAACTATATCTACATTGTTTAGAAATTCGTCAAAATCATGATATTGATTGGTTACTATATCAGTTTCTACATGCGGATCATATACCTTTACTTTACTTGCATTTTCTTTTCCCATTATTTCTAGTATTTGCAAAGTTGGACTTTCTCTTATATCATCCACATTTTCTTTATAAGTAAGACCATATATTCCTACTTTACTTATATCTTCTATTTTATTTTCGTTCATTATTGCTTTTAGTCTCTCTAAAACAAATTTAGGTTGTCCATCATTTACTTCTCTTGCTGCTTTTATAATATTTACAATTTCTGGATAATCTCCAACCAAAAACCATGGATCAACAGAAATACAGTGTCCTCCTACTCCTGGTCCTGGTTGTAATATACTTACTCTTGGGTGCTTATTAGCAATTCTTATTACTTCATATACATCCATTCCTGCTTGTCTACAAATTCTAGATAATTCATTTGCAAAGGCGATATTAATATCTCTAAAAGTGTTTTCCACAACTTTTGTCATTTCAGCTGTTTTTATATCAGTAACTATAATTTCACCTTTACAAAAAGAGGCATATAGTTCTTTTACTTTTTCTCCTATTTCTTTGCTATCTGCTCCAATTGTTCTTGAATTATGCTCTAATTCATAAACCATATTTCCTGGTATGATTCTTTCTGGCGCATGTACCAAATGGATATCCTTCTCTTCTTCAAATCCTTTTTCTTTTAAAACTGGTCTAATAAACTTATCTATTGTACCAGGTGATATAGTTGATTCAATAATTAATATAGCTCCCTTTTTACATGAATCTAAAACTGATTTTACCGCTGATATTACATATTTAGGATCGATTTTTTTATTTTCTTTTTCATATGGTGTTGGTACTGATACAATGTATATCTCCTCATTCTGATATTCAGAAGTGAATTGTATATTACATTTTAATGCTTTTTCAAATAATTCATCTAATCCTTCTTCTTCAAATGTTGTTTTTCCACAATTTAAAGTGTTTACTAATTCTTTATTATAATCTGTTCCTATCACTTCTACTCCATGTGTTGCAAACATCAAGGCTGTTGGTAAGCCTATGTACCCTAATCCTATTACATTAATTCTCATTTTTTATTACTTCCTTTCCTTTTGATAATTGGCATATATAGATATACATTATTATATATATAATCGAATATGAAATTGAAATCATTATTAAAAATGCGTATATATTTAATTTCATATATTTGCTTATTATATAAATTAAAACAGATGAAATCAAAAATAATATTTGCATTTTCATTTCCGTAGATTGTTTTTTTGCAATTACTAAAGCTGGCGAAATTATGGCAGATACTACTAACCTTATTCCAAACATAAACACTAGTATTTGAATATATTGTCCACTTACTACCCAATCTTCTCCAAATACAATTTTGCATAATTCTGGAGCTATCACTAATAAAATTACTACCATAGGAATAGATAAACATATTAATAATTTAGTGATTTTTTGTAGTGTGTTTTTAAAACTTTTTGTGGAATTCATTTCATTCGTTGCACGTTCAAAAAAAATCTTTGATACATTTATACTTATTAAGCTTAACGGAATTCCTAATATTCTATATGATAAAGAGTAATATCCAAAAATTGTATTTCCATAAATTGCTGTTATAAAAAAATTTATTAATGAATAAGATGCCGAATTGCAAAAAGCTGATGGTGCTGTGTATAACATTAATTTATAATTTCTTTTTAATACATTTTTTATTTCTTTTTTCTCTACTTGCTTCAATTTGTTCCTATTAGGTATTAATTTATTTGCTTGCTTTTTAATGCCAAACAAACTTCCTAAAACTTGTGATAACAACATTCCAAATACTGATAAATGGATAAAACCAAATAAAATTAATCCTATATTTTGTATGGCTGTCCTTATAACATATACAGATGAAATGGTATCATATTCTCTATTTCTATTATTGTAACTAATCAATATATTAGTCACTCCTGTAATCAACATATAAATAAATATAATTATAACATAAACTATGTATTCATTCGTAAACTGATGAGTTGATACTAAGTATATTGTATACAATATTGTAGTAACAATAGAAAATATAAAACATAATATCAATGAAAGCACAATAACTGCATATACATTTTTTTCTTCTTTTTCTGTTACAATTGCCATTTCAATTTTTCCAGATAACAATGGACCAAAGAGTGTTACTACTGTTAATAATAATGTATATATTCCTAATTGATCAGGAGTGTATAATCTAGTTGTTATTGGTGATGCTATAATGGCAATAATTTGTGCTATAACTGATCCAGTAGCTAACTTAACAATTTCTGAATTTTTAATCCTCAATAACATTTCTTTGTATTTCATTTTCTTTCTTCTTCTCTCCTTTTATACTAAGGTATAGGAAAATCCATATGAATGAATTTAACCAATACACAGATGATACAAATAATCTTGGCAAAAATTGGCATAGCAGAAATATAAGTAATTCCTTTCTTTCCTTCTCTATATTATTGAATATTGCTTTATAAAAACATAATATAAGATACCCTCCTACAATAATAGCAATTACAATTCCATTTTCACATCCAAGTTGTAAAAACAAATTATGGGTATATTGTCCTTGATGCTCATTTTCAAACTCTCCAATTCCAGCACCTATTAAAGAATTATTATCAATCATTTGAATCGCATCCTGATACAAATCATCTCTAGTGGATGAAATATTGCCTTGCTTAATCTGGAATGCTAATCTATTTACCCAGTTAATATTTGTATTTATATCTTCAATATAATCAAAGATGAAATTTACACTAAAAACACTTATAACTATACTTATTATACACAGTATAACTTTATTTTTTTTCTTTTTTATTTTTTGCAATCCACTTATGATAATAAAAATTACTAAAGCTAAAATGGAACCTCTATTATTATTTAATACAATTAAATAATATAAGTTAATTATTATGGTTACTACAGTAAGTATTTTAAATATTGCTTTTTTCGTATATTTAAAATAAATCAGCATAGCTATCATTCCAATTAATACAGTATATGATAAATCCATCGTGAAATCTAAATTTTCACTCGCTTTTACCAAAGGTATATACTTATAAACTAAAATTATTGTGAAAAATACAAATATAATACTTATGTATTTCAAAACATTTTTATATTCAAAATGATTCTGGGCTAAAAATATTCCTGAAAAACCATATAATATATAATCCAAAAAATACATTATTACATATTGATTTTCTATTACTCTAAGAAAAGATATTAAAAACAAAATAATAACAATTATATTAATTAACAACATCTCTTTTGTAAACACAATTTTCTTATTATATAATATAGATACTAGAACCAATACACCTACTAAAATAACAATATTATTTTCTAGCGGCATAATTGTTGCTAATATCTTTGTTACCATTGGAATACATAAATAAAATGCAATTATTAAATCATTTACATTTAAAACTTTCTTTTTCTTTATTTCATCCATTTTTAAACTCCAAAAATTTTTTTCCAATAACACTTGAATCAAAATCCGTAAAATTAGTATAATCTAGTTTTTCTATTTCTAAGTTTTTAATCGTTTTTAAAATATCTTCTTTCTCATTTTCACATGTAATAAATCTATTAAAGCTATCAAAATATTCTTTTAATTCTAATTTGTTATCTCCATCTATTAGTATTAAAATTAGTTTATTCGTTGCTGAATAATGGTAAATCTTTCCTGGAATTTGTGTTCCTCTTCTGTTACAAACACATACTAGAATGTCTACTTCATTTTGCAACGCTTTCACTTTTCCACTAGATACTCTTGCATAAGATATTATATTATTGGTTTTAGGAATTTCAACATCTGTATTGCCACATAATATCAATTTAATCGCATCATTGCCTTGACTCATCTCTACTAATGGTATTATATTTCTGTCTTTTGCATAACAATTTCCAAAATATCCCAGTTTTATAAAACCATCTTTCTTATCTGTTTTCTCAAGATTATACTTTTCTTCACACGCAATGGGTAAAAAGAACATTTTTGTGGATAATTTTTTATACAATTTACACTGTTCTTTATGCGTAAATGGTGAAACATAAATAATCTTATCTGCTAAAGATAATATTCTTTTTTCCTCTCTTTTAATAATGATTGAAGGAATTATCGAACTCTTATTAATATCCATTGCAAATGGGTCTCCCCAATATTGTATCCATTTTTTTGTTATTTCACTATTTACTTTTATTACTTCCTCTGCTAGTAAATGCGCAGACTTCGGATCTGAAGATGATATTATAATATCATATTTTTCTTCAAATTGCACTTCTTTTACTTTCTTCACTAAACTTTTCTTTGTATCATATAAAGAGATTTTTGTATAAATTTTATATAATAATGTTTTTATTTTCAATTTTATTTTATTCTTTTTTTTATTTTTATTTAACTCTTCTTTTTTTATTACAAGTTTCGAATAGCTTTTACTCATATCAAGCCAATATCTTTTATTTAAATTCTGTATATTTACACTTTTATCATATCCTACTGTTTCTGAATTTACACTTGCAGATAAAGTATCAACGACATGACCATTTTTTATAAATCCATTAATTATTGCTCTATTTCTCATATTGGCTGATGTATTATATTCTAATGGGTCTGCTGTTATATATAATATCTTCATTTTATTTCCCTTCTGTTAAAAATATTTCTTGGTATGAATCTTTTAATCTTTTTTCCATACTTTCATAGGAATAATTGGTTTCATAAAGTTTGATAACATTATCTTTATCAAATTTATTTCTATCAAATGCATCTATTTTATGAAAGAAATCTTTAGCATTATATTGAACTACCATTCCTAATCCTTTTTCGTTAACAATTTCATCAATCCCTGTCCCTTTACAAACAACAATTGGTTTTCCAAAAGCCATAGCTTCATATAATTTATTAGGAGCTGAATATTTATGATTTTCTATCATTGGATTATAGGTTGCAAAAAGAATATCACAATCTTTTTCTAAATTCAAAACATCCTTATATTCCATTTTTCCATAATAGAAAATATTAGAATATTTTTTTGCTAACTCATTAAAATATTCTTCAAAAGTACCAAAACCTCCTATATGCAATTCAATTCCATTGTTTTCTTTTATTTCCTCGCCAATCTCTTTTAGAAGTCTATTCTCTTGTAATATTCCTACATATACTAATTTTAATTTATTATTGTCACTTTTTATTATTTTATGATTTAAACTATTTACTTCTATTTTAGGCGTATTATATATTACTATGCATTTTTTAGGATTAGCCTTTTTTATTTGTTCTTTTCTTTGCTCAGTACATATAATAGTTAAATCTGCTTGATTAATTATATTTATTTCAGCTTTCTCTACCATTTTCTTTAGTTTATTTGGTACATAATGAGAATCTATATAATAATCAAAAATATCATATACTAATTTTTTCTTGTATATTTTTGAAACGATTCTTGCAGGTATTGCTGTATCAAAATCACAGCTATGAATAATATCTATTTCTTTTCTTCCTTTTATTAAATTCTTCATTAACCACATTTCGAAGCTAATTAGTTTAAATATGCTTTTCATTCCTGCAGCATATTGAGCTGGTTTTCTAAATACATTAATATTAATATATTTTTTACTTACCTCAATTTTTTGTGTATCGTTATTTAAAAATTGGTCTCTATCCCAACCTAAAATTTCAACACTATATTCTCCTTTGCATAAAATTTCAGCTTCTTTTATCACTCTCGAATCATTCATTATAGATGTGGACCTTAGCATTATCACTTTCTTTTGAAGTACACTACTATATATCTCTCTCATTTTCTTTTTAATCGTTTCTTTATCATATTTATCTAATTCTAATTGCTCAAACTTAAGATTTTTATTATATATTTTTTGAATTCTATCTATTAATTGTTCTATATTATCAATATCAATTATATATCCATTTATTTCATTTTGGATTAAATCTTTGCTTCCTCTACAATTTGTAGTTATGACTGGTATATTAGCAACCATTGCTTCTATTATATTTACTGGCAATCCTTCTCTTTTACTACATGATAATAATACATCTGATATTTGTAATAATTTATTAATATCCTTTCTATATCCTAATAACTGTACTTTCTCTGCTATATGATTATTTTGTATATATTCTTCATATTCCTTTTCTAAATCGCCTTTGCCAACTATTAACAATTTAATCTTGTTATTTTTTATATTTTGTATTGCTTTAATAGCCATCATCTGATTTTTATTTTTATTTAATTCCCCTATGCATATACATACAAAACTATCTTTCTCAATTCCTATATCAGCTCTTAATTGTTCTTTTTCTTGTTGATTCATATAGAAACTAAATTTATTTCTGTCTACTCCTATTCCATTAACTAAATCCACTCTTTTGGCCTTAAATTTATTTTTAGCAATGCTATAATCCTCCTGATTAATTGTAATAAGACAATCTGTATATTTGGATAAATATTTCTCTATTGGATAATATAATATCCAATTTATGGCTGGTGCTCCTCTAAAAAAGTGAAAGCCATGTGCTGTATAGAAAACTTTAGTCTTGTTTCTTTTTCTAGTTTTTCTTGCCACCAATCTTGCTAAAACTCCACCCATTGGCGCATGACAATGTATTAACTCAAATTTCTCAGAATTAATAATATTTTTTAGTTGCTTATATGCTTTTATATTTTTTAGAGAAAATGGTGAGCGCTGAATATCTATATGATGTTTTATGATTCCTAATTCTTTTATTTCTTGTGTTTCATCTGAATAATTGGCAACACAATGGATTTCATACCCTAATTCTTTTAATGTTTCTATATTTCCTCTTTCAAACAATGTAAACTGTCTACTTACTGTTGATACAATTAGACATTTCTTCATTTTTTACTCCCTTTTATCCACCAATGGAATATCGAATTATTGGCTGTATGTTTAAAGCCGCATTTTACATAAAAGTTTTGTGCTTTTATATTATTTATTTGCGTTCCTACCTGTATTTCTTTTATATCGTTTTTTATTGCAAACAATTCTATTTTTTGGATTAATTTTGTCCCTATTCCGTTTTGATTGCTCTTTAGCATTTATTGCTATCAACTCTATAATTAAGTGATTGTCCTCAATTGAAAATAGCAAATATCCTAATATCTTTTTTTCTTGTTCATATACACAAAAATATTTATTAGTTTTCTCAAATGCATTCCTCGTCCATTCCAAGTATATGTCTTTACTATTTTTTAAATTTCTATCATTATAAAATCTAGAATAAATAAAATTTTCTTTTGCAATTTCTAATAATTGTTTTTCATATTTTAAATTGTTTTGAATTTTAATATTTTCTTCTTCTATTATTTTCTTATCTTCTATCTTTTTTAAAAATTGTATATTAACATCTGCTAGAAAAATATTATCTAGTTTTTGTAATATAAAATTATTTTTGTCATCATTATTTTTATTATTTATGGTAATAAATTTATATTCTTTTTTTCTTACTTCATTGTTAATCTCTTCTATGTGTTTTTCATTTATTACATTGTTCAAATTTATCTTTGCCGATTTTATTCCAAAAAAATTAGTATCCCAATCCAACTCTATTATTTCATAATTTTGTTGTTTCTGCATATTTTTCTTTCTCCTCATCTTTAACTATGTAAACACCTTTTCTTTTAAATACTGTTAAAATTGTTTTTACTAATATTTTTAAGTCAAACAAAAATGTTACATTATTTATATAATATATATCATTTTTTATTCTTTCTTTCCATTCTATTGAATTTCTATAATAAGCCTGATTATATCCAGTTATTCCTGGCCTTATTTCCAACTTTTTCTTTTCTTCTTGTGTGTATAATTTTATGTGCTCTGGTAAATCTGGTCTTGGGCCAATAAATGACATATCGCCTTTTAATATATTTAATATTTGTGGAATTTCATCGATACTAGTTTTTCTTAATATCCTTCCTATCTTTGTAACTCTTGGGTCATTTTCTCCATTATATGTAGAACCATCTTCATTTCTAATGTCCTTTGCATTCATTTTCATAGTTCTAAATTTATACATTTTGAATATTTTTCCATTTCTTCCTAGTCTTTCACCATTATAAAATATTCGTCCTTTGTCTTGTATATATATAATAGGTCCTATTATAAGTATTAATAAGAAAAAGAATGGTATTAAAACAATAGACACTATAATATCTAAACATCTTTTTATATATTTTTTATACATACTAATCTTCCTTTATTATATTTTTTAAAATTTTACAAATATATTCCAAATCATCATCTGATAACAAAGTATGTAATGGCAATGTAATTTCATTTTGATACATTTCATATGAATTTGGATAATCTTTAATATCAAATCCCATATTCTTATAAGCAGTCATCATTGGCAATGGTTTATAATGTACATTGGTTGGTATCCCTAAATCTGCTAATTTTTTAATCAATTCATTTCTTTCTTGTTCATTTCTACCTAATAATCTAACTAAATATAAATGTCCACTCGATTGAATTTCATCTGTATAATGCTCTAATGTTTGAATATTACAATCTTTTAGTCCTTGGTTATACATTTGTATGATTTCTTTTCTTCTCTCTAATAATTTAGGATATCGAGACAATTGAGCTAATCCTATTGATGCCATAATGTCAGTCATATTACATTTATATGCTGGCATTTTTATATCATATTCCCAACCATTTGATTGACTTTTAGATAAAGCATCCTTATTTTGTCCATGTAATGACCATAGCATAAATTGATTATATACTTCCTCACTACTTACACCATCAATTTTTTTCCATGTTACTGCTCCACCTTCTGCTGTAGTTAAATTTTTCACAGCATGAAATGAAAAGCTTGTAAAATCTGCAATTCTTCCTGTTTCAATCCCTTTATATTTAGCACCAAAAGAATGTGCTCCATCTGCTATAACGGTAATTCTACCAATTGCTTCTTGTAATTTACTATTAGCAACAAATTTTTCCTTGTTTTTATTTACAATATTATAAATTTTATCATAATTAGCTGGTATACCTGCTAAATCTACTGCTATGATTGCTTTTGTTTTTTCTGTAATATATTTATCTAAGTTATCATAATCCATTTCAAAATTATTTTTAGCACAATCAATAAAAACAATCTTAGCTCCTACATGTTCTGTTACACTTGCTGAAGCAGTATATGTATAGGCTGGTACAATAACTTCGTCTCCAATTCCTATACCTAAAATTCTTAGTATCAATTCCAATCCTGCTGTAGCAGAATTCAAGCATACAGCTTTTTCTGTTTTACAAAATTCTGCAATTTTTTGTTCAAAAAGTTTTGTTTTTGGTCCTGTTGTAATCCATCCTGATTTCAAGGTATCAATCACTTCATCAATTTCTTCTTGTGTTATATCTGGTGGTGAAAATTTAATTGTTTTCATATTCAATTCCTTCTTCCTTAATTATGATTTTTTCTCTCGTTGATAAGTAGGTACAACCTCTTTCATAACTTTCTTAATTTCATCCTTTTGCGCATTCCTGCAATCATATACTAATTTTTTCAATTCTACTAATTTATCTTCTACCATATTAATATTAATATCAATTGGCTTTGCCACATGAATTTTATCATGTTTTGTTTGTGTTAAACCTTCTTCTGCCATCAATAATTCTTCATATAACTTTTCACCTGGTCTTAAACCAGTCACTTTTATTTGAATATCCACATTTGGTTCTAACCCAGACAATTTTATTAAATTAGTTGCCATATCATAAATTTTAACTGGTTCTCCCATATCTAATACAAAAACTTCTCCACCTTCAGCATAAGACATTGCTTGTAATACAAGAGATACTGCTTCTGGTATCGTCATAAAAAATCTAGTAATATCTTTATGAGTAACCGTTACTGGTCCACCATTCGCAATTTGTTTTTTAAATAGTGGCACAACTGAACCATTGCTTCCTAACACATTTCCAAAACGAACTGCCGCATACTCTGTTTGGCTCACCTCATTTTTTGCTTGTATAATCATTTCACATAGACGTTTAGTAGCGCCCATAATATTGGTTGGGTTTACCGCTTTATCTGTTGAAATTAAAATAAATCTTTTTACTTGATATTCATCAGCACAATTTACAACATTGTAAGTTCCAAATACATTATTTTTAATTGCTTCCAATGGACTGGTTTCCATTAATGGTACATGTTTATGTGCTGCTGCATGAAATACTAAATATGGTTTAAACTCTTCAAATATTTCATTTAATCTTTCTTTTTCTCTTACGTTTGCAACAATAGCATCAACTTCTATATCAGGATAATTTGCTTTTAATTCTTGTTCAATATCATATAAATTATTCTCATAAATATCAAGAATAACTAATTTTTCTGGTCGATATCTTACTATTTGTCGACATAGTTCAGAACCAATGGAACCACCTCCACCAGTTACTAATACTACTTTATTTTCAATCAATTTTCCAATATTACTATTGTCTAACTTAATAGGATCCCTTCCTAATAAATCTTCTATTTCTACATCTCTAAAACTATCGATTAGTCTCTTATCTTTAATTAATTCTGCTGTTCCTGGTAATATTCTAACTTTGCATCCTGTTTCTTGGCAGATTTTTAAAATATCTTTTCTCTCTTGATTTTTTATATTAGAAATAGTAAATAAGATACTATCTACTTGATGTTCTTTACAAATTCTTGGGATATCATATCTTGTTCCTAGTATACGATTTCCAGAAATGGCATAATTAACTTTATTGATATTGTCATCAATTAATCCTGCTACTTCATAAGTATCTTTCATCGTTGTTTTTAAGGTTCTTAATACTATTCTAGTTGCATCTCCTGCTCCTATGATTAATACTTTTTTCTTTTTATTTCCCACCTTTTCTTCTGGTGCTTTGTAACTTTCTGTTAATATCATTCGTAATGCAACACGATATCCTATAATTGTTGTTACAATAATTAAAGCTGCAATCATATTAGTTCTTGGATCAACGATATCAAATTTACCCGTTATTTCTATTATGGTAATTCCTATATAAGCAATTAAACAAGCTAATATATAGATTAAATAGTCATTTCCATTCTCATATCTTGTTATATTTTTATAGGTTTTAAAACTATGCAATAGTCCTGAATAAATAATAATCGCTATAATAATAGTATTTATAATGGTTTGATTTATCTCTTTCGTCATAACCAATGTGTTACTAATTATTATTTCTGCTATGTAATAAGCTACTATTATAGCTATAATATCTATAATTCTTAATATCACATTTCTATATTTTTTTACTATTTTCACTTTCTTCTTTCTTCCCCTTTTTTAGACATTCCCATATTTAATTATATACTTTTATGTCGTTTTATGCAATCCTATTTCTAATTTTTTTTACATTTTAAGTGACAATATGTCGACATAAAAATAATAACCTTACTTTTTTCACTGTAAGGTTATTATTTTTCTATTTACTATATCCTGTTTTTTCTATAATCTTATTACTGATTGTTTTGACTGTCTCTGATGGTTGGTAGTCATTTTCATCAAACATTTCATGATGTAATTTTGTTACATTTTTCTCTAGTGTTATTGGAACACCATACCATCTATCCATAGTTATTCCTTTTGTCTCATATGGCCATCCTAAACTTTCTGTAATTTTAAAACTTGGTATGCTTGGAAACATACTAAATATGTCACTTGCTTTTAGGTTTGTATATACTTTTGGCAATAAGGTATCAACTAATTTGTTTAATCTACTAATATCAAATGTTTTTACTTTATTAGCAACAGCTGTTAAGACATCTCTCATTCTTTCTGTTCTTTTATAATCTCCCCCTGTTGCATATCGAATTCTAGCATAGGCTAAAGCTTGTTCTCCTGTAAGTTGATAAGTCCCTGCTTTGGTAATTCCTGGTATATGAGATACTTCTTCTGAAGTAATCGGCATACTAATACCACCTATACTATCAATAATTTCTTTTACAGCATCAAAGTTTACGGTTACGAATTCTTTAATATTTAAGTCTAAATTAGTATTTAAGGTAGCAATCGCTAATGGTGCCGAGCCATAAGAATAGGCATGTGTTATTTTGTCTAATCCATGTCCTTCTATTTGTACATAAGTATCTCTGTATACAGATGCTAGTTTTACTTCTTTAGTCGTGTTATTAATGCTCGCTATAATAATGCAGTCACTCCTATTACCTCTTTCATAAGTATTTTCTCTTGAGTCAATCCCAAAAATAGCTATATTTCTGTAATTAGACAAATTAGCTTCTGCTTGTGTAGATACCATTAGTTCGTCTTCATCTATATCAACTTGTTGTAATTTACTTAGTTTTGTATGAATAACCCAAAATGTTCCTCCTATAATTGCTACTAAAATAATTACTAGTATCAATACTATTGTTCCAAAAATTTTTAATCCTTTTTTCTTTTTCATTTTTCTCTCCTATATTGTTATAATTTGCCTATGCTTTTTAATGCTTTGGCTTTTATCTTACCATTTTAGTTTTCCATTCTAATTCCGCAATTTCATATTCAAACTTTTTATGATCTACCTCATTTTTTTGTAAGTATTTATCTAATTTTTCATTTGTTTGTTTTAGTTGTTTTGAAAATTCTGTTTGTTGGTTAATTAAAATTGTCATATTCGTAGTTCCATATCTATGAAGCTCTTTTTTCATCTCATGAACTTCATCTACTAATGGTTCTAACTTGTCTACTTTTGCTTCTAAGCTATCTACTTTTCCTACTAGTGGTTCCAGCTTGCTTACTTTTGCTTTTAGTTTACTAACTTCTCCTACTAGTGGTTCTAACTTGTCTACTTTTGCTTTTAGTTCACTAACTTCTCCTATTAGTGGTTCTAACCTATTTACTTTTGTCTTTAGTTCACTAACTTCTCCTACTAGCGGTTGTAACTTATTTACTTTTGTTTCTATGTTATCTACTAAAGGTTTCAAATTTTGCCATAATTCTTCTATTGTCATAAGCTATATCTCTCCTTTCTTTTGATTTTTTTATATCTCTTTGTTTATTATCAATAAAATTATGAAATAAAATAACTTTTGATATAAAAATTGTTTTGAATGAAACTATCTATTAGAATAAAATTTTATCTATTAAAAAGCATAGATAAATTATGTTTGTATTTTAACATATTTATCTATGCTTTTCAAGTAATTTATTACATTTTATTAGGCATGTCTATTCCTAATAAACCTGCTCCTGTTTTAAGAATTTTACCTACACTATAAGTCAAATAAACTCTAGCATCTTGCACTTCTTTTTCCTCTGTAATAATTTTATTTTCATTGTAAAAACTGCTAAATGCTTTTGCTAAATCAATCAAATATCTTGACAAAATAGATGGTTCATCTTTTATTGTTACTTGTGTTAAAATGTCTCCAAATGAATAGATTAATTTAATAATACTTTGTGAATACTCGTCTAATAATTTTTCTTCTTTTATGTCTTCTATATTTGGTAAGTATCCTACTTTTTCTAAAACACTTTTTGTCCTTACATAGGTATATTGTACATAAGGACCTGTTTCACCTTGAAAGTTTAAAATTTGGTTCCAATCAAAAATCTCATCTTTAATCCTACTATTGGCTAAATCATTAAAAATAACAGCTCCAATCCCTACTTTTTTAGCCACCTCTTTTTTATTTTCTAAATCTGGATTTTTCTCTTCTATAATTTTTTCTGCTCTTTGGATTGCTTCTTGTAATAACTCTTCTAGTTTGATAATATTTCCTTCTCTTGTTGACATTTTTCCAGTTGGTAGCAATACCATTCCAAATGGAATATGGGTTAATCCCTTTGTATATTTTTCTTCTATTCCTAATAATTTTGCCACTTCAAATACTTGTTTAAAGTGTAATACTTGTTCATATGATGTTAAATATAATGCTTTGTCAAAATCATAGGTTCTTGTTCTATATAAAATAGCTGCTAAGTCTCTGGTTGCATAAGTAGTGGAACCATTTGATTTTTCTATGATGCATGGTGTATTAATTCCTTGTTCTTCTAAGTCTATAATTCTTGCTCCTTGAGATTCTATTATTTTTCCTGTTTTTTCTAGTATTTCTATTACTTCTGCCATTTTATCCGAATAAAAAGCTTCTCCATTCCAAGAATCAAATTTACTACCTAATAAATCATATACTTTTTGAAATTCTTTTAGACTTAGTGTTTTAAATTTCTTCCATATTCCAGTACAGTATTCGTCACCATCTTCTAATCTTTTAAAGTTATCTCTGCATCTTTCTAATACAGTTTCGTCTTCTTTACAAGCTTGATTAATACGGATATAAATTTTTGTTAATTCATTAATAGGGTCTTCTTCAATATGATACTCTTCTCCCCATAGTTTATAACCTTCAATCAATTTTCCAAATTGTGTTCCATAATCACCCAAATGATTTATACCAATAGTGTTGTATCCCAAAAATTGATAGATATTATATAAAGCTCCTCCTATTACAGTAGAGCGCAAATGTCCAATATGGAAAGGTTTTGCTATGTTAGGTGATGAATAATCAATTACAATGTTTTTCCCTTCTCCTTGTTTTGATTTTCCGTATTCATCGTTTTGAGCTATTTCTGTTAACACTTCTTTGGTTAGTAATGGTTTATTAAGATAAAAGTTTAGATATCCTCCTAATACTTCCACTTTTTCTATTTTATTAGTATCTATTTCTATTTTTTCTTTTATTTCGTTTGCTATTTGTGGTGGTGCTTTTCTTAACTCTTTAGCAAGACGAAAGCATGGAAAAGCATAGTCTCCATTTTTTACGTCTTTCGGTGTTTCGATATATGTTTCTAATTCTTTTTCATCTAGGTTAATTGCTTGCCCTATTTGTTTTGCAATTTCTTGTTTGAAATTTATCATCTTTTTCTCCTTTTTGATTATTTATTCGTTTAACATTTGTCTAGCAAATTCTGTTAAATCCTTTAAATGATTTTCGATTACATCTTGTAGTATTTCTTCATCTACTTCTCGATAAGCATGTACTGCAATATTTCTAAAACCTATCATGCCTTTCATGTTTTTTAATGTTTCTTCGTTTATCAATTGATTTTGGTATAAAATTTCAAATGCTTCACTATTGGAATGTGGCATTCCAAGTGCTTTCGTTGAAACAACATAAGTGGCTATATCCATTACTGCCTGACAAGCTCTTTGCAAGTTTAAAACAATAGCATCATTTCTTCTGTAATTTTCTAAATTAGATGGAGTCCCTTCATATTCTTCGTTTATTCTATTGATACATTTTTCTATTGTCTCATATTTATTTAGTATCACTAATTTATTTTCCATATATTTTGCCTCCATTTTTTATTCTTTCTATAATAATTTGCCTACTTTCATTTAGATCAAAGTATTCTTGACACATATCTAATTTATACAATTCAAATCTTAGTTGGTTTTCACAATATAAAATTTTTCCATTCATCAATATTTCATATCTAAAATCATCATTTATAGTATCTAAATTGATTAAGTCTACCTCTTTTTTGGTTATTTCTTCTAATCCTAATCTAACGTCAAATATTTCTTTTTTACTTATTTTTTTTACACTTTTTATAGCAATATCAATGTCACTTCCTGCATTTTGTGTTCCTCTTGCGTAACTGCCGAATAATAGGATAGCTTCACAATCTACTTTTTCTAAAATTGCTTCTTTTATTATTTTTAGTTTTTCCTCCATAAAACTTCCTCCATTCGCATGATTGCTATTTGCCTTCTATTATATTATTTTAAAGCTAAAAAGTCAACAAAAAGTACGGATTTAAGACCGTCCTAATCCGTACTTTTTTCTATATAATTCCAAGAATCTTGGCACATATCTTCTAAACTCTTAGTTGTTTCCCAATCCAACTCTTCTTTGGCTTTTTGTGGATCTGCATAACAAGTTGCTATGTCTCCTGCTCTTCTTGGCGCAATTTTATAAGCCACTTTTTTTCCTGTTGCTTTTTCAAATGCTTTTACCATGTCTAATACACTATATCCTGTTCCTGTTCCTAAGTTGTAAATGTATAATCCTTTTTCTTCTTTGTCTATTTTATCTAATGCTTTTAAATGTCCTTTTGCTAAGTCTACTACATGAATATAATCTCTTACTCCTGTTCCATCTGGTGTATTATAGTCATCTCCAAATACAGATAATTCTTTTAATTGTCCATTTGCTACACGAACGATATAAGGCATTAAATTGTTTGGAATTCCTTGTGGCTCTTCTCCAATTAGTCCGCTTTTATGAGCTCCAACTGGATTAAAATATCTTAAGATACAGATATCCCATTCGTTATCTGATGCATAAATATCTTTTAAAATTTGTTCAATAAACAATTTGGTTGTACCATATGGATTCGTTGTTCCTCCTGTTTTACAATCTTCTGTTAGTGGAATTCTTTCTGGTTCTCCATATACCGTTGCTGATGAACTAAAAATGAATTTTTTACATCCATATTTTCTCATGGTATCCAATAATACTAAGGCTCCTGAGATATTGTTGGTATAATATTCAATTGGTTTTTGTACAGATTCTCCTACTGCTTTGTATCCTGCAAAATTGATAACAGCCTCTATTTTGTTCTCTTCAAACACTTTTTCTAATTTTTCTTTGTCCATGTAATCCATTTCATAGAATTTAAAATCTTTTCCTGTTATTTCTTTTATTGCTTCTAATACTTTTGGATTACTATTTGAAAAATTGTCTATGATTACAATTTCTTTTCCTTCTTCTAATAATTCGATTGCTGTGTGACTACCAATGTAGCCTGCACCTCCTGGTAATAAAATTGCCATTTTTCTTTCACCTTTCCTTTGTTTTTATTATAACTTCTTTATTTCTGTACCTTCTTTGGTATCTTTTACTTCATAGCCTTTACTTTGAATTAAATCTCTTAGTTCATCTGATTTTGCCCAATCTTTATTATGTCTTGCCTCTTTTCTTTGTTCTACTAATGTTAAAATTTCTTGTGGAATTTCTTGTTGTTTTTTCACAATTGGTTCTTTTATTTTTAGTCCTAAAACAGTATCAAATTTTGTCAATAAATTAGCGAATTTAGGGGATTTCTTTTCTTGTTTTACAACTTCCCAAACCACTCCCATAGCAAGAGGCATATTTAGGTCATCGTTAATTGCTTGTTGAAATCTCTCTTCTAATTCTTCAATCACTGTGTCTTGAACTTCTTCTTTTCCTACTAGATGTAATTGATATCCATTTTTTAATCTTTCTAATGATTTTGAGGTTGCTTCTATTCCCTCCCAAGTGAAATTTAGTTTATTTCGATAATGACAAGAATAGCTAAATAGTCGATATACCAACGGATCATATCCTCTTTCTATTAGGTCTTTCATCAAATATACATTTCCTAAGCTCTTTGACATTTTTCCACCATCAATTAACAAATATTCCCCATGCATCCAGTAGTTCGCAGGCACTTTTCCACATTTCCCCTTACTTTGTGCAATTTCATTTTCATGATGAGTTGGTATTAAGTCAATTCCTCCTGTATGGATATCAAATTGTTCTCCTAAATATTTTTGTCCCATAGCAGAACACTCAATATGCCATCCTGGATAACTTGGTCCCCAAGGGCTATCCCATTTCATCAAATGATTTTCTGGTGCTTTAATCCATAAAGCAAAATCATAGGGATTTCTTTTTTCCGGGTCAATATCTACTCTTGCTCCCGCTTTTTGTTCTTCTAAATTCACATTTGAAAGAATTGGATATTGGTCTAATTTAGCTATGTCAAAATAAACAGTTGTTGATGTTTCATAGGCATATCCATTTTCTATTAATTTTTGAACATATTCTAACATTTCTTGAATGTGGTCAGTTGCTTTACATACTATTTCTGGTGTCTGAATATTTAGTAATGCTAAATCTTGAAAAAATAGATTAGTATAGTGCTCTGCTATTTCCATTGGTGATTTTTTCTCTTCTCTTGCTGATTTCAACATTTTGTCTTCTCCCTCATCACCATCTGAAACTAGGTGCCCAACATCTGTAATATTCATAGCATGTTTTATAGTATATCCATTATATTGCAGTACTCTTCTTAATACATCTTGAAATAAATTGGTTCTCATATTTCCAATCGTTGCATCTTTATACACAGTTGGTCCACAAGAATACATTTTTACCTCTTTATTATCAATTGGCTTAAATAATTCTTTTTTCTTTGTTAATGTATTATAAAAATAAATATCCAATTTTTCTCCTTCTTTCTTTTTTATTTTTAATAGGAGATGTAAAATCTATCCCACATTTAATGGGGCTTGAAAGTACTTGTTAAAACTTCAAAGCCCCTATTGTTCTTTCTTATGGTGTAGTTGTTGTGTTTTCTTCTCCTCCTGGTGTTGGATCTGGTTCTTTATCTGGTTTATCGTCTGGTTTTGGGTCTGGTTTTTGTTCTGGCTTTTGTTCTGGTTTTGTAGTTGTATTTCCTGTTGAATTTGTTGTATTGTTTGTTTTATTTTCATTAGCATTTGGCTTTGGCTTTTCTACTTCTTTTGGTTTTGTGTGTATGGTACAGGTTCCATCTACTCTTCCTTTTGAAGAAGTGCTAGAGGATCCCTTAAGCGGTTTCCATAGTTGTAATTTTTCTTTTGGTACAACTCCTCCAAATCCTTTTGTTTCTGTTGGCACATATTGTGAACAGAATTCCGTTGCTAACATTTTGGATTCTGAACAAATTAATTGTGAACCATGTCCTTCACATTTTTCTGGTAGATTGTCAGATGTGAATATCTCTTTATACGTATCACTACAACCAGTTGTTGCTAAGCATCCTGTTGCCCTACATATAGTTTGCTCTACAATTCCACTTGGGCGTATAAAGGTTGCTCCTTGTAATCCTTTATGAACAGCAGTCATAACTTCATCCCAAATCATTCCTGCTGGGTTGGTTCCACTCCAAACAACTTCTTCTGGATTATCATATCCAAACCAACATGCTGCTGCATAATATGGAGTAAATCCACAAAGCCATCTATCTTTACTGTCATCTGTTGTTCCGGTTTTTGCTGCCACATCCATTCCTGCTATAGCGCAGTAGGTTGCTGTTCCTTTTTTAACTGGCTCTTGTAAAATTGATTTTACAAGATATGCATTTTGCTCTGATATCACTCTTCTTTTTTCTTGTTTTGGCTCTAATACAATATTACCACTACCATCTACTACTTTTGTGTAAAAAGTTGGTTCAATGTATTCTCCATTATTAGCAATTGCACTATAAGCAGCTGCCATTTCTAATGGACTAATTCCATCTGATATTCCTCCTATAGCAAGTGGTAAACTTTCATCATCTTTTTTAGGATCTTCTCCATTTTTGTATAAACTTGTTACCCCAAAATTTCTCATGTAATCAATTGATTTTCCTGGTGTTAATTCTCTCATAATTTTAACTTCTGGTACGTTTTGTGAATAAGCAATAATGTCTCTAATGTTGATTAGTCCTCTATATTTTCCTCCATCATTTTTTGGTGTATAACCATTAAAGTCTGTTTGTACATCATCGTAAACGGTTCCTGTTGTAATAACTTTTTCTTGTAATGCTGGTGCGATGTCAGCAATCGGTTTTATAGAAGAACCTGGCTGTCTTAAGCTTTGCGTTCCTCTGTTTAAGTTAGCTCCTGTTTTTGCTCCTAAACCTCCTGAAACACCTAAAACATTTCCTGTTTTGTGATCCATAATAACCATTGCAGCTTGTGTATGGTCATTTTTCATAGAACCATCTTTGTTTTTCTCTCTTCCTGCTTTAATATATTTATCTTTTAAGGTTTCTTCTTCTACTTTTGCTTGAATATTGGTATCTACTGTTGAATAGATCGTTAATCCACTGCTATAAATATAGTTTTGTGCTAGTTCTCTTGAAATTTGCTTTTCTTCCATTACTTGTTCAATTACCTGTTCAATTACAGCATCTGTATGGTAAGAATATCCTGAAGATGTTGCAGTTGTTCCTTTTTGAAAAGGTAATCCTTCCTCTACTTTTGCAACTGCTCCATCATATTCTTCTTGATTTTGAATATAACCGAAGTTCTTTCATTTTTGCTAAAACTACTTTTGTTTTCTTTTTAATTTTTTCTTGATTATCTTTCTTTTCATCAAATGGATCATAAGAATTTGGCGAACTGTTTATTCCTGCCATATAAGCACATTCTGCTAAATCTAAATCTTTAGCACTTTTATTAAAGTAATATTCCGCTCCTAATTCTACTCCATGCAAGTTGCTTGAACCTACAAATAAAATATTTAAATATAATTCAAGTATTTGGTCTTTTGAAATCATTCGTTCTACTTGGTAAGCTTTTGCCCATTCTTTTACTTTTCTAAAAATCCCTTCAATTCCTGATGTCTCGTCATCTTTGGTAATGTTTTTTACCAATTGTTGGGTAATAGTACTTCCTCCATAAGAGCCCTTTCCAAATACTTTATTGATAATAGCTCCACCAGTCCTTTTGATGTCTACCCCATTATGTTTATAAAATCTTTCATCTTCTATTGCAACATATGCTTTTGGCAGATATTCTGACATATCTTCTAAAGTTACAATTTTTCTTTTTTCGTCTCCACTTAAGTTTGCAACTACCCCTCCATTACTGTCTACTACAACAGAGTTTGCTGCTCCTATTTTTAATTCTTCTTTGGTAATTTCAAAGTCGTCCCCAAATAAACCAAAGAACATTCCTGCAATTACGCCTGCTCCTATTACACATAATAATAGGATTAGAACAATCATAATTTTAACTGCCATCATAAGTTTTGGATGTCGGTTGGAAAATGTATCTTTTTTTCCTCTTTTTTTTGTTTTTCTAGTTTCTGGTCTCTTAGTATTAGTTGGAGTTACTCTCGTTTTATTCCTGTTTGTTGTTGATTTTGTTTTCTTTGAATCTTGTACTCTACGTGGTCTTGCTTTTCCATTATTATCTCTTGGCATTTTTTATACCCCCTTGCCAATTTTAAAATTCGACATCTACATTATAGTATACTTTTCTAAAAAAGAAAAGTTTTTTTAGAAATTTTTAAGAATTTTGAGACGGTGGGGACACCCCTTAACTGTCTCAATTTAATTCGATTTAATAATAAGCTTTTAAAAATCGAATTTTTTAGGGTAAAATTGAGACAGTTAAGGAGTGTCCCCACCGTCTCAAAATCTTGCTAAATGTTAGTATTCTTTCCCCTTAATTGTGTTATTTTTACTTTATCTTTTTTTAATTGTTTTATAATTTCTTGATAAGGTTGTTTCTTATTAATTCTCCCTTCATAAATTTCATGTTTCTTATATTTTGTTTCCTTATCGTAGTCAAATCCATCTGTATTCTCAAATGTGATTTCATAATCATTAATATTAACACCATTAAATCTTTTTTTTCCTATTTTTACATTTCCTCTAAGATTTATAATATTTGCATTTTCATAAATGTTGTATTGATTGATTAGTTCTGCTGGAAAGTCTACATTTAAAATTAAGTCAGACCTAGAAAGACCTTTTTTCTTATTGTTTCCAACCATTATCATAATTCCTTCTTGTTCTAAAATTTGCTTCTCTATTTTTCTAAACTTTTCAATATGATTCGTTACAATATTTACTCTTTTATATTCTTTTACTAATATTTTTAGATTGGCTAGCATATTTTCAGATAGTTCGTTTACCAAAATAGTTATTTTCGTTTCTTCTTTTTTCCTATTCTTTTTTTCTAATAGATACTCTAATGCTTGACAACTTAATACCTCAAATAACCATCTTCCTTGGATAATATCAAAATCATAACTATGTAATAGGTTTGTATATTCTTCTTGTTCTTGTATTTTTTGACTTATTATAATTCTTTTGCTAATTGCTTTGTCTAGTATCTTTTTTGTTTTTGATGCTAGTTTTTCTGCTTTTTTGCTTTCTATTTTTTCTTCTTGGCTGACTGGTAATATTAGTTTGTCACCTTCTAATTGTATGATATTAAATAGTTTATCTAACATCTTAGGCTTGTCAGTTTCTTGAATATAATACAAAAAAATCACCTTCATTTCTTTTTATTTTAAGTATATGATGGTGATTTGTTTTTTATGATTTTTTCATTGTTTCTGGGACTAGATAAGGTTATATTTCTTCATTTTTACAAATAAAGTAAGGGACGGAAACCACGGATGCTCCAGCTCTCATTCGCCCTAGTGCCGAAACGAGCGTCCGTAGACCATCTCTCTGGGATGTTTGCATCCCCTCTGCTACCACACGGTCCATTGCCTCCTGTGCTGGTCTCTGTTGTCCATTCTATGCAATTTCCTGCCATATCATAAATATTACATCTTACATCTTTATTCATTCCATCCGTCGACATTCCTGTTTTAGCTACGGTTGTTTGTAATCTTCTTTGTTTTGAATAATCTACATCTCCTGAAAACTCTTGTATAAATACAATTGCTGTATCCCATGCATAACTGTTGATTAAATCACTTGTAAATTTTTTATTCGTATACATTTCTCTTGCTAAAGTTGCTGCTTTAGATTGGGTAATATACATATACACATATTGATTTTCTTTACAATTCATTGGGTTAGTCTGACTAGAGTACTCATACCTTTGTTCAGTTGCATTGGCATCTCCTGCTTCATATCTTCCCATATAATACCCATGATTTGTATTTACACTTGTTTTAAAAGCTTCAATATCAATTGCTGTTGTATTTCCTCTAGTCGAAGTTGCTAATTCTTGATAATAACTTTCAATTGTATTTGTTCCCTGTTTCGTATATTTCCCATCACTTGCGAAAGTATATCTGCTTAATTCAATATTCTTACTCCCATTGGCATGCTTTACCTCTCCTACTGGTACCCAAACAAACTGGCTACCTTTAGTCGTTGCATTTCCTGCACTTACATCTTCTATTACAATTCCTTGAGTTACATCTGTTCCTGAGTCACTTGCTATTTTAAATCCTTCTGGGATTACTACTTCATTTTCATATTTATCTGTAATCGTTGTTGGATTATTTTCGTCTAATACCGTTCCATTATTTCTTGCTTCCTCTACCGTTGACGGCTTAGTTGGCGTTGGTGGCATTGGTGTATCTCCTCCTCCAATATTCCCATCACCTCCCGAAACTTTTCCTATATAATCATCTAATTTTCCTGTAATTTCATAACCTGCATCAGTTCGAATCGCTCCTGTTTCTTTGTTCACTTGGTCTGTGTTACTAATTACTTTATTATTTTTAATTTCTTCAATAACATCATCTAGACCAGGATCTCTATGTTTTTGTTCTGCTTTTATAATTGCTAGTTCTACTTGTTCTTCTAGTGCTGCTTTTTCAGATAATTCTTTTGCTGTTCTTGCTTCTTTAATTAATCCTTTTTCTCCTGTTAAACTAACTAATGTTACACCCGCTAATATTAATAAAATAATAATTGTTACTACTAAAGCTATTAATGTTATTCCTTTATTAGTACTTTTTTCCCTTCCTAGTTTTCTCATTTTCTTCCCCCTTGTTTCTTTTGTTTGTATTTTTTTCCTTCATTTCTTATTATTTCCAATTTCAAATAGTAGTATACATTGATTTTATCTCAATCTATTTTTGTCTAACAACGATATTTCTTTTTCAATGTTCTACTATTTTATGTATAATTTATGTACACGTTATACACATGATATACAACTTTTTATTCCTTGTCAATAAATTTTTATTTTTTTGTGATAAATAATTTTAAAAAAAATCACAAAGTCATTCAAATTAACTTTGTGATTTTTCTACTATAATATCTCTTTTTAAAAATTCATTTACTACAACACCTATTCCAATAAATTGTTGTTCACAATAGACACGATAAACACCATCTGGTTCTTTCATAGTCAATTTCACTCCATTTAGGAATGGCTGTAATCTTTTTTCTACAATTTCAATTTCTGGTTTCTTTTCAAATAACTTTTCCACTGTAACATAGGAAACCTCTTGCTTTTGTTCTTGCAAATGTTCTATGGTAATAGCTTGTTCGATAGAAAATTCGCCTACTTTGGTTCGGTTTAATGCTGACATATAGCCAATGGTTCCCAACCTTTTAGCAATGTCTTCACACAAACTTCTCATATAGGTTCCTTTGGAACAATGCACTTGAAACTGAATTTGTTTTTTTTCTTTGTTTATGCCTAATAATCCTATATCATATATTTCAATTGGTCTTGGTTTTACTTCTACTGTTTGTCCTTTCCTAGCATATTCATATAGCTTTTTTCCTTTTACCTTAATAGCAGAATACATTGGTGGAGTTTGCTCTTGTTTTCCTAAAAAAGTTTTTAATACTTTTTCTATCTGTTCTTTTTCCAACATGCTATCTAGCACTTCTTTTTCTTGTACAACCTCACCTTCGCTATCTGCGGAATCTGTTTTTATTCCTAGTGTTATCTGCACTTCATATATTTTATCATGATTAATTAAATATTTAGAACATAATGTACCTTTTCCAATTAATAGAGGAAGCACACCAGTTGCCATTGGGTCTAAAGTTCCAGTATGACCTACTTTTTCACCTATTGCTTTTTTCGCTTGATACACAATATCATGTGATGTACATTTTTTTGGTTTATTGATAATAATTATTCCATCCATTTTTTTATTTCTTTCATCAATTTTTCTTTTACTTCTTCCACCGTTCCTTGAATTAAAGCTCCTGCTGCTCTTGCGTGACCACCACCACCAAATAACAAACATATATCAGATACATTAATGCCATCTTCTGAACGTAAAGACACCTTGTAAACTTCTTCCTCATCTTTTTGTCTGATAAAGATAGATACTAACACTCCTTCGATGTCTTTTCCAATATTAACTAGCCCTTCATGGTCTCCTGGTTCTGCCTTCACTTCTAACTCATCTTTTGTATTCATATAAGTAAACGCCACTTTTCCATCTTCTAGTAATTCCATTCTGTCAATAATTCTCTTTGTCAATTCAAAATTTGCTTTTGTTTTGGTTCCCATTGTTCTTTTATAAATATCAGGAACATCAACCCCTAATCGAAGTAAGTCAGCAGTATATTCAAAGGTATCTGGTGTAATACCCATATAACGAAATCCACCTGTATCTGTTATAATACCAGTCATAAGACAAGTTCCAATTTCTTTTGTAATCTTAATTTCAAAATATTCTGCCATACCTACTAATATTTCTGAACAAGCTGGGGATACTGGATTAACATAGTTTAAGTCTCCATACATATTGTTGCTTCCATGATGATCTATAACAATCGTTTTTCTGGCATTTTCAAAATATTCATTTTTTGCCATTCTTTTAAAAGTTGCACAATCTACTGAAATAGCTAAATCATATTTTTCCACTTCTGAATCTTCTTTTATTTCGTTTGCTCCTGGTAAAAATTGAAACATTCTAGAATACTCTGGAATAATAACATCTGCTTTTTTTCCCAATTCTTCTATTATAAACTTCATACCTAAACCACTACCAATCGCATCGCCATCTGGTGTTTCATGTGTTAAAATTACAATTTTCTCTGCTTCTTTTATTTCCTTTAAAATTTCATCTAATGTCATTCTTGTTTCCTTTCTTTGAGACAGTGGGGACAGGTCTTTTGTGTCTCATTTTATTATTTTTTTATATCTATTACTCTATTTAACTCAAAATGAGACACAAAAGACCTGTCCCCACTGTCTCATTTTCATTATTCTTCATCTTTTTTAGGCATAATCTCTTTTAAAATACTATCAATCTTAGCACCATATTCTAAAGAATCATCTAACTCAAAAATCAATTCTGGTGTATTTCTTAAATTAACTCTTCTTGCTAACTCACTTCTAACAAAACCAGCTGACTTTTTCAATCCTGCTAATGTTTCTTTTAAATTTTTTGAATTTAATATACTTACATATATTTTAGCATATTTTAAATCATTGGTAACTTTTACTTTTGTTACACTAATCAACCCTGTTACATTTGGATTTTTTAATTCGTAACCAATAATTTGACTTAATTCTTTTTTATATTCTTCTTCAATACGACCTAATCTCGCTTGATTTTCTGGCATATTTTTTCCTCCTCCCTTTTTGGTTAAAGAGTACAAGCTGAAGGCGTACATAGGTACGTCGAAGTTTGTACTCTTTGGCAAAAATGCGCAAGATGCTGCTTTTCATTCATTTTTATCTTTTTATTTCTTCCATGATATATACTTCAATCATGTCTCCTTCTTTGATGTCATTATAGTTTTCAATTTGAATTCCACATTCAAATCCTTTTCCTACTTCTTTTACTTCGTCTTTAAATCTCTTCAATGTTGCTAATTTTCCATCATGGATTACTACATTTTCACGAATAACTCTTACTCCTGCATTTCTTTCTACTTTTCCACTTAATACATAAGCTCCTGCAATGGTTCCCACATTAGAAATTCTAAATGTTTGTCTTACTTCTACATTTCCAATTACTTTTTCTTCAAATTCTGGGTCTAACATTCCCTTCATAGCTGCTTCTACGTCTTCAATTGCTTGGTAAATGATAGAATATTGTTTGATTTCTACTTCATCTTTTTCTGCCATTTCTTTTGCCATGTTGTCTGGTCTTACATTGAAAGCAATGATAATAGCATTTGATACTTTAGCTAAAGTAACATCTGATTGATTAACAGCTCCTGCTGCTGCATGAATTACTTTTACTCTTACTTCTTCGTTTGCTAATTTCTCTAATGATTGTTTTACAGCTTCTACAGAACCTTGTACATCTGCTTTTACAATTAAGTTTAATACTTTTAGATTTCCTTCTTCCATTTGGCTGAATAAGTTGTCTAATGTTACTTTTGTAGTAGCACTCATTGCTTTTTCTCTTTCTTGACGTTTTCTCTTTTCGATTAAGTGTTTAGCCATTTTCTCGTTTTTAACTTCATAGAAGGTGTCTCCTGCTGATGGCACTTCTGTTAATCCCATAATTTCTACTGGTGTAGATGGTCCAGCTGATTTTACATTTTTACCTTTGTCATCTTTCATAGCTCTTATTCTACCAATTGATGAACCTACTACAATGGTATCTCCTACATCTAAGGTTCCTCTTTGAACAAGCATAGTCGCAATCGCACCTTTGGCTTTGTCTAATCTTGCTTCAATGACAGCTCCTTTGGATTGTTTATTAGGATTTGCTTTTAACTCTAACACATCTGCCTCTAATAATACCATTTCTAATAATTGGTCAATGTTCTCGTTTTTCTTAGCAGAAATTGGTACGAAGATAGTATCTCCTCCCCATTCTTCTGGTACTAATTCATAGGCCATTAATTCTTGTTTTACTTTATCCATATTGGCATCTGGTAAGTCCATTTTATTAACCGCTACAATGATTGGTATTTCTGCTGATTTAGCATGGTTAATAGCCTCTACAGTTTGTGGTTTTACTCCATCATTAGCTGCTACTACTAAAATAGCAATATCGGTTATTTGAGCTCCTCTTGCTCTCATGGCTGTAAACGCTTCGTGTCCTGGTGTGTCTAAGAAAGTGATTTCTCTGTCATTTACTTTTACTTTATAAGCACCAATTGCTTGTGTAATTCCTCCTGCTTCTCCCTCAATAACATTAGTTTTTCTTACAGCGTCTAAAAGTGAAGTTTTTCCATGGTCTACGTGTCCCATAACAACAATAACTGGTGGTCTTGTTTCTAAGTCTTCTTCTCTATCTTCTGAGTCGTCAAATAAAATATCTTCTTCTGTTACGGTTTCCTTTTTGGTTGCATTAATTCCAAATTCTTGTGCAATTAAGTAAGCAGTGTCAAAGTCAACTTCATTATTAATCGTTGCCATAATTCCATATCCTAATAACTTTTTAATTACTTCTGCTGTTGTTTTCTTCATTTCAGCCGCAAAATCTTTTACTGTGATGCTTTCTGGAATTTCTATGTCTGTTAATTGGAAGATTTTTTGTTTGGTTCTTTCTTCTTGATTTTTATTATTTCTTCTTTTTCCTCTTCTACCACGTTCTGTTGTTAAATCATAATAATCTAACATTCCTCCATCTTGTTCATCAAACATATTAGATAAACGATTAGCTTGCTTTAATGTCTTTAATTTTCCCTCATCAAAGTTGTTTCCTGTATTGTTTCTTCTTGTCTTGTTTTTCTTGTTTTTATTTTCATCAAATTTATTATTTCTTTGTTTATCTTGCCCTCTGTTATATTCTCTTACACTTTCTTTTTCTACTGTTTCTACTGCCATAATATTTTTGATATTTTTTTCAATTCCTTTTTCATCTAACGGTCTTCTTCCAAATCTCTCTCCATTGTTTCTATTATTATTGAATCGATTATTACCATTATTGTTGTATGAATTGTTTGCTCTATTATCATTATTATGGTTTCGATTAAAGTTATTATTCCTATAATTGTTAGTATTATTTGGGTTATTTTGATTTCTGTTTCTGTTATTATTGTAGTTGTTGTTATAATTATTATTGTTACGATTATTATAGTTGTTATTATAATTATTATGATTAGTTCTATTTTCTCTGTTTGTATTGTTATAAGTTTTTTCTCTGTCTGTTTGACGTGGTTTTTGTTGGATAGAAGATGATGTAGAAACTGGTTCTGATACTTGTTTGGTTTCTACTGCTTCTGGTTTCTTTTCTATTTCTTGCTTAATTGTTTCTTTTTCTACTTCTATTTTTTCTTCCACCTTTTCTTCTTTTACTGGTTCTACTTGTTTTGGTTCTTCTTTTTTCAAACCAAATAGTTCACTTACTGTCATTGGTTTATTTGGTTTGTTACGATAGACAATATTATAGTCTTTATTTTGTTTTCTTTCTACAAATCCAACATTATGTTTCTTTTCTTCTTTTTTTACAACTTCCTTTTTCTTTTCTGGTTCTTCTTCTGATATAATAACTTCTCTTCTAATAATAACTGGTGCTTTTTCTTCTTTTTTCACGTCTTTTTCCTTCTTTTTTCCTTCCTTTTTTGTTAATGCATTTTCAATTTGTTTCGCCTCTTCTTCGTTTATGCCACTCATGTGACTTTTTACTTCAATTTTTAATTTACTCGCTACATCTAATACTTCTTTACTGGTTAAGCCTATTTTTTTTGCTATTTCATGTATTTTAATCTTACCCAATAACTTCACCCCCATTTTTTATTTTTTGTATCTCATTTGCTAAATTACTATCTTCAATCCCAATAATTGCTTTATTGGATTTCCCAATTGCTTTGCTTAAAATTTCAATTTCCCCCTCTAGAATAATTGGCACTTTATAGTTTTCACTCAATCTCTTGAATTTTTCTTTGCTTCTATCAGACGCATCGGTTGCTACAATAATCAAATGTACTTTTTTCTTTTTGATTTCTAATTCAACACTATCGGCTCCAAAACAAATTTTTCTAGCTCTTGTAGCTAATCCAATTAAACCTAATATTTTTTTATTGCTCAAGAATGACACCTCTTAAATTCTCATAAATTTCTTCTGATATTTTCATATCTAATACTTTTTCTAGTCTTTTTGACTTAATTACTTTTTCTAAGCATTGTATATCATCACACAAGTAAGCTCCCCTTCCTGGTCGCTTTCCTGTTTTATCGATACTAATTTCATTTTCTTTATTTTTGACAACTCGGATTAATTCTTTTTTATCTCTTTTGCTATTACATCCCATACAAGTTCTTTGTGGCATGTTTTTCATAGTTTTGTCCTCCTTTTATTGTATGCTTAGCTTTTTGCTTTTATTTAAGTTTCCTCTAAGTTTTCAGGTTCTTCTGTTTCATTTTCTTCATTTTGTGCATTTATTAACATTTCTCTAAATTGCGTTTCAGATTTGATGTCAATTTTCCAATTGGTTAGTCTTGCTGCTAATCTAGCATTTTGACCTGATTTTCCAATAGCTAATGATAATTGGTCATCTGGTACAATAACTTGTGCAAATTTTTCTGCTTCTTTGATATCAACTGCTAAAATTTGAGCTGGTAATAAGCTAGCTGCAATGTAGATAGATGGATCTTCATTCCATTCAATAACATCTATTTTTTCTCCATTTAGTTCATTGATTACATTTTGAATTCTAACTCCTTTTTGTCCAACACAAGAACCAACTGGGTCAATATTTGGATCTGGTGAGTATACTGCAACTTTACTTCTATATCCTGGATCTCTTGAAACACTTTTGATTTCAATTACTCCTTCGTAGATTTCTGGTATTTCAAATTCTAATAATTTTCTAACAAAGTCTGGATGACTTCTAGATACAATTACTTGTGGTGCTCCTTTAGCCCCTTTTTCTACATCTAATACATATCCTTTTACTTTGTCATTCACATGATAATGTTCTGTTGGAATTTGCTCTTTAGAAGGCATAACTCCTTCTAGTTTTCCTAAGTCCATAACAACAATGTTGTGGTCTGCTTTTTGTACTAATCCTGAAACAATTTCACCTTTTCTATCATTAAATTCTGTATAAATAATTTCTCTTTCTGCTTCTCTTAATTTTTGAATAATAACCTGTTTTGCTGTTTGTGCTGCAATTCTACCAAAATCTCTTGGTACAATCTCAATTTCTACAGTATCTCCCTCTTGAAAATCCGGATTCATTTTTTGTGCTTCTTTAATGTTGATTTGTGTTTCTTTATCCATAACTTCTTCTACTACTTCTTTTAAAGAATATATATGAGTAGCTCCTGTTTGTGGATCCATTTGTACCTTTACATTTTCTAAAGAATCAAAGTTTCTTTTATAAGCTGTTACTAACGCTGTTTCGATTGATTCCATTACATATTGTTTCTTAATTCCTTTTTCTTTTTCTAATTCCTCCAATGCTAAAATTAATTCTTTGTTATCAATTGCTTGTTCTTTCATTTTTTCTAATTCCTCCCTTTTTTACCAATGATATATTGTTTTTATTTGTGCTATATTTTTACGTTCGATTTCAATTTCACCTGTCTCAATTTCTACTATTATTTTTTCTTCTTTAAAATTTTGTAAAATCCCTTGGTATTCTTTTTTACTGTTTTCATCTTTTTTAAATAATTTTACATGAATTTCTTTTCCTATATTCTGTTCTAGATGTCTATCTTTTTTCAACACTCTTTCAATTCCTGGTGAAGATACTTCTAAAAAATATTGTTCTTTAATATAATCTGCTTTATCTAGTAGTTCATTAATTTCATTGTTTACTTTTTCACAATCTTCTAAGTCTATCCCCTCTGTTTTATCGATAAATACTCTTAAAAAATAATTTTTTCCTTCTTTTGCATATTCTACATCGTATAAGTCGTATCCAATTTTTTCGATACTTGGTCTTATTAAAGTTTCTACTCTTTCTTCTATACTTGCCAAGGTTTACCTCCTTTGATTTTCTTGAATTTGCCACTGGTTCCGGGTTTAAATGGCAACTTTGATAAATTATTATTATCTCTAAATTCTACTTCGAAGTTGCCATTTAAACCCGGAACCAGTGGCAATCTTGCAAAAGTTAAGAGTGGGATTTGTTCCCACTCTTGCTGTGTTTTATGTTTCTTGCTTTATTATACCCAATTTTTGGCAGAAATGCAAGCTTTTTTCTAATCTTTTTAAACTTTTTCTAAAATTTCTACTACTTCGTTTTCTTCTACATCACCAATTTTTATGTTTCTTACATGATCAATTTTCTCCCATGTTGTTTCTCTTTTAAATAAACATTTAAAGTTGATTAGTAACCAAGAACCCATAAATAACGGATAACATGCTAATCCTTTTAGCATTGGCTTAATTGGTCTTCTGTCTAATAACATTACAATTAATGCTGTTCCAATTGGTAATAAAAATGTTGGCACTAGATATCTTAGTATGTTGATGATTAATTCTGTTTCTGTCATTCCATTTCCTGCATACATTAAGAAGTTAGTTCCTAATAATATTAGTGTGATAATAAACATTGGAATACTTCCTACTATATATAAGAAACCATCAAAGTTCATCATTGTTTTCTTTTCTTGTGCTGCTACTGCTAGTTGTTTTGTATATTCTTTAATACATTGCATATGTCCTACTGTCCATCTGCTTCTTTGTGACCAGCTTTGTTTAAATCCTACTGGCTGTTCATCATATACGATGGCATCTGTTGCCCATCCTAATCTTTTTCCTTTTATAATTCTTTTTAATGAAAATTCAATATCTTCTGTTAAAGTAACTGTTTTTAATCCACCTTCTGGTTTAATTACATCAAATCTTACCATAAATCCAGTACCATTTAATAATGGTGATAGTCCCAAGTTGTATCTTGCTAAATGATAAAATCTATGCATCGTCCAATAGAAAATAGCATATCCTGCTGTTATCCAGCTATCTGTTGGATTTTTGATGTCTCTATATCCTTGTACAACCTCTTCTCCTTGACACAATTTTTTGTTCATGTTTTTAATGAAGTCTGGGTCTACAATGTTGTCTGCGTCAAATACAAAAAATGCGTCATATGGTGCATTTTCTTCTATTTTTTGTCCTAAGAACCAGTCTAATGCAAATCCTTTTGTTTTCTGTGTGTTGTTAAATCTTTCATATACAATAGCTCCTGCTTCTTTTGCTACTTTTGCTGTGCCGTCTGTGCAGTTATCTGCTATAACATAGATATCGTATAAATCTTTGTTATAGTTTTGCTTTTTTAAACTTTCTACTAAGTTTCCTACTACGGCTTCTTCATTGTGTGCTGGTATGATTGCCATAAATCTATGGTCCTTGTTTACTTTTAGTGGTTTGTCTTTGATTTTTACTAATGAACATAGACTTACCATGATTTGGTATAACCAAAATATTGTAATTGTCCATACAAGTGCTTCTCTTAGTATATATAAATAATCCATTTTTTTAACCTCTCTTTTTCTAATATTATTTGTATATAATATTATGCTACAATTTCTATTATACTATTATTGTTAAATTTTTGCAATATTTTTCCCAAAATAATTGAATTTTATTGATTTTTATGTAAATTTATATTATAATGATTATTATATAAAGGTTCCTGTTTTGCACATGGGATAATTCCTTTAAAAATATTAATTCGGAGGTATAAGCTGTATGAAAAAAAGTGACATCGAAATTAAAAGTGCAACAGTTCAAAAGTTCAGATTACGCCGTTCTGACTCTGTCTATGGTATTCTGCCTGAAATTACCATTTCTATGGACCGGTTTGGTTTAGGCGGTAAGTATGCTAAAACGCTCGAATTGTTTGGTGTGCATACTTGTAACATCGATTTCTTGGTTGATTTTTTAAGAATGTTCGATGTTTACTACCCACACGAGCTTGCTGGCCGTTTTGTCAATGTCGTTTTTATAAATGGCAAGCCCCTAGGGATTTGTCCTTTTGATAACGATGAGGAAGAATGGATATGGATGATATGTACCAAAAAAGGTTACAAAAAAATCCCTCATAACAGACTGCTTAAGACATTATTAGCATAGTTTTCTGAGCATCAACGAGTACAAGTTTTTCTTAACTTGTACTCGTTTTTATATGGTAGCAAGTATCAAATTTATCACTCCTGCATATTTTATAGAATAAAAGTTAAGGAGGTCTTTTCTTGTATGCCAAATTATAAAGTAGCCATTGTTGGAGCCAGTGGCTTAGTTGGAAGAACCGTTTTAAAAGTATTAGAAGAAAAAAATTTGCCTCATATTACCTATATCCTATTTTCCTCTTCCCAATCAGCTGGCTCTAAAATCAAATTTTTTAATCAAGATTATATTCTATGTGAGTTAAATGAAAACTCATTTGATATGCACTTTGATTATGCTATTTTCTGTGCTGGACGGTAGTGTTTCCGAAAAATATGCACCAATTGCTGTTTCTAAAGGTTGTATTGTAATCGATAATAGTAGTGTTTTTCGTATGTATCCTGAAGTTCCACTTGTGGTTCCTGAGGTCAATCCAGAGGATATTTTAACTCATAACGGAATTATTGCTAATCCTAATTGTTCTACAATTCAGGCTATGCTTCCTTTAAAAGCCATCGATAACAAATATCACATTAAAAGAATCGTATATTCTACTTATCAAGCTGCCTCAGGTGCTGGCCGATTAGGAATTGAAGATTTGGAAACAAAAGCAGATGGAGATGATTTAAAAAAATTCCCTTGTTCCATTTACAATAATTGTATTCCTCATATTGACGTTTTTATGGAACATGGCTATACCAAAGAAGAATATAAAATGATAGAGGAAACTAGGAAAATATTGCATCGACCTGATTTAGCTATTACAGCAACTGCTGTCCGCGTTCCTGTTTCAAATTGTCATGGTGAATCCATTAATGTTGAGTTAGAAAAAGATTTTGATATTTATGATATTCGCTTGTTATTAGAAAATTTTCCTGGAATGATTGTAGTAGATAATCCAGAAAAGAATTTTTATCCTTTAGCTAGCAAAGCAAATGGTAATGATGAAGTTTTTGTGCGGTAGAATTCGACGTGATTTTAGTATCCCAAATGGATTGAATTTGTGGGTTGTTGCTGATAATCTAAGAAAAGGTGCTGCTTCTAATGCCATTCAAATTTTAGAAAAATTGCTATAACGCCAAAACCAATATGTAAAATCAATTTTACATACTGGTTTTTTATTTGAGTCTAGAAAAGTTTTAGGTGGATTGGTCCTCCTACCTTTCCTACTTTTAATAATCTTAAGAAGCTTTTTTATTTCTCAATTCATTGGCATATTGCAAACTTATTTCATTAATTTCCCCTGCTGAAATTCTTGCAATCTCTTCAATTACTTCATTTTCTTGCAACAATCTAATTTGCGTTCTTGTTCTATCTTTTTTAATTTCTTTATGAATAAAATAGTTATAATCTGCCATAGCTGCTATATTTGGCAAATGTGAAATACACATTACTTGGTGATTGTTGGCAATTCTCTCTAATTTGTTAGCTACGGAGTTTGCTGCCTTTCCACTAATCCCTGTATCAATCTCATCAAAAATAAGTACGGGCATTTTGTCACTGTCTGCTAATACTTTTTTAATAGCTAGCATAGTTCTAGACATTTCTCCACCAGATGCTATTTTGGATAATTCTTTTTCTTCTTCTCCTTGATTGGTTACAATGTAAAAAATAACATTGTCTTTTCCTGTCTTTCGGTATTCATTTTGTAAATAAGTAACTTTCACATTTACTTTTGCATTTTTCATTTCTAATTCTTCTAGTTCTTGGTTTATTTTTTGACTTAATTCTTGTGCTTTTCTATTTCTTATTTCATGCATTTCGTTTGCTAACAATTTCATTTGTTCTTCTATTTCTTTTTGTTTTTTTCTTAATTTTGCATTGTAGTCTTCTAAATTTTCTATATGTCCTATTTCTTTCTTTGTTTCTTCTTTATAGTTTAAAATTTCTGGTATCGTATTTCCATATTTTCTTTTTAAAGAATAGATTAAGTCTAATCTTTCTTCAACAAATCCTCTTTCTTCTTCGTCTAATTCCATATCACTTCTGTAGGTACTTACATCTCTTGCTAATTCTTGTAATTCGTAATAGATACTTTTTAGACTACTAGATGCTTTTTCATATTTGCTGTCAATTTGCTCAATTTTCTCCAAAGCTCTTATCGCCATACTAATATTGTCAATTCCATCTTCTGAGATTAACGTATCTGCTTCTTGCAAGTTTTGTGTTATTTTTTCTGCATTTACTATAATTTTTCTTTTTTCTTCTAGTTCTTCTTCCTCGTTTGCCTTTAAATCCGCTTCTTCTATTTCTTTTCTTTGATATTGTAATAAGTCTAATTTTCTTTGTCTTTCTTTTTCGTCTCCAAAGTTAGCTTTTAATTCTTGTTTAATTTCACAATATTGCTGATAAAACTCTTCATATTTTTTCTTTTGTTCTAATATCTCTTCTGCTATAAAACCATCTAAATAGTTCAAGTGCATCTTATTTTCTAATAGGTTTTGATTGTCATTTTGTCCATGAATTTCAATGAACTGAGCCATAAATTCTTTTAGTTCATTTACCGTTACCATTCTTCCATTTATTTTGCACATGTTTTTACCATTTAGGTTTATTTCTCTTGAAACAATAATATTTCCTTCTATTGCATTTTGATTTTCTGGCTCATACATACATAGTTCTACAAAGGATTGATTTTCTCCTTTTCGTATCATTTCTTTTGAAAATCTTCCTCCTGATATGATTTGCAGTGAATCAATGATTAAGGTTTTTCCTGCTCCTGTTTCTCCTGTTAATACGTTTAATCCTTGATTAAAATCAATCGTGATGTCTTCTATAATTCCTATGTTTTTTATGTGTAATGTTGTTATCATTTTATTACCTCCTAAAATTCACGCACTAAAAAAATGTTCGCCTTTATTGTATCTTCAATTTTTAAAATTGTCAATACTTTTTATTTTAAGCTTTCATAAAACGCTTTTTTATATTCTTCTACTTTATCCAATTCAACTTCGCCAATTTTAAATAATATTTGACTATTCGAAATCTTATATATCACATCTGTTTTTATTATGCTATTTTTATCTAATCCATTTATTGTATTTTTTTCTAATAGTTTATTAGCCTGATATCTTATCTTTTTTAAATTAGAAGATATTAACATACCAAAATTTTCAATAGGAACAGCTAAATTATTTTGCTCTACAATTACAAATAAATGATTTTTCCCTTGATTTCCATCATCATAGGTATATTCATTTACAAAAACAATGTCTCCTATTTTATATAAGTAATATTCCTCACTTTCTTCCTTTAATTGGAAAATAGTTTCAATTCTACCTTGATGCCATTCTTCTTCCACAGGATAGTCTTTGAATGCTTCTTGAACATTTCTTATTTTTCCACGTTTTTTCGCTATTTCTAAAAAATCGTGTTCTTTTTTATCACTCATAAAACCCACCTCTTTTTGTTGATTTATATGTAATATTTTATCACAAAGTTTATAAAATAGCAATACCAATATTCTTATTTATACAAATTCTTCCCAAACCAAATTAGCAAAATCAATTCCTTTCCTAGTTAAGCGAATCCAATCTCCATCCACCTGTAATAAGCCCTCTTCTACTAAGTTCTCTATTTCTTCACGAAATAAGAAAATTGGATTATCTACATATTTAGCTTTGAATTTTTGAATACTAACACCATCCATTTTTCTTAAGCCCAATAACATATACTCCTTTTTCTTATCTTCCAATGTTTGTTTTTCTTCTATTGATTGATTTAAATAAGACCATTGTCCTTCTGCTGAAAATTCCGAATTGGAATAGCGAATCCCATTCAAATAAGAATGTGCAGTTGCTCCTAATCCAATATATTCTTTTTGTTCCCAACAATTCACATTATGTTTTGACTCTTTTCCTGGTTTGGCAAAATTAGATATTTCATAATGCTTATAACCATCTAATTCTAACTTGTTTTTTACATACCAATACATTTGTCTTTCGGTTTCTTCTTCTGGTAATTGTAGCTCTCCTTTATTAATTTGTTGTTCTATTTTAGTTCCTTCTTCTACAATTAAAGAATAAACACTTACATGATTTGGTTGTAACTTTTCTATTTCTTCCAAGCTTTGCTTAATATCTTGAATGGTCTGATTTGGTAACCCTATCATTAAATCCACATTGACATTTTTAAATCCTGTTTGTTTCACAAGTTGATAAGCTTCTAAAAATTCTTGATAAGTATGGATCCTTCCTATCTGTTTTAATAAGTTATCATTTGTAGTCTGTAAGCCAATGCTAATTCGATTGATGCCTATTTTTCGATAAGTTTGTAGTTTGTGTTTAGTAACGGTTCCAGGATTAATTTCTATTGTAATCTCCATATCTTCCCACTTTGTTTGATTATTTGCTAATCTTTTTTGTAATTCTTGTAGTAATTTGGTGATGTATTTTTCGTTGATAAAAGAAGGGGTTCCCCCTCCTATATAGATTGTTGTTATATGATACTTACTTAAATCATACTGTCCCATTTCATTGATTACTTCTTCTATATATCCATCTATTTGTTCACATCGATTGGTATAAGAGGTAAAATCACAATAATAACATTTGCTTTTACAAAATGGTATATGAATATAAATTCCTAATTCTTTATTCTCCATTTGCTATCTCCACTATTTTTTTTAATCTATAATTTACTCCTGATTTTCCAACTGGCTCTTTTAATTTTTTTCCCAATTCCACTAATGGCATATTAGGATTTTCTAATCGTAGGACTGCTATTTCTTTTAAATTTTCATCTAGCTTTTGAAACTTGCCTGTTTCTTGTAGTTTTTTTATAGCTGCTATTTGCTCTATCGATGCATTAATCGTTTTATTTAAGTTAGCAGTTTCACAGTTCACTAGTCGATTAACTTTTCCTCTCATTTCTTTTTGAATTCGAATATCTTCAAATCGCATAACTGCTTTATTGGCTCCTATCAATGCCAAAAATCTAGATATCGCCTCTCCTTCTTTTAAATATATGGATGTTTGAAATGTTTTTGCTAGCATTCCTAATTGTTGTAAGATTTGTATAATTGTTTTTAAATTACTTTCACTTCCTAAATCGACTTCTAGATGATATTCTTTTTCTGGGTTATTGATAGAGCCTGCTCCCATAAAAGCGCCTCTTACTATCGCTCTTAAATTTTCTTCTTTCTGCTTTCCTTCTAATTTTAAGTAGATTTGACCATCTTGTATCAAAAGCATAGAAATACATTCAATCTCTTTTATTTTTATGGTAATAAAAAATATCTTCCCAGAAACATCTATTTTGTGATTGATATCTAAATTTGCTAATAATTTTGAAAATCGATTAATGTTATAATCACTTTCTGTCGAAAATTTAATTTCTTTGTTTTCTATTACATTGGTATTTCCTGCTATTAAATATCCTATCAATTCATTTTTAACTAGTTCTTTATTTGACAAATTGCTATTTTTATTCAATTCTTGCTTGATATCGGAAGAAAAAGACATGGTTGTTCTCCTTTCTTTTACTAATCTTCTAATTTAGTTATCACAATCCTATCGTTTCCATATAAATCTTGCTTGCTATAGGTGTTTTTGTATTTTTCCTCTTGCTCGATTAACTCTATTACATCTATTTTTTGGTCATAGCCAATTTCTAAACATAAATATCCCTTATATTTTAAAAACTCATAAGATTGATGTATAATTTTTCGGTAAAAGTCTAAGCCATCCCATCCACCATCTAAAGCCATAAGTGGTTCTTTTTTTACTTCTTCATCTAGACTTTTTATAACTTCTCTTTTGATATACGGTGGATTGGATACAATAATATCATATTTTTCTTTTGGTATCTCTTGAAATAAATTAGAGGAAAGAAAAGCAATTTGATTTTCTACTTGATTTTTTTTTGCATTTCGCTCTGCTACTTTTAAGGCCTTTTCACTAATATCAACTGCTGTGATTTGACTATTGTCTATATATTTTGCTAATGAGATAGCAATTGCTCCACTTCCTGTACATAAATCTAAAATCTTTTTGGCATTTATTTTTTTGGCAATTTTTATGACTTCTTCTACCAAAACTTCTGTGTCTGGTCTTGGAATTAATACATCTTTGTTGACATAGAAATTCATTTTCATAAATTCTTGTTGGTGTGTAATATGTTGTAAAGGTTCTCCGTTTCCTAATCTTTCTATGTTTTTAAAATAATCTTCTTCTTGTTTTTGTGTTAGCTGTTTTTCATCATATACTAAAATATATTGTCTATCTTTTCCTAATAGTGATTGCATTAATAGTCTTGCTTTTAATTTTGGACTGTCTATTTTCTGCATTTTTAATTGTATACTACCTTTATTGATTGCTTCTCTTACTTTCATATTCACACCTTCTTTCTAGTTATACTATATCATTTCCTTGGTTCTATGTAAAGAATAACCCGAGATATTTTTATATCTCGGGTTATTTTGACAGACAATTACTTACTCTTTATTCTTTCATCTAACAGATATGCTGATACTATGAAAAATGCGAAGTTTGTAGCACATGCAATTACAAACTTTTTATAGTTTTCTCCTAAGGAATATTTTTCCATTTGCATGATTATGCCTGCTATAACTGTTCCTATAAAAGATACAGTTAGCATTATTCTTAGTATCAGCCGGTTTAATGTTGGATAATACAATAAACTAGCTATTATCCATGTTACCATAGACATTATTATTACATTGTCCCTGCAAAGCCGTCATAGCCAATGTAAAACCACTAAAGTGTGCTGCCAACAATACAACGTACCACATAAATTTGTTGGTGTCTGGTGTTTCTATGCCAATCAGCCACATGGTAGTTATAATGCCCAAAAGAGCTATTATAATTGCGGTTACTGTTGGTTCCATTTTTCTCAGCCGGCTAATCATCAATATTATCGCCCATGCTATTGCTAGTATAGCCGATGCACCGCCTAAAACTTGCACTAAATTAATCTGAATTGTTGTCATGTTTATTCCTCCTTAAATAAATTATTATTTTTAGGATCTATACAAGCATCCTTGCTTCTTTTTTATTTTATCACATTTACATAATTTTAGCAACTTTCTCTTTTTTTGGATTGATACATCTCTGGTAGTAAATCTTTTAATTTTACAATTCTATCTTCTGCTACCATTACATCTGCTTCTAAATTGTTTTCGTTTACCATTCTAATATTTTCTCTACAAGTACCACATGGAGGATATATCGTTCCTTTGTAGGAATACGCTACTATTTTGCTAACTTCAGTTTCATTGTTTTTTAGCATTTCCACTATAGCTGCATATTCTGCACATTTTCCTAAATTGCATTTTAACTCTGTAGAAATTCCTGTATAAATATTCCCACTTTTTGTCATTAAAGCACATCCTACATGTCCACATTTCGCATATTTTGTTAGGTCTCTTTTGACTGCTATTTCTTTCGCTTTTTCTAATAATATTTCAAAATCTTTATCCATTTTCATTTCTCCTTTTTTATTTCGGTTCTATCATTATACCATATATTTTTCTAGTTTACAATAAAAACAACTCTAATTTTTTAAAATTAGAGTTGTTTTTATATATCTTTATTCAATAGATGTGTCCCCAATTGCTCCAAAAGGAGCAAAAAGAAACGTCCCTAAAAAAACCTTTTGAAGTCTTCTTCATTGATTTTTTCTTTTTGTAATAAAGCTTCTGCTATGATGTCTAATTTGTCCCTATGCTGTTTTAATAGGATTTGTGCATCATTATAGGCTGTATCAATTAGAATTTTTACTTCTTGTCCGATTTTGTCTCCTATGTTTTCGCCAAACATTTGCATTTCATATGGTTCTTTTCCTTGAAAATCAATTGGTCCTAATGTTTCACTCATTCCGTATTTGGTTACCATATCTCTTGCTATTTTGGTCGCTACTTCAATGTCATTACTTGCTCCTGTTGAGATATCATCTAATACTAGTTTTTCAGCAGCTCTTCCTCCTAATAACATGATTAGTTTTTCTTGCATTTCTGTCTTAGAGATATAATATTTATCTTCGTCTGATTTATGCATGGTGTACCCACCTGCTATTCCTCTTGGAATGATAGATATTTCTTTTACTTCTGGTTGGGTTGTCAAATAGCGACTAACTACTGCATGTCCTGCTTCATGATAAGCGGTTAGCTTTTTGTCTTTTTCAGAATAGACTCTGGTACGTTTTTCAATTCCTACTGTTACTTTTTTTACCGCTTCTTCTATATCATTATTTTCAATATCTTCGTGTTTGTTCTTGGTTGCTATAATAGCTGCCTCATTTAGAATATTAGCAAGTTCTGCTCCTGTAAATCCTGCTGTATCTTCTGCTATACTTTCTAAATTCACATCATCTGCTAGTCGTTTTTCCTTGGCATGTATTTTTAAAATTTCTAATCTTCCTTTTAAGTCTGGGGTTGGAATGGTGATTTGTCTATCAAATCTTCCTGGTCTTAATAGTGCTTTATCTAGCATTTCTGGCCTATTGGTTGCTGCTAATACGATAATGGTTTCTTCGGAACTAAATCCGTCCATTTCTACTAACAGTTGATTTAACGTTTGGTTATTTTCTGTTTCTGCTCCACTATTAGAAGTTCTTCTAGATCCAATGGCATCTATCTCATCAATAAATACAATACATGGTGCTAGTTTTCTTGCTTTTTCAAACAGTTTTCTAACACGAGAAGCTCCTAATCCTGCAAACATTTCAATAAATTCAGAACCACTCATAGAGATAAATGGTACATCTGCTTCTCCTGCAATGGCTTTGGCAATTAAGGTTTTACCTGTTCCTGGTTTTCCATATAATAATACACCTTTTGGAATTTTAGCACCCATTTTAGTGAATTTTTCTGGTCTTTTTAAGAAATCCACAATTTCTACTAATTCTTCTTTTTCTTCGTCTAATCCTGCTACATCATCAAATTTAATTTTCGTCTTTCTTTCTGTATCGTCATATACTTTGCCTTTTTCTCCTAATCCTTGCATTTTAAATATCATAATAAATAAAGCAAGCATAATTAAGGTTGGCAAAAAGGATATAATAAAAGCAGGTATTTGTGTTAATACACTTTTTGGTTTTTGAATTAATTCAATTTCATTTCCTTCTGCTACTTTTTCTTGTACTAGTCCAATAAAACTTTCTGTATTAGGAACAACTGCTGTTTTCTCCTCTTCTACATTTTTTTGTTTTACTTTTACAGTAGTACTTCCTACTGTCATTTCAACTTTTTCAATATTTCCATAGGATACCTCTTTTATTAAGTCTGTATAAGCTAATGTGTTTTCATCTTTTTTATCTTTATTGTTCATTACATATACAGTTAGTCCTGTTAACAAAACTACTAAGATGATTAGACTAATTAGCAAAATCCATAGGTTTCTTTCTTTTTTCTTGTCATTTTTCTTTTTACTCAATTGTTTCACACTTCTTTCTTACTCTTTTTATTCTTTATTTCATTTCCATTTAATTTAGAAAAGAATGTTATATGGCTAGACACATTTAAGCATTTGAACCTTGTGGTTCTCCTCCTTCTTCTCCTGTTGTTTCTTCACCATCTGTTTTTTCTTTCTTTTGTTCTTCTTTATCTTTTTTCTGTCTTTCCTTCTTTTCTTTCTCTCTTTTTTCTTGTTCTTCTTTTTCTTGCATTTCTTTTCTTACAATTTCTTGGGCTTCTGCTAATTTCATTAATTCTATTTGTTTTTTTACAAACTCTGTTTTTAATAAGAATATGGCTGCTACTAGGTAAATTGCAGCAACTGCTACATACATCACTTGGAAATATTCCATTTTAAAGTCTATAAAAATATTAACTGCAATGTATAACATATTTAAGAAAATGGATAATGTTAACGCATAAACTGACATATTAAATACTGCTAAAAATCTCATCTTGATACGAGCCATCCATGTTGTCAAATAACCAAATACACTCAAAAATACTACATTTGAAAGTGTGGTTATTAAATACATAATAAAACTATAAATAAATATAGTTAGGAAAACACTAATATATAGTGTTATAACTTGTGAACTATGAACATAGTCAATTACAGTTTGTTTATTAAATTCGTGAATACTCATTTGACCTAAAAGTTCATTGTAATTATAATTAATAGTTCCTGCTACTGCTCTATTCTTTAAGATTACTTTGTCTTTTAGTACAATGATTCCACTTCCTGCTTGATTGACTTCATTAATATATTGATTAATCGTTTCTTCGTCTTCTACTTTTGTATCCACAATGGTTCTTCCTACATAAGAATCATCTTCTGAAATAGTAAATCTTTTTTCAGTAGAAACATCTAATATGCCCTCTTTATAAGAAAACTCTGGGAATTCATTTTGTAAATATGTTACTCCTTCTTGCAATATTTGATACATTTGGTACATCATTCCTAGGCATAATACAATTGCTAAAATAGCTACCACTTTACAAATATAGGTAAAAGCTCTTCCTAATCCTTCTGTTGCCATATCTGGATATTTTTCAATTTTAGTAATGGAATTCCATACTTTTTGAAAAAAGCCAGTTTTCAATTTTTGTTCTTTTTCTTCCCTCATTTTATCGATACTCCCTTCTTATTTCTGTGTCTACAAACTTCGTATTAACTGAAAAAACAACCTTGTCTCCAATTTTGACATCTTTTTGTCCTATCTCACATACAACATGATAAGTTCCGACTCTTCCTAATATTTTGCAATTTTCTCCATTAATTTTTGTATAGATTGCTTGCTTTTTGAAAAGATTTCTAATGCTTTCTACTAAATATCTTATTTTATCCACCGTTCGGAACATATCTCTATCATTTTTGACATGAACTCCATTCATATACCCACATGGAATAACAGCTACTTTCATTTCTTTTGGTGTGGTATAAATATTAGAATACCCAATATTAAATCCTTTTGGTAATGTTCTTATTTCAACGATTTTTGATTCTAAATGTGCAATTTTCTTAAGTCCAATTGTATTTTTACAAGATATTCTTCCTAAAAAAGCGGAACCAATTCTAACAGCATTCAAATGCATATCAGGGAATTTCAAAAAGGCAGAAGAATTACAAATATGAAGCATACCTGTTTCAATTTCATTCATTTTTAATACTTCAATGCAATTCATAAACCTCTCAAATTGCTTTTTCGTATAATTATCATCATAAAAGCTAACCGAAAAATGTGAAAAAGTTCCTTCTATTTTAACATTTTTCATCTCTTTTAAAGTTTTTATCATTTCATCACGATTGCTATATACAAATCCATATCTTCCGAATCCTGTATCAATTTTAAGATGAGCTCTTAACGTTTTATTTTGTTCTTCTCCAACCTGGCTAGCTATGTCTACATCTGCTTTTGAGCCAATTGTTATAATAATGTTATTTTTTACTAAGGTTTCCACATCTTCTTTTATTGCTGTGGAAGACAACATCAAAATATCCTCTTTTATTCCTGCTTTCCTTAATTTTAAAGCTTCTTCTATCGTCGCTACTGCAAAAAAAGAAATTCCTTGGTCGATTAAGAACTTTGTATATTCCACAATTCCCAGCCCATATCCATTAGCTTTTACAACAGCAATTATCTTAACGTAATTTCCCTTATCATCTTCCCCTGTTTTATTCGCGAATTTCTTTATCTGTTCTATATTATGTCTTAAATCTTCTTTTTCTATTACTAAAGTATTCAACGCTTCCTCCTGCGATGTTTTTTGGGACGGGGTCAAAAAACATCGTTTCATTCTATGTTTTTAAATTTTATATTTTCATTTTTATCCTAAGCGATGTTTTTTGACCCCGTCCCAAAAAACATCGCTTTTCTTTTCAATTGTCTTATCGTTCTAAATGCTTTTTCTGAAAAACGATATAAGCTATAAGTTAGTGGTTTAAATGGCATGTATACTTCTCCTATAAATTCTGTAAAAGTTGCACCAAATCCTTGTTTAAAACGATATAATCCATACTGTGGATGGCTTTCGTCTACTACTCCAGATACACCTCTAAAGTCATATATATCATCTTTTCTTTGGATTGCCATTTTTATCATTTCCCATTGTAGTAAATAGTTTGGCATTAGGTTACGATGGCTGTTACTGCTTGCTCCATATAAGTACCAGGTTTTATTACCATAGAAAATTGGTATTACTCCTGAAATTGGCTTTCCTTCGTAATATGCCATTAAGACTTTCATGTGATCTGCACCTAAACAGTCATACATTTTTTCGAAATATTCTAATGGTCTTATGATAAATCCATCTCTTGCTCCTGTTTCTATCATAATTTTATGGAAGTCCTTTAAATCTTCTTTGGTTCCTTCTTTTATCGTAACGCCTTTTTTGGTTGCTAAACGAATATTATATCTCCATTTTTGTTTAAATCCTGCCATAATCTCTTCTTCTGTTTTGTCTTTGATATCTAGACGAAATACATATCTTGGTTGAATTTCATCTTTAAAATCTTTAGCGTCATCTTTGATATGATATCCCAAATTCGTTACAATATCTCTAAAATCTTGGTCATCACTTACAATATCTGGTTCCATTCTTAGTACAATTGCTTTATATTTTTTAGCTAATTCTTTAGCACCATCTGTTAATTGTTTCATAGCATTAATATCATGAATATCACATACTGGTCCTCTAGAAGAATACATGATGTTCCCAAAGATTGGCATTTTGCGTATCCATACACAAAGCGAACCAATAATTTCTCCGTCATCACCTTCTGCCAATATTACTTCTGGTTTCCAGTTTGGCTTTTTTACTTCTGCCCATTCTAAGGATTGTTGAAAATTACATCTTTCATGTCCTTCTAAAAATTCTTTATATTCTTTTTTATCTTTTTTGCTCTCTACAAATCTCATTTTTTTCTCCTTGTCCAATTGGGGACGTTTCTTTTTGCTCCTTTTGGAGCAATTGGGGACACATCTCCAATTTGTGTCTTTATCATTATTTACAATCTATTGGTATTTTACACTAAATCACAAAAATTTACAAGTAAATTAAAGTCATTCCCTAATATTTTACAATTCTATCCATTGGGGTTTTCTTTCTTTATATATGACATAGTTTTTATAGCCAATTTCTTTTAATAATTTCGTAGCCCTATCAAAATCAGAACACATATCCTCAATTTTGTGTGCATCTGAACCTATTGTTATAATATTTCCCCCTAATTCTTTGTATCTTCTTAGTATCTCTTTGTTTGGATGTGGTGCATTTAGACCATATCGATAGCCTGATGTATTGATTTCAATTCCTTTTTCTTTTTTTATGATTGTTGTTAATATTTCATCTAAAATTTCTTGGTAATCGCTATATTTTATTACTTTTTCTGGATATCCTCCATATCGAATAATATAATCTATGTGACCATATACATCAAATTCATCGTATTGTCTTATATTTTCTAACACTTCTCCAAAATATTTTAAATACGCTTCTTTTTGCGTTAATCCTTCAAAAAAACTTTGATCCATTGCAATATCTTTTTTACAGGTGATATGGGAAGAACCTATGATAAAATCAAATGAATATTGTTTTACCATGTTACAAATGGTTTCTTTTATATCTGGTTGTAATCCTATTTCTATTCCTAATTTTAAACTAATTTGGTCTTTATACTTTTGTTGGTACTGTTTGAAATTTTTCACATAGTTTTCTACGTCTATTGTCTGTAAAGTGCTGTTTTCTAGTCCATCATAGATATCATAATGTTCCGTAAAACAGATTTCTTTTAGCCCTTTATTTATTGCATTTTTTATCTGTTCTTCCATGGTAGATATTCCATCATGGGAAAAGGTTGTATGCAAATGATAGTCTGTTTTTATCATAAAATTACTCTCCTTTCATTTTTCTTCCCCATTTTATCTTACCTATGTAAAAAAGTAAAGCAATTTTTCTTATACAACAAAAAAGTGCACTTAAACATGCACTTTCTTGTTTTGTTATGTTTCTTTATCTTGGATAGGTTGACTGAAAATCCACCCATGCTGGTGCATTTCCTTCTGATGCAGGATACTTTTCTACTGTTTCTTCTTTAAAATTGAATACAATAATTCCATAATCTTGTCCATTGGAAGTATATAACTTCTCTCGATAAGCATATACTTGATAAGGATTCCAATTATCATCTATGTCCAATTTGGTATCTTCTAATATGACAGTAGGATATTTTTTTCTGATAAGTTTTGCTATCCTCTTTTTCTTATCATATATGATCCAATCTAACTCTTTCAGCCTTCTTTCCAGCCTTATTTTTTTCTCAGCATACTTATACTTATTTTCTTTGATTGTGTAAGTATAGACTATCTGGTCTGGAAAATACGCTTCATCAAATATTCCTTCGTCTATAAGAACATTTTCCTCTTTTACCTTTCTTATTTCCTGCAGTTCAAGAAAACGGTAGGGATTATCATGAATATAGACTAGAGTCTGATCTAGGTTTTTTAAGTTTGATGGTATTAATAATAGCCTTATTACTATCAAAATAATAATAACTATCATCTCCATCTTCTTATCCCATATTGTTGCTATCACAAAATTCCCCATAAATCCTATATGCATCATTAGTATAACAAACCAAATGGACTGAATCCCATATCTAATCCACATATCGTCAATCTCCAAATAAAATGCAGATATCAATATAGGAATTATTTGTATCAAAAATACTAGTATTGCATACCCTACACTTTTCGAATCAGCCTGCCGTCTTATAGCAATTGGAACTCCCACAATAATCAATGTACATATTAAAGATATGAAACAGCTTAATGCTAAAAATTCTAACATAACAATCTTCCTTTCCTGAAAAAAATTATTTTTTACTAGTTGCCTCTATATTAAACCTGAAAACAGGGTAGTATATATTATGTCTACATTATAACATATTTTTATGCTTCCTGCAACTTATGTTTCCATATCCCATTTTTCCCTTTTGCCTCTACTGGACTTTCAAGAACCTCAAAATCTTTTATTATCCACCTATATTCTCCTGTTGACGTCCTTTTACAATCTATCAAATTACATTTAGCAACAATTTGCCCCTCCTTAAAAAGATATAATCCTCCCCTATAATTAGTAGCATACTTTCTTAAAAAGAACTCTGTTTTTCTATCTAGTTCTATTGGTATCCTTACTACCTTTGCTTCTTGTCCTCCATATAGCACATCTGGTTTACATTTTTTTAAGTAACGAACTCTATTCTCTACTGCTTGAACGGTACGATTTATATCTTTTGCTATCTCTTTCGTCTCTTTTATCGTATAATATTTAATTAAATAATTCTCTTCCTGTTGTTGCCATTTGTTAGATGCTTTCTTAAGTTTTAGTTCATTCGCTCGATGAACAATAGATGATGTTGTTCTATTTAATTGCTCAGCACACCATTTTACTTCCTTTTCCTTATAATTTTTAATTAAAAATAAATCTTCTTCCCTCTTCCATCTATTGCTACGATATAATCCTAGCCTATGTGCTCTATTGCTACACGCATTTGGGCTTCTATGTAAATATTTCGAAACCCACTTACTTCCTTTATCTGGATAATATTTTTCCAAATATAAATCTTCTTCCATTGTCCATTTAAAAAAACAGTATTCTGGCTTTTGATTTTTTTGATATCCGTTATTTTTTCTGTATTTTGAAAAATGGATATAATGTTCTTTTACTAATTCATCCTCTATCTCACCGTAATAATCTTTATAAGAAATAAAGGGATTGTACCAGTATTGGTAAGTTTTTAAATCCATTAAAAACCTGGTTACTAATTCTTCTAAATTATTTTGACTGTATTTAATGCGTAATAGTGGTATTTCATGAACAAAACAGAACTCATTTTTTATTTTATCATGCCTTTTTGTTCTTTCTAGTACCTTGTTAGCAGAAATAGTTTTGTCTTGGTATAAAGTGGTTGGAAAAAAGTGTTGCATTCCATCGTATTCTATTAACCCTATTAGTTTTTCTCTATTTTCATCTTGATAGATAGCAATATCAAATAATAACATCTTTTTATCCTTGCATTCTTTAAATCCCACTTCTGTTTTATAAATAACTTGTTTTTGTTCTAAAATACTCTTTATTTTTTCAATGGAAGAACTTTCTTGCTTTTGATACCCTATCCCTAATCGATTGGCTTGATTGGTACAAGAACTTTCACTTCTATTCGGCAATAATTCTGCAACAAATTTTCCTATCACTGGATAATATTGTTTTAATATTTCTATTTCCTTTGGTTTCCAAGCCATTTCATCCTCAAATTTAATTTTTAATTTACTAGCTATACTTTTGCAAGATTGTCTTGGTCGGTTTAATTGCTTTGCTACCCATATAGAACCTTTCTTAGGATAGTTTTCTTTTAAAAAATTTATCTCTTCTTTTGTCCAATATTTAGGATGTTTCAGTTTTAAAATGGCTGCTCTAGAATGGCATGCTACAATACTTCTTCCTAAAGTTTTCGAAACATATTCTGCTCCCTTCAACGGATAATACTTTTTTATAAAATCTGTTTCTTCTTTTGTCCATTTATTATTATCATAATGTACACCTAAAACATAAGCTCTTGTGTAACAAGTTTGCTGACTTTTCCCCAGCAGTTTACTGACTTTTTTAGAACCATACTGTGGATAATATTTCTTAAGTATTTCATCTTCTTCTGGTGTCCAAAAAACCTCTCTTTTTATTTTTAAAATCCCTGCTCTATGAATGCAGGCTTTTTCTGTTCTCTTCAGTTGCCTTGCGCACCATGTAGCACCTTTTTTGGCATAATTGGTTTTTATTACTTCATCCTCTTCCTGTTTCCATCTATTTGCATAATTTTTACTTCTGGTTATTATTTTTCCTTCTTTTTTTGATAGGTTATACATTTTGGTTCTACAGGCTGGAACGGTTCTTTTTAATTGAGAAGCAATGTCTTTTACATCAAGAATTTTATAGTTTTCAATTAATATCTTTTCTTCCTCTTTTGACCAGTTTGTATCTGCTGTTTCTGAATATTTCCTAGTTTTTCTAATATAGTTTCCCATTTTTTTATTTTTTCTTTCTTTTTTAATTTATCTGTGTTATTATTATCATTGTAACTAAATACTTGGTTTCATTTAATAGGAGGTATCACGTGAAACTAAACTATGCTGGATTATTACATACGCAAGAGTGTTGGTTGGAAAGTCAAGGGTTATCGCAACAGCAAAAAGATGGATTTATTGTTTTATCAAATTTATTAATTGCTCGGGCAAGAGAACATCATGGAGAACTAGATGATGTTGCACTTTACTATCCAGAAGACTTTCAGGATTTCGAAATCTTTACCGATTTTGCTTTTGCACTAAATGCTTATGTTGTGACAAGAGAAGGTCCTGGAGCCAAAATATGCGGATGGTATCTTAATCATGAAGTTGATGTGGAGTAATGATACTCTAAACCAGCAAGTTTACTTCTTGCTGGTTATTTTTATGTTATATCTAAAAAATAAGCCGAGTTAAATCGGCTTATTAAAAACGTTTTATGGGGCCATTAAGGAGGTTATTTGCGAAAAATATATCTATTTCTCATAGTGTTCCTCCCACATTTGCTCAAAAAAATAATTCGATTAATCAACTGATATATAAATTATAACATAATAAAATTATTTTTCAATAGATGTTGCGTTTTAAACAAATGTTTGGTATGCTGTTTCTATAAAAAATACTAGGAGCTGATACCATGAATGAAAATGAAATCGAATTAAAAAATAATGCTATTATACATAAGGATAATTCATTGAATAGCCTAGATTTCTCTTTCCTTAGACATATAGAATTAAGTGAATATAAAAAAAGTGATTTATTAGCTTATTGGATTAATGACTTTGCCCAATATCATGATGAAGAAAAAACATTTAATATCGCAAAATCCGGAATATATTCTCGTGGTGATGTTATTAAAGTGAATTTAGGTTTCAATATTGGAAATGAATTAGGTGGTCTACACTATTGTATTGTTCTAAATAAATATGACAATACAAAAAATGGGGCCTTAAATGTTATTCCTTTAACATCAAGAAAAGATGGAAAGAAATATGACTCTTCTTCTGTAAATCTTGGAAAGGAACTTTATAATGTTTTTCAAGATAAAATTGAAAAAGAAAAACAAAAGTTACAGCAAATATTAGATGAATTAGAAAAGATAAAAGATGTACCTATTAACATTCAAAATATAATAGAAAAAGAACGAAAATATATTGAAAAAATGGAACAAGAAATTTCTAAAATGGAAAAAGATAGCATTGCTTTAATCAATCAAATAACAACAGTTAGTAAACAAAGAATTTTCAAAGATACTGTAAGAAGAAATGTAAAAATATCTAGTGTATCACTTGATTTAATTGATAAACAAATTATAAAGTTTTTCACGAAATAACAATATATAGCTTAAAAAGGAGAGTTGCTTTAAACTCTCCAAAATCATTTAGGCTCCCGTCTTACTACAAAAGTAGTAGAGGGTTAAGTTAAATATATTTAAACACATAATATTTAACTTGTCAAACTAAATCTGACATTAATATTATATGATTGTTTGTTAAAATTATACATTTTATCTATGTTTATTTAACTATAATATTCTTTTATTTTTTCATCTATTTCCTTATCTGAAGTTTTAATATTTCATTGTATTTTGTTGGATTTTTTAAAATTTTTATTATGGTTTCCTTTCCAAATGTCTCTACTATATATCTTGTAATAAAGTAACAATCACTAAAATTAAAATATCCTTCTTCTTTTAATTTTATTATACTTGGTTTACTATTCGTTTTTGTTTCTGTATTTAATCCATTAATATATGTAGTAATATCAAGCCATTTAGGCACATCTTTAAAATTATTCTTTAATATTATATCAGCTACGGATTTACTTATTACTTCTAATATTACTTTATAATTATGCACATTTCCTGGATTTAATGGTGATACTACTTTTATACCATATTCTCCATTCTCACAAGATACAAGCCATTCTTCCTTTTTTTCTCCAAAAACATCTAAATGTAATTCTTCTATACTATCAAATACATCTATTATTATTTCTTTATCATATCCTTGAATTTCAAAATATTCTAGTGTTTTATTCTTTCCTTCTAATACACTTTTTTCTATATCTAGGATAGTTTTTTCATCTAATTCATTATAGTATATCTTCATATTTTTACTGCTATATAATTTTTTATCCATTATATTTCCCCAAAATTCATTAATTTTTGCCATAATAACCACTCCTTTTTAATCATATCAATTATAATTATAACATATTTTACATAAATTTATAAGTTTCACAAAATTTATCAAGTTTTATAGCATTCAAACTGCAAGCCCCTTCAATTTTAGAGAGCACTTCTCTTTTAATCTTGTTTTTCTTCTTAAGCGTACTAATCAACCACACCATCCTTCCTTTTTCAAGATAAAGGAGACAAAAAACGGGCTAACAAATTCTAAAAAGCAAAGCTTTAAGAATTTGTAATGTTCGCATAACTATTTTGTACAAAGCTTTTCTCCTTACAGTCAAAAATTTCTACAAAATAGAAAAAATCAACCTTTACAGTTGATTTATCAATATTTTCGTCTGGTGCGACGATTTTACTTAATGGAGCCAATAGGCAGAATCGAACTGCCGACCTACAGGTTACGAATCTGTTGCTCTACCAACTGAGCTATATTGGCATAACCAAAAAATATCTTACACCATTTTTGCCCATTTGTCAATCTAAAATTTCATCGTTTTTATAACACTCTCTACTATCCATAAGCCCTAGCATATACACCTTATGAGCACACCTTTTATGTGTACAAATTTGTTCCATTTCCTCTTCTGTAAATAACTCTTTATTTTCTTCCATTCTATCTTGAAAAAAACTTTCTAATGTTATATTTTGCATATCCAAAACCCTCTTTCGTATAAAAAATATTATACTATATCAAAAAAATAAAAACAAAACCCGTTTTCGACAAAAAAATCCGTAATGCCTTGCAAACACTACGAATTTTTTTCTAAAATTTTTTTATTTATTTTATCTAATAAGAAAGCTTCGATAAAATTCTATTTCTTAAATCATGCCATGAATTTCCACTCATATACTTTAGGCACTCTGAATTCAACAAATTATTTTCCTTAGCATAACGGTTCCATTCTTTAATAGTAGGAAACTTCATAAAATCTCTTGTAATTTGTTTTAAACACTTTATAGATTCTCTATATTTTATACGCATGATATTATCTTCACTATATTGCTTTTCATTTTTATAATAGGAATTAATTAGTTTATTGTATCTTTTGCTTATTTTCTCAGTCTGTTCTGAATGTAATCCACTCGTTTCTATTGCTTCATGCAACTTTTTTCTCAATTTTTCAAAATCATTTATCATTGGTATCTCCTTTTATTCTATTTACCATATTATCTCAAAAAATACTACACAGTGTAACTGTCATTCTTTGTCGTTTTTGCTAGCATCCGTTCGAAAAATAAAATCGCTTAAATCTAACCATTTTCCCCTCTTTGTTTTTTCTTTTCTCCCATCTTGTTTTAAAACCATATCCCTCTTGTTTTAATTCTTTCACTCTAGTAGCAAATTGTGTAATTCCTAAACTCTCATAAGCTTCCCAACTTGTTATGCTTCCAAATTTTAGCATATACTTTACTATTTTTTGTCTTTGTGTAATTTTCATACTTTTTCCTCCTTTGTTCTCCACTTTATCGTACTTTTTGTTCGTTTTGTTGTTTTTAGTTTATCGTACTTATTGTTCGTTGTCAATAGTTTTTATTGATTTTTCCTTTGATTTATTCCTAATCTCTTGTGTTTCTAGTAAACTATTTTTTTCGTTTCATAAAATTTGCACTTTACTAATCGAACTATTTGTTATATAATTCAAGTATCATGAAAAAGGAGATTTATTATGAATAAAATAAAAGAATTGCGAAATGAGAAAGGTTTGTTACAATCAGACGTTGCTAACTATATTGGAAAGTCAGAAAGAATGGTTGGATTCTATGAAAAAGGGGAACGTGACCCTAATACTGATACTTTAATCAAACTATCTGAATTGTTTGATGTGTCAATTGATTATCTTTTAGGCAAGTCTTCTATTAGAAATTCTAAAAAAATAAATCTAGATGATATTGATATCGCCTTTGCAAGTGGTATCAAAGGCCTTAATAAAGAAAATCAAGAAACATTAAAAAATATAATGGAAGGATTACTTGCAAAACAAGAATTAGAAGATGACAAAAAATGATTTATATCAAAAAATGAAAGATGAAAATATTCATTATATAAATCACGAATTGCTTTTTACAAGAGGTGCTATTGTCCACTATAACGATATAACAGCTATTGTAGTTGATGATAAACAAGTAAAAAATCAAGAAAGTGAAAATACTGTCTTAATGCAAGAATTAGGACATTATATGGCAAATGCATATTATCGCACGAACAGTCCGTCTGAATTAATTGCCGAACTAGAACATAAAGCAGATATCAAAGCTTGGGAAACTTTTTTCCCTTATGAGGAAATTAAAAAGTTAATGAAAAGAGGCTTAACCACCGCTACCCGGATTAGCTCGGGTATTATCAAGTGGAAGCCTCTTATATGGCTAGATGCCTTAATTATTATTACACTAAATATCATAGTTTCGATTAATTTTAGTACATTCCATCCATTCCTGCTGGCATAGCGTCATGCCCTCCGCAATTACATCCTTTTGGTTCTGGAGCATCTGTTACAATACTTTCTGTTGTAAGTACCATAGATGCGATTGATGCCGCATTTTGCAAAGCACTTCTTGTTACTTTTGTTGGATCTACAATTCCAGCTTTTTTCATATCTACATATTCTTCTTTTGCTGCATCAAATCCAACCCCTATTTCTGCTTTTTTAACACTATCTGCAATAACAGCTGGTTCTAATCCTGCGTTGATAGCAATTTGTTTTACTGGCTCTTCTAAGGATTTTAATACAATTTTTGCTCCTAATGCTTCTCCACCTTCTAAAGAAGCAACTAATTTTTCTACTTTTGGAATTACATTCATTAATGCGGTTCCTCCACCTGCTACAATTCCTTCTTCTACTGCTGCTTTGGTAGCAGATAAAGCATCTTCTATTCTTAATTTTTTGTCTTTCATTTCAACTTCAGTCGCTGCTCCAACTCCAATTACAGCTACTCCTCCTGCTATTTTAGCCAATCTTTCTTGTAATTGTTCTTTGTCATATTCACTCTTAGTTTCTTGGATTTGTGCTTTTACTTGTGCAACTCTATCAGCAATTTGTTGTTTATCACCATTACCATCTACAATAATAGTATTTTCTTTTTGTACTTTTACTTGTTTTGCTCTACCTAATTGACTTATCATGGTATCTTTTAATTCTAGTCCTAAATCAGATGTAATGACTTCTGCACCTGTTAAAATTGCAATATCTTCTAACATTGCTTTTCTCTTATCTCCAAACCCTGGTGCTTTTACTGCTACTACATTCAATACCCCTCTTAATTTATTTAGGATTAAAGTAGATAATGCTTCTCCTTCTATGTCATCACAGATGATTAATAGTTTACCAGATTCTTGCATAATTGCTTCTAGTAATGGTAACACTTCTTGAATGTTACTGATTTTTTTGTCTGTTAATAAGATATATGGATTGTCTAACACTGCTTCCATTTTTTCAGTATCTGTTGCCATATATGGTGATAAATATCCTTTGTCAAATTGCATTCCTTCTACTACATTTAATTCTGTGTTAGAAGTTTTTGATTCTTCAATCGTAATAACGCCATCTTTTGATACTTTCTCCATTGCGTCTGCAATTAAGTTTCCAATCTCTTCATTATTAGCTGAAATACTTGCCACTCTTGCAATATCTTCTTTTCCATTAATATTAGAACTAATTTCTTTTAATCCTTCTACTGCTGTTTCTACTGCTTTATCAATTCCTCTCTTGATAGCCATTGGATCTGCTCCTGCAGCTACATTTTTCACACCTTCTTTAATCATACTTTGTGCTAACACCGTAGCTGTTGTTGTTCCATCTCCTGCTACATCATTTGTTTTTGTGGAAACTTCTTTTACTAAACGAGCTCCCATATTCTCATATTTATCTTCTAATTCAATTTCCTTTGCAATGGTAACCCCATCATTTGTAATAAGTGGTGCTCCAAAGCTTTTATCTAATACTACATTTCTTCCTTTTGGTCCTAATGTTACTTTTACTGTATCTGCTAATTTATTAACACCTTCTACTAAAGATTTTCTTGCTTCTTCTCCAAATTTAATAACTTTTGCCATTTTCTTTCCTTCCTTTCTAGTTGCCAACGGTTCCGGGTTTATTTGGCAACTTTTAAAATTAATCCTAAATTTCTACTCAAAAGTTGCCAAATAAACCCGGAACCGTTGGCAACCTTATTTTTTTATTCTACAATTGCTAAAATGTCATCTTGTTTTACGATGATATATTCTGCTCCTTCATATTTTACTTCTGTTCCAGAATATTTACTAACGATGACATTGTCACCTTTTTTTACATTAACTGGTTCTATTTTTCCATCGACCTTTTCTCCTGGTCCCACTTCTATTACTTCTGCTATTTGTGGTTTTTCTTGTGCATTTCCTGCTAATATAATTCCACTTTTAGTTGTTTCTTCGCCTTCTTTCATTTTTATTAATACTCTGTTTCCTAATGGTTTAATCATTTTTTTACCTCCTTAAAGTTTTTGTTTTAGCACTCTTACTAATCGACTGCTAATACTTTATACCCTTTTCCTTTTCTTGTCAATACCTTTTTTTGTTTTTTCACACAATGTTCACATTTATTATATTCTTCACTTGACTGCTCTATGACTTTTTCTTGCATTTTCCTTCGAAACAAGCTATAATATTTTTATGAAAAAGTTAATTGTAAGTAATAAATATAATGGAAAAAAATTAAATAAATTTTTGTTAGAAAATATACCAAATCTCTCTTCTAATCTTTTTTATAAAACATTAAGAAAAAAAGATATTAAGATTAATGGCAAACGAGTTTCTGAAAATGTTCTAGTTTATGAAAAAGATGAAGTTTTAGTCTATATTGCAGATGCTTTATTGCAACCTATCTTTGAGTTGGATATTTTTTTCGAAGATGAAAATATTTTAATTTTAAATAAGCCTGTTAATTTAGAAGTGACTGGCGAAAACAGTTTAACAACTTATGTTCACAAAAGATATGAAAATAGTAATTTCAAACCTATGCCTTGTCACCGTCTTGACCGAAATACAACAGGTCTTGTTTTGTTTGCTAAAAACCAAGAAGCTTTGAATATTCTTCTTAAAAAATTTAAATACCATGAAATTGAAAAGCATTACTTAGCACTTGTTTCTGGTATTCCTAAAAATACTTTTAAAAGATGTGAAGCTTATTTATTCAAAGATAATAAAAAGTCTTGTGTTTATATTGCTGATTGTTTCAAAAAAGGTTATCAAAAGATTATTACGACCTATCGTATTTTAGAAAAGTATCCTAACAATACTTCTCTTTTAGATGTGGAAATTGAAACAGGAAAAACACATCAAATTAGAGCTCATTTAGCCTATTTGGGATATCCCATTATTGGTGACGGAAAGTATGGTATCAACGAAGTTAATAAAAAGTTTAGCAAAAAGTATCAAATGCTTTGTAGCTATGTTTTGAAGTTTGATTTTAAGACAGATAGTGGAATTTTAAATTATTTAAATAGAAAAAGTTTTATCTTGGAAAAAAGTACTAGCTTTCTTGACTTTATGTAAATTCTACGGTATAATATCTTTATTGAGTTTACTCATAAATATTTTAATCTAAGGAGGTTTTACAATGAAACGGAATGTGCAAAGTTTAAGTATTTGCGTACCAGGAAAACAATGTATCAACAGGTGTAAGTTCTGTGTGTCTTGTATGCATACAGATATTTACAAAAATCAAATGGACGAAAATCTCCCCTTTTATGATCTTTATTTCGAAGATTATGTAAAAAGGTTGATTTTTGCCAAAGAAAATGATGCTAACATCATGATGATAACAGGAGATATTGAACCTCTCCAAAATCGAAGCTTTTTACAAACCTTGTCACTTATTAATAAATATGTTTTGCCACATAGCGGTTGTAGTGCCTTTAACTGGATTGAAATTCAGACTTCTGCAGTTGGGTTTGATCAGTCTTATGCACGTTTCTTGCGAAATACCGTTGGTGTAAGCGTATTTTCATTTTCCTTATCCAGTTTTGACAATCGAAAAAATGCTGAAATTGTGAATATGCCAAAGAATAAACGGGTAAATATAAAAAAAGTATGCTCTATGGCAAAAGAATATGATTTTACCCTTCGGCTTAGTCTTAACATGAGCAAAGAAATGTTAAGAAGTGTCGGCGTTACTGTTAACGACAATGCTGCTTACTTTACTAAAGCAAATAATTATCATTTAGCTATTCAAAACATATTCCAGAAAGCACAAGAGTTCGGTGCTGATCAGCTAACATTTCGCAAGCTCTATACCAGCGGTGTTAATGAACAAAGTAATTTGATATTGGAAAACGGCTTGGGTTCTGGTCTCTTTTTTACAGTGTTACATTCTTATGTAAAAAGTCATGGTAAACTAATTGGTATTTTACCATATGGCTATGAGCAATATTCTGTGAACGGAATTTCTGTTGTAATTGATGAAGATTGTATGAATGAAGAAAAGGTAGATAAAGAAGCTTCGAAATACTTTGTTTTACGACCCGATTGTAAACTCTATAATGGCTGGAATAAAGAAGATATTATATTTTAGCCATGTGACAAAGAAAAGACCTCTTTTTGAGGTCTTTTTTAACAATTATTGATGTATTATAGCATTTTTTTAATATTTATAGTATAATTCCAATATAAAGTTGTTGCAATATTATTAATAAAAAGCAATGCAAGTATTTTATTACAAAAAGGAGGATAATATATGAGATTATTTAGGATACAAAAAATAATATCAATTATATGTAGCATATTAGGATTTATTTTATCGTTATATGGTTTAATATTTGGCTTGCAAAGTATTAGCGCTGATGGTTTGGGACAATTGGGAATTATTCTCATAATGCCTTCTATTTTTGCATTAATTATCATTGTATTAGATTTTTTAATAACAATTGATAAAATAAAACGAGGATTAATATACTCCTGTATTAGTAGTCTAATTAAGATAGGAATTATAGCATGTTTTGTTCCAAGTATCATCTATGATTATAAATACGAAATACAATATGGTATATCAAACTTAAGCTTTGATTTGATTTTAATTGTTTCACTAGCAATAGTTACAATTCCGTCTATCCTAAACATAATTAAATTAATTACTTTTAGAAAAAAACAGTAAGTGATTACAGTTGCTCTCATACTTAATAAAATATAAAAAAATGACAACTTACAAACCTTATTTAGTCTGTAAGTTGTCTTTAAATGGAGCAGGTAGTGGGAATCGAACCCACGTCATCAGCTTGGAAGGCTGAGGTTCTACCATTGAACTACACCTGCATATAAAGTTATAATTGTCAGAAGTTTTGGAGCAGGTAGTGGGAATCGAACCCACGTCATCAGCTTGGAAGGCTGAGGT
>CAMNWO010000011.1 GCA_946565805.1 uncultured Clostridium sp.
TTATTCCTGCTAGGATTAGCAAAATTATAATTGTAATTACTAAAGCAATTAATGTAATACCTTGGTTTGTTCTTTCTTTTTTCATCTTCTTTCCCTTCTTTTTCTTTGGCTTATTTTGATTTTACAGTTATGTCACTTTGTCATTAATACCTATATCTTATTTATATCATAATTATCCCTATTCTTTCAATAGTGTTTTAAAATTATTCATTTTTCTAATAAAAAAAGAAGTAGAACCACAGTTCTACCTCTTCTTTTATTGTTTTGTAGGAATTCGTATTACAACCTCAGTTCCTTCTCCTACTACACTTTTAATATCAATACTTCCACCATTCTTATCTAAAATCTCTTTGGCAATAGAAAGTCCTAAACCAGTTCCTCCCATTTCTCTTGTACGAGCTTTATCAACACGGTAAAATCGCTCAAAGATACGATTTAAGTCCTCTTCTGGAATTCCAATTCCATTATCAAAGACCTTAATATAGGCATCATTATAAACAAAACCTACATATATCTTAATTTCTCCTCCATCTTTGGTGTATTTAATACTATTTGTTAATATATTTAATACCACTCTTTCAATATCATACTTATCTGCATAAACTGGTGGTACATCTGCCGTTACAAAACAGTTTACTTTATGTTGTTTTTTCTTAATTTCAATCGCTAATTTATCTTGACATTTTTTAACTAAGTCTCCTAAATCAAAAGCCTCTTTCTGTGTATTTTTCTTATTGTTATCATATCTAGATAAAGTTAACAAGTCTGTAACCAATTTTGCCATTCTTCTGGCTTCTGTTGCAATAACATTTAAAAACTTCGTCTGTGTTTCTTTGTCATATTCTCCTTCTAGTAAAGTATCCGCATACCCCATAATTGAAGTAATCGGTGTTTTTAGTTCATGAGATACATCTGCCACAAATTCTTTTTGCATCGTATCTAACTTTACATGCTCCGTAATATCTTGAATTACTGCTATTACTCCATTTGGTCGATCAGTTTCATTTTTAAACGGTGCAAAAAATACGTTCATATATTTATCTTCTACTTGAATTCTTTGTTCAGTTGATGTCCAGTTTTCCAAATAGATTACTTTTTCCATATTGATATTTAAATTAAATTTTTTAAAGATATCTTCAAATGTATTGTCTTCTGGACGGATACTTAGATACTTTTTAGCAGCAGGATTAATTAGAATGATTTCCCCTTTCATATTAAAAGCTATAATCCCATCTGTCATATGGAGCAAAATAGTCTCGATTTGATTTTTCTGTGTTGACACTTCACTTAGTTTATCTTTCAATTCTGTTGTCATAACCCCTAATACATTTTCTAAATCTTGTGCTTCATTTCCTTTTTTCCCTTTTATTTTTTTGCCATTTCTATCTTCCTCTGTTATTTTTTCAGCACTTCGAATTAATTTATTAATTGGGTAAATAATAAATTTTGACATAAACACAGCAGTTGCTATTCCAACTATCGCAAATAAAACAGCAGATATCCCTAATGCCCAAATTGTTCTATTTTGTAATTCTTGCATATCTAGTATTTGCCCCTCTACAAGTTGTCCATTTAAATTGTTAAGTGTAGTTAAGAAAAAGATTCCTAACCCACTAATAATGATAATTCCTATTAAGAATAATCCCAATATTATTTTATTAAATTGTATATTTTTAAGCATTTTCTACCCTCTATTTTACTAAATTTCTTACTTCCTGATAAATTTTATCTTCTACTTGCTGTGTAGAAACCTTATATGCGCTTTCTCCCATCTTTTGCATTTTAACTTTATCTAGAATAATTTCTTCAATTGCGTGATTTAACTTTTCTCCTGTTAATTCATCATTTAAGATAATTTTAGCAGCCCCTATTTTTTCTAAAACCTTTGCATTATATAGCTGATGGTCATGACTCACATTAGGAAGTGGTATCAAAATTGATGGTTTCCCTAAATTCGCAATTTCTGTAACAGTCATTGCTCCAGCTCTTCCAATAGAAACATCAGCCACATTCATAATCTCTTCCATGTTGTATATATAAGGTACAATTTTCATCCTCTCGACATAGTTGATATTAATTTGACTATTCTCTAGATTTTCTTTTATACTATCATATTGTTTTGTTCCTGTTGCCCAAATAACTTGATAATTTTGATTATACTTATTTTTAATAATTTCAATCATCGCTTCGTTGATTTTTTGTGCTCCTTGACTTCCACCAGATACTACAATGATTGGTTTATTTTCTTTTAGCCCTATCTCTTCCAAAATTTTATTTCTTTCCTGGCTCGTATAATCTTTCTTTTTTATTTTTACTGGTGTTCCTGTACATACTACTTTTTTAGCTTTTTTTATTCTTGGAATAGCATCTTCAAAAGAGACTAAAATCGTATTTGTCTTTTTAGCTAACATCTTTACTGCTTTACCAGGAAAAGCATTACTTTCATGCAACATAGTTGGAATTTTTAAACTATGAGCTGCCGAAATTGTTGCTCCGCAAATATAACCACCTGTTCCAATCACAATATCTGGTTTAAAATCTTGTATTATCTTTTTAGCTTCTCCATAGCCTTTTAATGTTTTATACATTTTTTTCAAATTTTCCAAAGTAAGCTTTTTGCTTAATCCATAGGCTTCAATTGTCTTTAATTCGTATCCAGCTCTCGGAACTAAATCATTTTCTAATCCCCTTGTTGTTCCGATAAATATAATCTTTGAATCCTTTTTTTCTTGTTTAATTTTATTCGCAATTGCAATTCCTGGATTGATATGTCCAGCTGTTCCAGCTGCCGCAATAATAACTCTCATTTATGTCTCCCTTTGATGTTTTTTGGGACGGGGTCAAAAAACATCGTTTTTATTAAAGTTCTCATTTTACTTTCAAACTATTAACAACTTTAACGATGTTTTTTGACCCCGTCCCAAAAAACATCATTTTGCACTTGCTCTAGATATGTTGAGCAAAATTCCCATTTCACACAACAATATGAATAACGCCGTTCCTCCGGTAACTAAAGAATGGTAATGGCATTCCTGTTGCTGGCATAGAAGATGTTACTACCGCTACATTGATGATAACTTGGATCGCTACTAATGCTGTTATTCCAACAGCTACTAAACTTCCAAACATGTCTGGTGCTCTCATAGCGATTAATACACCTCTCCATATAAATATAGCAAATAGTATTAAAACTGCTACACACCCTATAAATCCTAATTCTTCTCCTAATATAGAGAAAATGAAATCGTTATGTGGTTCTGGAATGTATAAAAACTTTTGCTTGCTGTCTCCTAATCCTGTTCCAAATAGGCCTCCGTGAACCTATTGCATATAAACTTTGTATTACTTGCCAACCATCGCCTGTTGCATCTTGCCAGGGGTCTAAAAAGGTAATAACTCTCTTTAATCGATATGGTTCTAAAATAATTAGTCCTATCAAAGCTGGTATTCCAACAATTCCCCCTGTCGCTACAAAATGCGTAAATTTGCATCCTGCCATAATCATCATAATAGAGCAAATACCTATGATAACGATTGAAGCACTAAAGTGTGGCTCTAGTAATAATACTCCTATAATTGGTGCTAACATGGCAATATGCCATAAAAATCCTTTTTTATATTCTCCTAGTTGATCTCTATTTTTCAATAACATTCCCGCATAGAATATTATCATTAACAATTTTACCATTTCTGATGGTTGAATGGATAAGGAACCAATATATATCCATCTCTTTGCTCCATTTACTTCCCTTCCTACTACTAGTACAAGTGCTAAAGAAAGTAAGGCAATCCACCAAGCATGCTTATAAAATTTTTGATAAAATCGGTAATCTATTTTAGAGATAAACAGCATAGCAATAATCCCTAAAATAGCAAATAATAATTGTTTCGAAAAATAGGAATAACTATCACCACTTTCTGCTAGAGCAGAAGGTGAACTTGCTGATAATACCATAATCAATCCTATTGAAAGCAATAATAAGATGGTAATTAACAAAGTAAAATCAATTGGATTATTCAAAAAACTTGAAAAACTTTTCTCTTTTCTTTTCTTCTTTGTCATTTAAAAAACTCTTCTCCTCTTCTTTTTGGTGTAATTTATATTATTTTCAATCCAATCACAGATAAAATCAAAGTAATTAAACTGAATATAATTACCACTTTACTTTCTTTCCAACCTTGCAATTCAAAGTGATGATGCAATGGTGCCATTTTGAAAAATCTTTTTCCTGTCTTTTTAAAATAGGCTACTTGTATCATAACAGAAAGCGTTTCTAATACAGGAATTAAAGCAATTACAATTAATAATAAAGGCATTTTCAAATATAAAGCAATTGCTGAAACCACACCCCCTAAAAGTAAAGAGCCTGTATCTCCCATAAATACTTTTGCTGGATGTAAATTGAACATTAAAAATCCAAGGGTCGCTCCTATTACAATGCTTCCAAATATAGAAATTTCTTTCATTCCTGCCATAATTCCAATGGCAGTTAAACAAGTTATAATAATGGCTGATACACTAGATGAAAGACCATCAATTCCATCTGTTAAGTTAATAGCATTGGTAGTTCCTAAAATAACGATAATGGCAAATGGAATATATAAATAAATTGGTATATTTATATATATTTTCAAAATCGGAATATATGTATCAGTTCCTACATGTAATCCTTGTACTAAATAAATAACATAAATAACGGATGTTACTAATAATCCTAACATTTTATAACTTGGTTTCAAGCCTTTGGTATTTTTTAAAACTAATTTTTTAAAGTCATCAATAAATCCAATTATCCCAAATCCAATTGTTAATATCAGCATTGGTATTAATCGATTGGCTGTTTCATTTTGCCCTTGTACACTTAAAAAAATATAGGTCCCTGTTACTACTATAATCATAGTAATAATCATAATAATTCCTCCCATTGTTGGGGTTCCTTGCTTTTTTAAATGAGATTGTGGTCCATCATCTCTTTCAATTTGTCCTACTTTTAATTTTCTTAATATGGGTATAATTATAAAACCTAATATAATTGCTGTTATAAATGCTACTACTAGCATGGTTGTCTCTACTCTCATTTTATCAAACCTTTCTCCTTTTGTAATTCTAGCTACTATTTATTTTCCTATATTACTTTAACTTATCTATAATATCATTCACAATAATTCTTTCATCATATGGATGTTTTACACCATTAATTTCTTGATAAGGTTCATGTCCTTTTCCAGCTAGAACAATAATATCTCTTTTCGTAGCCATCTTAATTGCTTCTGTAATTGCTTCTGTTCTGTCTACTACTACTTTGTATTTTCCTTTTGTCTTTTTCATTCCCTCTTCAATCTGTTTTACAATTTTTTCTGGTTCTTCTGTTCTTGGGTTGTCAGATGTAATAAAAGTAAAGTCAGCAATTCTTCCTGAAATTTCTCCCATAATTGATCTCTTGCCACTGTCTCTATCTCCACCACAGCCAAATACAGAAATGACATTTCCTCTCGTATAACTTTTTACCGCTTGTAAAATATTTTGCAAGCTTTCTGGTGAATGAGCATAATCTATCATAATTGGAATTTCTTTTTTATTGTTTACTAATTCAGATCTTCCTGGAACTCTTACTTCTAGTAACGCTTCTTTTATAACTTCTGGAGAAATCCCAAATTTTTGAGCAACACAAATAGCCGCTAATGAATTGTATACACTAAATCTTCCTGGTATTCCTGTTTTAACTCTTTCATTTCTGTCTGTTATTTTTACTTTAAAGTCCACATAAGAATTGGTAATTGTAATATCTTTTGCTAACACATTTGCAAAATTATCAATACCATAAGTTACAATATTATTGTCTGGAAATAGTCCAGGTATTTTGGCTCCATACAAATCGTCTGCATTCGTAATTCCTATTTTGCACATTTTAAATAGTTTTAATTTTGATTGGAAATAGTCTTGCATATCAGGATGTTCTTTTGGGCTAATATGGTCTTCTGAAAAGTTTGTAAATAATACAATATCAAACTCACATCCGTCTACTCGATGTAATTTTAAACTTTGTGAAGATACTTCCATCACAACTGCTTCTACACCCTCTTTTGCCATTTGGTAAAATTCTCTTTGTAATTCTAAGCTTTCTGGTGTTGTTCTATCACTATCTTTTACTTTTTTACCATTTCGATAAGTTGCGATTGTTCCTATTAATCCTACGCTTTTTCCTGCCTTTTCCAAAATCTCTTTTATCATAAAAGTAGTTGTTGTTTTTCCTTTGGTTCCTGTTACACCAATTAGTTTAAATTTTCTAGATGGATTTCCATAAAAATTACTAGCTACTATCGCTAAAGCTTCTCTGGTATCTTTTGCCATAACAATTGTAATTCCTTCTGGAATGGCTAATGCTTTTAAATCACAACCTTCTTGTACCATAACAGCAGTTGCTCCATTTTCGATAGCACTTCCTATGTATTGATGTCCGTCTACATCAAATCCTTTAATAGCAATAAATAGGTATCCTTCTTTTACCTTTTTTGAATTACTCTCAACTTCTTTGATTTCTTGTTCTAAATCTCCTTTTACCTTTAGACCTTCTAGTCCTACTAACATTTCTTTTAATTTCATTTTGTTTTCCTCCAAACATTACTAAACCGCTATCGGCAAAATTTTGTCAATAACTTTTCTACATTATATAACTAAATTCCTAATTTGTATAGTTCTTTAGCCGATTTTTTTTAGTATAAACACAAAAACCCCCTAATACATCATATTAGGAGATTTTCGTTTTATTCAAACTATTTCAAACTCATTTCACAATATTGACAACGATACACTTGATTTTCTTTATCTGTTAAATGAAATACTTGGTCTAAATCCTTTTCGATTGAAGTAATACATCTTGGATTTTGACATTTTGCAATATTCACTATCTTTTCTGGCAATTTTACATTATATTTATTTACCAATTCATCGTTTCTTACTACATTAATGGTAGCATTGGGTTCGATAAATCCAATCACATCCATATTGATTTCTATATCTTTGTCAATTTTTATGATATCTTTTCTTCCCATCTTTTCACTTTTAGCATTGGTTATAATAGCTACTGAACAATCTAATTCTTTTAGTCTTAGTGCTTCATAAATTTCCATTCCTTTTTTTGCTCCAATGTGGTCTATTACAATTCCATTTTTAATACTATCTATTTTCATCTATTTTACCTCCAATAATTTCAAAATAAGAGCCATTCTTATATATTTTCCATATTCTGCTTGTTTAAAATAGCATGCTCTCTTATCATCATCTACGTCTGTTGCAATTTCGTTCACTCTTGGTAACGGATGTAAAATAGCTAAATCATCTTTTGCTTTTTCTAATTTTTCTTTATTTAAAATATAGTAATCCTTTAATCTTACATAATCATCTTCATTGAAAAATCTTTCTTTTTGCACTCTCGTCATATATAAAACATCTAATTCTCCCATATATTCTTCGATGTCATTGGTTTCACAATATTCGATATGATTTCTCTCTAATACTTCCTTTTTTATATATTCTGGAATGACAAGCTCTTTTGGTGAAATTAATACAAATTTTATATTTTTATATCTTGACATAGCGGTAATTAAAGAATGAACTGTTCTTCCAAATTTCAAATCTCCACAAAGCCCTATGGTTAAATTTTCTAGTCTTCCTTTTTCACAATGAATGGTAAGTAAGTCTGTTAGGGTTTGTGTTGGATGGTTATGACCACCATCTCCTGCATTGATAATTGGCACAACTGATTTTTGGGAAGCCACTAATGGTGCTCCTTCTTTTGGATGTCTCATAGCGATAATATCTGCATAGCATCCTACTACTCTTATCGTATCTGCTACTGTTTCTCCTTTTGATACTGAACTAGAAGATGCTTCTGAAAATCCTAATACGTTTCCTCCTAATCCTAACATAGCTGATTCAAAGCTTAGTCTGGTTCTTGTACTTGGTTCAAAAAATAAAGTAGCTAATTGTTTACCATCACATTTATGAGAATATTTCTCTTTGTTAGCAATGATATCTTTAGCTACTTCGATTAGTTCTTGAATTTCGTCTACTGATAACTCTTTAATATCAATTAAATGTTTCATTTTTATTTCCTTCCCTTCTTCTTTTTTCTTTGTTTATTTTTATCAAAAAAAGTAGGGTTTTGTCAAGTATTTTATTCATATTTAATATAAATTTTACTTCCTTTTTTTATCGTAATTCCTGCCTTTGGAGTTTGTTCTTTCACAATCGTATTTTGCTTATCTAACTCCTCACTTTCATTTTCAATCACTAATTCAATTTCGTTTTCTTTCGTTATTTTCTGTGCTTCCTCTATTGTTTTTTCTAATAAATCTGGCGTTTCTATTTCTTCTATTATTTCCACCTCTTCTTCATTTCCTTGTGTTACTTCTAAATAAGGTAAAACTTCACTAAATATCTGTCCTCCAACTGGTGCTGCCACACCTCCACCTTGGTGTCCACCTTCTCCTGTTGGATTATATAAAGTTACTAAAACAACTAGTTGCGGATTGTCAATTGGAGCTACTCCACAAAAAGAAGTAACATATTTATTCGTATTAACACCATCTTCCGAAGTTCCTGTTTTTCCTCCAATTCGATAACCTGCTACTTTTGCATTTTTACCAGTTCCTTCTGCTACAACAGACTCCATCATACTTAATACTTTTTCTGACGTCTCTTTTGAAATTACTGTTCCATTTGTTTTTACTGGTATGTCTTGAACTTCTCCTGTCTGGCTATCCACTCTTTGTTTTACTACTCTTGGTACAATGCTATTACCTCCATTAGCAATTGCTGAAACGGCAGTTACTAATTGAATTGGTGTTATCTCGAATCTTTGCCCAAAGCTGATCGTTGCCAATTCTACTGGTCCTGCTTTATTTTCTGCTAAGAAGATACTATTGGCTTCCCCTGGTAAATCAACATCCGTTCGATTTAACAATCGAAATTTATTTAAATAGCGATAATAAGTTTGAACCCCCAGCTTTTGCCCTAATCCTATAAAAACAGGATTGCAAGAATTCATTAGTCCTAAACGTAAACTTTCTGAACCATGTGGTCTATAATGCCTCCAACATTTAATTCTAACCCCCGCTACTTCAATTCCTCCAGTACAACAAAACTGCCCTTCTTGATCAATGTCTGTTACTAATCCTTCTTCAATTGCAGCCGATGCCGTAATTACCTTAAAAACAGAACCTGGTTCATAGGTATCAGCAATGGCCTTATTTCTCCATACTGCTTGTAAACTTCTTGTCTTTTCAGCTTGTTCTAAATTATCCCAATTTTGTTTTAGTTCCTCTGTATAAGCTTCATATGGTTGATTTAAATTATAATTTGGATAGGTTGCCATTGCTAAAATATCTCCATTTTGTGGATTCATTATGACAATATTTCCTCCATCGGTACAAACATTATCAATACAAACTTCTTCTAAATATTTTTCAGCAATTGACTGAATACTCAAATCAATGGTAAGTATTAAATCATTTCCATCAATGGCTGATACATAATTTTCTCCTTCTTCTCCAATTTCTCCTCCTCTAGCATCTGTATGACGTCTAATGGCACCTTGCGTTCCTTTCAGTTCTGCATCATATTTGGCTTCAATACCATCTAATCCCTGATTATCACTACCACAAAATCCTATGATTTGAGAAGCCACTGTACTATATGGATAAAATCTTTTGGTATCTTCATCAATATTAATTCCTGTTGTAATTCCGTTTTGCTCCATCCAGACTCTTAATTTGTCTGTCTTTTCTTTTTCTACCTTTTTAGCAATGGTCTCAATTGAACTTCTTTTGGTTACTTTCTTCAAGATTTTTTCATAATCCTGCTCAAAAATATCAGCTAGAACACGAGCTACCTTTTCTTTGTTTTCTTTGGCAATATTCCCTGGGTTAACAGTTACTGTTTCTACGGTACTACTAACTGCTAATACATTCTTGCCTGTACTATCGAAAATAGTTCCTCGTTTTGGATTGATACTTCTGTCCAATGTCTGTTGCTGATATGCCATACTAGAAAGTTCTCCTCCTTGTATAAACTGAATATACCCCAGTCTTCCAATTAAACAAATAATAATTAAAAAAGTAATAAATAAGGTATTTCGCATTTTCTTTTTACTTGATAACTTAATTGGCATCATAAAAAAATCCTCCTAATTCATTCTATTAGAAGGATTTTTATTTATTCAATATTTTATTGATTATTTGTTCAAACCAATTTTTTTCTTCTTCTTTTACCACTTCTTCTGTTGCAGATTCTACATAGTCTTTTTTCGGTAAAGCAATATAAATAGTCTGTTTATTGGTCAATTTTTGCATTCCTAATTTTTCTTTAGCTAGTTTTTCAATCGTATTGTAATTTACACTATTTTGAATACTAACTTCCAATTGCTCATTTTCTTTTTGAATTGCTGATAGTTCTTTTTTTAGATTTTGCATTTGATCAAACTTTTCATTAATTTGTGAGTTTCGATAACTTATGGTCAATAATATAGCAAATATGGCAATTACTAGTACTGTCATTTTAACTTGTTTCTTTTTTTGCTTTTTAGATATTTTTATATCTTGTTTTGGTAAATCTTCTACAATTTCTAATTTTCTTTTTTGCGGTTGCCTTTTTCTTGGCATCTCTGGTTCTAATTTTCGTGGGTTCGTTCCATATTGATAGCTACTTCTTGCCATAAGTTATTCACCTCCTATCTTCTTTCAAAAATTCTAAGTTTTGCACTTTTACTTCTTATGTTTTCTTCTAGTTCTTCTTTTGTTGCTACAATTGGTTTTCTAGTTATAATTTCTCCAAGGGATTTAGCACCACATACACAATATGGCAAATCACTTGGACACGTACATTTTCCTTTTGCTTCTAGATAAGCATTTTTAACAGCTCTGTCTTCTAATGAATGAAAGGTTATCACACATAATCGACCACCTTCTTTTAGACATTCAATGCTTGTCTTTATCGTGTTATATAATGGTTTTATTTCATCATTTACTTCAATTCGAATAGCCTGAAATGTCCTTTTGGCTGGATGTCCGTCTTTTTGTTTTGCTTTTGGAATGGATCTTTCTATAATTTCAACCAATTCTTTTGTTGTTTTTATTGGTTTCTCTTCTCTTTGTTTACAAATGTTTTTAGCAATTTGTCTCGAAAATCTTTCTTCTCCATATTCATATATAAGATTTGCCAAATCTTGTTCTGAATATTGGTTTACTACCATTTCAGCTGTCAACTCTTGTGTTTTATCCATTCGCATATCTAAGATGTTTTCTCCTAAATAACTAAATCCTCTATTTCTTTCGTCTAGTTGATAGGATGAAACACCTAAATCTAAAAGAATACCATCTACTTTTTCTAAGTTAAATTGTTCTAATATCTCTTTTATATTGTCATGATTATTATGAACATATTTTACATTAGAAAACTTACTTAAGTTATTCTGTGCAGCTTTTAATGCTTCTTCATCTCTGTCAATTCCAATTAGTATTCCTTTATTAGATAACTTTTTAGCAATTTCTTTACTATGTCCGAGCTCCCCCTAAAGTTCCATCTACGTAAATTCCATCTGGTTTTATTTTTAGTCCTTCAATGCATTCTGCTAGCATGACTGGTTTATGTTTAAATTCCAATTTCACACCTCTACTAAAAAATAGCTGGTAATTCCAAAAAATTACCAGCTGACTTCTTTCTTATGTTTTATCTTTTGGTTTTCTAAGTATCTTACGTTAAAACCATCTTTTGCGTTTTTAAATCTTTTGTTGGTTACTCTTTTGTATTTTTTATCTTTTGTACATTTATCTTTTGTGTTTTTATCTTTTGTATCTTAAATTTTTATCTTTTGTATTTTTATCTTACGTAATCTATATAAACTTTTGCAAGTATTATATACCTAGCATTGTCATATTTTCAGCAATTTCATCTGCTGAAATAGCTTCATCACAATTCTGCCATGTTTGCTTGTCCCAAATTTCAAGTCTCGTTCCTACCCCTATGATAACAGCTTCTTTTTCTAAGTTACCTGCTACTCTTAGATTGTTAGGAATTAAAAATCTTCCCTGTTTGTCTATTTCACATTCTGTTGCTCCAGATAAGAAAAATCTTACAAAGTTTCTGGCATTTCTGTCAGATAGTGGTAGTGTTTTTAATTTGGTTTCAAAATTTAACCACTCATTTTGTGAAAACGCAAATAAACATCCATCTAATCCTTTTGTTACGATGAACTTTTCTCCCATATCGTTTCTCAATTTGGCTGGCATAATTAGTCTGCCTTTTGCATCTATGGAATGCTCGTATTCACCTATTAGCAACTAAATTTCACTCCCTTCCACTTCATCACCACTTTGTACCACTTTTCTCCACTTCAATTAGATTTTAATATAACTTTTATTATTTTGCAAGCTTTTTTTAAAACTTTTTTATTTTTTTATGGATTTTCCAAAATATCTATTTATTTGTATGGAACATTTTCTATTATTTATTGCTTGTTTTCTTATTAATAGTTCGTTCTTTTTTCAAATTCAAATTGCTATACTTTTTTATATAAAATATAAGGAGGGAGACCTTGTGAAAAATGAAGAGAAAATTTTAAGAAAAAACATTGGAAAGAAAATCAAATTAGCTAGGTCAAAAGCAGAATATACACAAGAACAATTGGCAGAAAAACTCTCTTTATCACCTAGATATATTAGTCAACTAGAAAGAGGGATTGCTTTTGGAAGTGCTACTACTATTATTAATGTGTGTAAAGCACTTAATATAAATTCTGATTTTCTATTTAATGACCTAATTAATAACAAAAATCCTATTTCCAATTCTATTGCAGATACGAAATTTCTAGAAGTCTATATGAAGTTAAATGACTACAATAAAAATATTTTGTCTGTCTTAGCTAATGAATTAATTAAAATGCAAAAAGATGCTTAAAAAGTGAGGAGTTTAGAACTGTACGAAACTCCTCACTTTAATTAATTTATCGTTGTATTGGTTGGTCCTGTACCTACCACATTTTCTTGTAACGACCTCCATGTATTACATCCTACTATTCCATCTGCACTTAACCCTCTTGACCTTTGATAAGCTATTACCGCATTTTGGGTAGCTGAACCAAATATTCCGTCTAATCCACCAGTTCTAAATCCTAAAGTATTTAAGTCATCTTGTGCAATTAATACATAGTTACTTAAGCTTCCTCTTCTAATGGTTGGAAATCCACCAGTTGAACAAGCTGGTTTTCCAAATCGCTTATCAAAATGTACCCATGTTGGTGTCAATCGTATTGGTTCCACTGTCACACAGGTTTTCAAAATTTTCATCATTACCTTTAAAGAATTCTTGTGCACTCATTTCTAATTGTACTTCTATGTTATCATCATTTACTATAATTTTATGGATTATACTAGCCAACAACATTTTCTTTTTCTCTTGTGATAGTTCTTTAAATTCTTGTTTCCAATCTGGTATGAATTGTCTGGTTCTCATTAATTCTTCAAATTTATACTGCTTTTGTTTCTCTGTTTTTTCTAATTCTAGCTTCTGTTTTATTAATTTTTGTTTTCTATTTTCGTTTTCTTGTAGCAAATCTATTATCATCTTTCTAGTAAAACTACTTTTTCCTTGTATAATCCTTATGATTTCATCTTTTAATAATTTCCTTTTACTATTACATTCCTTTATTTTTCTTTCAAGTTCTTTTCTTCTTCCTTCTTCTATCTTATTGATTCTTTTATAGTTTCTTTTGACTTCTTCTGTTAAATCTTTCTGTTCCATTTTATCTAAATAAGAATAAATTATTTTTAGAATAGGCTCTTCTATGCAATTACTTTTATGTGATTTTTTTCTACAATTACACTCTTTTCTACCATCTGTTCTTACATTACAGGCATAATATTGGTATGATATATTTTTTCTTTTATTACTTCTAGTTGTTAGCTTTCTTCCACAACTTCCACATATAATATAGCCAGTGAATAATAATCCTTTTGTTTGATAGATACCTTTTGTGTTTTTTTGATTTCTGTTACTTTTTATTTGTTGTGCTTTTTCGAATTGTTCTTTTGATACAATTACTATACTAGGATCTATCTCATTTGAATAAATCCATTTTGATTTTTCCTGTCTTTTTCTCTTTCCACCTCCAATTGGTACACTGGTTTTACCATATACTAAATGTCCTGTATAAATTGGATTTTTTATTAGCCTATTCACCGAATTGGCTGACCAAGTATTATCTTTATGGGTTTTTATGTTGTGTTCATTTAAATAATTAGCTATTCTTATCCCACCATATCCCTCTTCTGTTGTCAAATCAAATATCTTTTTTACAATTTCCGCCTCTAATGGTACCTTTTTTAATACTTTCCTTTCTACTCCTCTTTTCGTAAATACTCCATTTTTCACTAATTCATAACCATAGGGCGGTATGGAATAAATATTAATTCCTTCTTCTATCATTTGTTTTTGTTTTGTTCTTACTCTTATAGATGTTTTTTCCGATTCTCCTCCTGACTGCCAATATCGAATATAATTAATTAGTTTATCTGCTCTTGAGTCAAATCTTTGTTGGCCTTCTTGCGTAGACCATACTTCTATTCCCTGTTTTACAAACCATTCTACAATAAAGGGGGTCTCGTCTTCTCTTCTACCTAATCGGTCAAACATAAATACAAGTAATATATCAAATTCTTCTTTTAAAGCATCTGTCTTTATTTCTTGTAAAACATCTCTATCTTCTAATTTTTTATTATAACCAGATATTCCTTTTTCAATATATTCTTTGTCAAATTCCCATTCTGGCATTTTATCTATAAATTCTTTACATACAATTCTTTGCATAGGAATATCATTTTTATCTAATTGCTTTCCTGTTGAAACTCTATATAAACATCTAACTTTTTTCATACAAAAACTCTTCCCCTTCTGCTAAATCAAAAATGATTTTTTGTATGTATTGTTTCGATAACGTTTGTATAATTTTATTAGTTACACTTCCTGTATTTGAATTTAAAAATGTTATTTTGATTCCAATCTCATATTGGTTATCATATTGATAACCATATTTTTCTTGATTTTCTTTTACCTCTAGCAGCATATCCTTCATTTCTTTCACCTCGATAAATTCTTATGAAAATCTAAAAAAAATATTCTTATCCCTTTATCATATACAAAATAGAGTTCTCATTCTGAGAACTCTATTTGTCAAATTTGAGCCGGAGTTGTAGCTATTTTTCACATATAACCCAGCCAAAGCCGTTAAAATGTTCGACATCTGTACACTTATAATAGTGCATAGCTGACAATGGAAATTCCTGTCCATCTCCAGATACCCAAAAACCACCGTCTTTTTCGTTATTACTTGCCAAAAGCCGGTGCATTGGCAGACCGGAAAAGCCACAAACTTTCCTGAAAATAGTAGGTTTTAAGAATGTACTGCATACATACTCCCATGCCTCGTCTACATTCATCTCTACTTTTGTAAGTTTCTTGAGCCTTACACCAAGGTACGCTATGAATTCTTTTTCTGTCCCTATCCTGCTTACTCTTTCTGGGCAAAAATTTCTCGCCTGTTTCTCCCACCAATCATAAGATTTTCCTATCGCAATCTTTCTGTCACTTTCACCCATATAGCAGAGATTTCCCTCTGCATCAAAAGATGGATCTGCTTTAGGAACAAAGAAATCCTTTACCCCCTCTTTTATTACTGCTTCAAGCATCATCTTCAGATGGGCTTCCTCATCCGTGTTCGGTATATGTTTCATGAATTTGTCATCTAAATTAAGTCCAGATGCCTTACATAAAGCAAATACCCTTGTACTCCGGTTTGAAATGTTATTGATTCCCTTTCCTGTTGCATTTTTCATATTTGTCTCCTCCTTAAATAAATTATTATTTTAGATTAGAAATCTACTCAAACTAGCTCTAGTTCTATTTTACCATATTTTATGTCAAAATGCAAATTGAAAACCTACTCTACTGTTTCCACATAAGCCCATACTCCCGAATTATTAGCCGAATTCCATAATGCTGTCCTTCTACTTGGTGTTAATGTTTGGCCTACATCGAAGGCTACGCCTGCATAATGTTGACTTTGATTTCCATGTCCACCTTCATAGGGCCTTTTAAAAGCAAACCCCACTGGTATTGGTCCTCCGAAATATATATCTTTGACTATTCCAACTTTGCATACATCTTTTGGTTGTCCATAATATGTTGCTTTTACTAGAGCCTCTAAATTCTTTTACCTTTAAAGTTCCGTTTGTGTTGTATGGCATAGGTTCGTTTTCCCCTCTATAATAGGTTTCCATTCTATCGGTATCATTGTTAAATACTAATATTTTTGCCATTATAAAAAATCCTCCTCTTATTTTTATTTTATAATATGAGAAAGATTTTTATTTGTTACTATTTTATTTCTTTTGCTTTTACAACTACTCTATATTTACTATCATCAGTGCAAGTAATTAAAGTTATTTCTTTTTTTCCGTTTGTTAATTGAGTCGTACAACTAACATCTGTTGGATCAACTTGATATTTAGTATAAATTTTATACTGAATTGTTTTTCCTGATAAATCTGTTATTTCTACAATGTCTCCTTCTAACAGTGTTGGTACTTTACTAAAAAATCTCGTATTTCGATAATTATGTCCTACAATACAGAAATTACCGACTTGATTTGGTTCTGGTCCCCAAAATTTAGTAGGTGATATTTTTAATAAGTCTTCTGTTTCTTCTGCTGAATCAGTTGGACCATCAATCACTGGATAGGTAACATTAATTTTAGGTATGGTAACTGTTGCTATTGTTGCATATTGATATCCATTAGCTGTTGTTTGTAAGATTGGTTGATTGGTTTTATTAATATTGTTGGCTTCCCCTTTTTCTTGCTCCTCTTCATCCAATACTACTACTAACACGTTATTCTTAGCAAGTGTCGAATCTTCTTCTGGAATATTAAGGTTTGCTAATATATCTTGTGATACTTGTTCACTCTTGTTTCTATCATATTCTGCATAAATATAAGCAGAAAGTAAAACACACACCAAAAAAACAGACAAAAAGAACTCAAATTTATATAGTTTCTTTTTTCTTTTTAATTCTGGTGTAATATACAATTTTTTAGTAACCAAAATTTGATTCATTTTTTTCTCCCTATTTTATACTTCTTATTTATTATAACATAAAAATCTTTCTATGAAAAGTACTCAAAATAAAAATGAATCATTTTTCACAGAATTTTTTGGGTAATCTTTGCATAATTATCTAATGTCAATTTCTCTGGCCTTATATTGGTTGAAATTCCTAAGTCTTCTAAAAGTTTTGTTCCTTCTTCCTTACTAGCAAATATATTTGTGTTTACTAAAGCATTTAATAATGTTTTTCTTCTTTGCATAAAAGCATTTTTAATAATTCTAAACATCAACTCTTTTTGTTCAGTTTCTACAGGTGCTTCTTTTCGAATGGATAATTTAATTACTTTAGAGGTCACCTCTGGCTCTGGAATAAAAGAATCATTGGGAACTTCTAAAATCCCTTCTGCTTGTGCATAATAATATACACTATAGGTAATAGCCCCTGTTTCCTTTTGTCCTGGTATAGCAATTAATCTATCCGCTACTTCTTTTTGTATCATTACTGTAATACTTTCTAATGGTAATTCTTCTTCTAATAATTTCATGATAATTGGCGTTGTAATATAATATGGTAGATTAGCTACTATTTTTACTTTTTTAATATTAGAATTTTCCTTTTCTTTTTTTATTAAGCTTTTTAAGTCTACTTTTAAGACATCTTGATTAAAAAGTTCAAAATTATTATAAAGTGAAAACCTATCTTCTAAAATTCCTATCATCTTTTTATCTAATTCAATACAAATAACTTTTCCTGCTTTTTCTAATAACTCTTTTGTTAGTGTACCCAGCCCTGGTCCAATTTCAATAACTAAGTCTTCTTCTTTTATCTCACTGCTATCTACAATTGCTCTTACGACCTCTTCACTAATTAAAAAGTTTTGACCTAATGACTTATTGGCTTTAATATGATATTTATTCATTATAAATTTTGTTTCTTCCAAAATTGTCATGATTTTTTCCTCCGTCCCCAAAATCATTTTAAATTATTATATTATATTTTTCTTATTTTTTCAACTTTTATTGATTTTTAAATTGTTTTAATATACAATATTTGAGAAGGAATGATAATTATGAAAAATGAAAGAAAAGTAAATAAAAAAACTTCTAATCATAAAGTAGTAAAAATAAAAACAGGATTTGAATCTAAAAATCTAGTTCATACAAATAAGTTGCGAATTTCATTGTTTGTAATAGTTTTGGTCTTTATTCTTTTAATGCTTAGAATTGGATTTATTCAATTTGTACAAGGAAATTTTTTAAAGGAAAAAGCTTACCAACAACAAACAATTAATCAAATTATTAGTCCCAAACGTGGTAATATTTATGATTCTACTGGTAAGGCTCTTGCAATTGGAGCTCAAGTAGATACGATAACCATCAATCCTACAAAAATAAAAAAAGATGATAAAGAAAAAGTTGCCAAAGCATTAGCTGAAATTTTTGAACTTAATTATGATGAAATTTTACAAAAAGTAACTAGCGATACACAAGTAGAAACAATTATCAAAAAAGTTAAGCAAGAGAAAGTTGAGCAATTAAAACAATGGATGGAGGAAAATAAACTTAGTATTGGTATTAATATTGATGAAGATACGAAAAGATATTATCCTTATAGTTCTGTTGCCTCTAATGTAATTGGGTTTTGTGGCAATGATAACCAAGGTTTAAGCGGGATTGAAGCAAAGTGGGAATCTGTTTTAACTGGTACTCCTGGCAAAATTGTAAGTTCTAAAGGTAGTGATCAACGTGAAATTCCTAATGCAGAAGAAACTTATATTTCTGCTGAAAATGGAAGCGATTTAACACTTACTATTGACTTGAATGTTCAATCTATTGTAGAAAAATATCTAAAACAAGCTGTTGAAGAAAATCGATGTACTAGAGGTGGTAATGTAATTGCTATGAACCCTAAAACTGGTGATATTCTTGCTATGGCCTCTTACCCTGATTATGATTTAAATTCTCCTTATACACCAAATTCTAATTTAGCTAAAACTTATGATTCTCTTTCTACAGAGGAAAAAAGTATTGCTTTATCTAAAATGTGGATTAATAAATCAGTAGGAGAAACTTATGAGCCTGGTTCTACATTCAAAGTAATAACAGCAGCTGTTGCATTAGAAGAAAATATTACTTCAACTGACAAAGCTGATGATTTTTATTGCAAAGGATATGAACAAGTAGCCGATTATAAAATAAGCTGTTGGGCTAACAATCCTCATGGCGTTCAATCTTTAAGAAAAGCTCTTTGTAATTCTTGTAACCCTGCTTTTATGCAATTAGGAAAAAGAATTGGTGCTTCTACTTTATATAAATATTATAATGCTTTTGGCTTATTCAATTCTACTAATTCTGGTCTATATGGAGAACAAAGTAGTATCTTTTATAATTTAGACAAGGTAGCTGATGTTGAACTTGCCACTATGTCATTTGGACAGAGATTTAATGTAACCCCTCTTCAAATGATTACTGCTATTTCTTGTGTTGCTAATGATGGTATTTTAATGAAACCTCGAATTGTAAAAGAAATTACTAATCCTGATACCAATACAGTAACAGAAGTACCAGTTACTCAAGTAAGACAAGTTATCTCAAAACAGACGGCCGAAAAAGCTAAATCTTTAATGGAATCAGTTGTAACTTCTGGTTCTGGTAGACATGCTGCTGTATCTGGTTATTCAATTGGTGGAAAAACAGGGACTTCTGAACCAACTGAAGCCAATGCACAAGAGGGGTATGTAGCTTCTTATGTAGCAATTTCTCCTGTTGAAGATACACGGAATTACCTTACTTCTTACCTTATATGACCCAAAAGGGAAAAACGGTCACCAAGGTGGACAAGTTGCTGGTCCTGTTGTATCTCAAATGTTATCTGAAATTTTACCTTATTTAGGGGTTCCTTCTGATGAAAATGCTTCTAGTAATAAAAACCCAAGCAACGCTATTGTTGTACCTGATCTTAAGAATAAGACTGTAGCAGAAGCTGAAAAAATATTAAAAAATTCTGGTTTTAACACAAAAGTATATGTAAATGGTGATGCAAATTCTATTTTAGTAACAGATCAAACACCAAAACCTGGTAATTCACTTCTTAAAGGCTCTACTATCGTACTTTATGGACAAGGAAGTAGTCTTTCTACCTCTGTTTCTGTCCCAGATCTGAAGGGCATGAATGCTTCAGAGGCTATTAGTGCTTTAAAATCTAAAAATCTAAATATTAATATAGAAGGCTCTGGTATTGTTACTTCTCAAGATTACACTACTGGTGAACAAGTTCCAGAAGGCACTATTATTAAAGCAACTTTAAAACAAACCTTAACTCAAGTACATTAGTTTTGATTTTTATACTTTAAAATAAAATATAATATTTTGAACACTGCGTAAGCGACCAAACGAGCAATTGCAACACACAAGGTGTAAAAAATATTATATTTTATTTTTTACTCCATTACTTCGTTTTTCCAATAATCTTCCAATAAGTTATCTAATTTTTTAATTTTATCAAACTCTTCTAATATAATTTGCATTTTTTCTTCTGAATTTCCACATAGATAAGTCATCCATGCTTCTTGTTTGCTTATTTTCTTACTTTTCCAGGTATGGAATTTTGGTAATTCTAACACATACAATTCAATTTTATTTTCTGTTTTAGATGGTATTGTAATTTTGTTAAAATAGCTATTTGATTTTAGGTAATTAAAATCTAGTAAATTAATTGTACTCGTTTTAGCAATTTTTCTGTTATCTTCATATTCCAATTGATTGGAATGAATTTGTGCATAATATAATAACATTTTATTTTGTGCATAATAACCATCTATCATTTGAATTCCAATATTTAATTCTTCCTCATCTTGCTTTTTTATTCTAACATCTGCAATGCCAAAGTTCTCTTTTGATGGTAAATTTTTGGATTTTATTTCTAAATATGGATTTAATTTTATCTCTTGAATCTTAATTTCTAAAAAAGTCTCTATAAAATCTTGTATGATATCTAAATTTTCTTTTGAATTTAAAATTTTTCTTAATACTCTATTACTTTTTGATACGAATTTTCTATTCATACGTTTTTTTAGTGCACTAACTCTATTCCCTCCTTATGTAATTTAGTAAATTATATAATTTATTAAGAGTATAAGTTCTTGTCCTACAATTGTCAATATATTTTTCTTATTTTGTCCTACTTTTCATCGCAAATTTCGACAAATGCTTATTTATGCTTCCAAGAAAATTATCCTAATATGATGATTTTAGCGTATTAAAAAAGACCTTATTTAAAATAAAGTCTTTTGTTATTGAAGTTTTGTTTTTCCTTTTATTTTTTAACTTTTATACCTTGTAGATTATTTTTCACCATTTCTTTCATACCATAAATTGTCATCATTTACTTCATTATTTTTATAGGTTTGCTCTGTTTTGCTTAAAACCTCTTTTAAATAGGTTGATTTTTGTCTTGTTGTCACTACTTTTGATGCCCACCTGTAATAATCTATCAAATTCATATCATTTCCAGTATCTGGTGTCACTTTTACAACTTCATACATTTCTGTATCTTTCATTGTTTTTCCTACATGAGCTAAAAGGGTAAGAGAACAACACCAACCAACTTTTTGTACTGAATCATCTCCAGAAATCTTAAATGTATATTCACCTGTATTCGTATCGAATGAATGTGACGAAGTTGGTAAGAACCATGCACCTCTTGTATAGGTTTGTTTCTTATTTGGTTCTTTGTATTGCTCATACGTTGTTTTTTCTTCTGTATTATATACCTTCCATGAATACATTTGCGTACGACCTTGAACAACTGAAGATGTAGCATAATTCCCTAATTCATCATAACAAATCACAGTACAGTTGTAATAATCTGTGGCAAGTCCGCTGACAAGTAAATCATAGTTTTCTTCTTGACTACTAATTTCCTTGGAAAAGTTATCTCCTACTTGAAATACATATTTACTAATTCTTGCTTTGTCATCCCTTCCTACTGCTTTTACTCTTAGCTCTGTAAGGTTTACTGGTTCTACTGTAATAGATATTTCAGGAGCCTCGTTGTCAAATTTAAATGCCTCACTTCTTTCTATTTTTTTGCTTCCATCTATATTTTCAATTAATATCCACAAATACCATTCTCCTGTCACACTATTTTTAGTTATTATTTGATTATTACTACAATTTTCGGTAAATACATCTTCTGTTGGTTCTATGGTTGTATCTGTCCATTGATATTTCATATTCTTTATTTGGTTTAAATTTTCTCTTTGGATACTTATTTGTACATTGTGCTCTTTTTGGTAGTTTTTATTTCCATTTGGACTATACTTTACTATGGTTGTCAACTCACTTACTACTATTTTGGCTGTTTTATTTACCTTTCCAGAATATGCTTTTATAATATATTCCCCATTTTGTTTTGCTACATATTCTTCTTGAATTTGATCTTTTTTATGGTTATAAGTATATGTTTTTAAAACATCATCTTCTTGTATTATTTCTATTTTGTCAATACCATTTCTTTCTTCGATTGCTGTAATGTGAAGGGTTATTGATTTATTGTCTTGTGCTAACTGCTTTTGTAGACTTACTTCTGGAAAATTTAACTCTTGTTCCTTTCCTATATATTCTCCTATTTTAGGTACACTTCTATCTAATGAAAATGCATATCCTTCAACAATTGCTATGTCACCTTCTATTTTTGAATCTTCTACATTACTTTTTATATAGTTGTTTAGGAATTCCTCCTTGTTATATTCTGGATTTATCTTTTTTTCTATGTGTGCACCAGTTAATGCTACTACTAGTTTTTCTCTTGCTTGTGCCATTTTATATTCTTCTTTTGCTGTTATTGTTTTCGTTAGTAGTCCATTTTCTCCTGTTAGCGTCATAATTGTTACTCCTACTAAAATTAATAAAACTATAATTGTTATTACTAATGCAATTAATGTAATTCCACTTGTTTTCCTTTGTTTCTCCACCTTTTATTTCTCCTTTTCTTTTTTGTTTATTATATTTTTTGTGGAGATTTTTTTCAATGATTGGAGTGCTTTTTATTGTATTATTGTTTGCATAATCTTTCAATACTTTACCCTATAAAAAAAGAACGAATTCTTTCAAAGAATCCATTCTTTTATCTTACTTTATTATTTTGAAGCAATGTAATACCCTACTCCTCTTTTGGTAATTAGTATTTTAGGAATAGAAGTATCTTTTTCTATTTTTTCTCTAATTCTTCTTACTGTTACATCCACTGTTCTAATATCTCCATAATATTCATATCCCCAAACTTTTTCTAATAGTGTTTCTCTTGTTACTACTTGCTCTGGTTGAGATGCTAAGAATTTTAATACTTCAAATTCTCTTAAAGTTAAATCCATAATTTCTCCTCTAACTTTAACTTCAAATTTGTCTAAGTCTAATTCTAAATCTCCTACTACAATTTTGTTTTCTTTTTTCTTATCTTGATTTAATTTTTCTATTTCTCGGTTGTTAGAAACTGCTTCTACTTTTCTTAAATTAGCTTTTACTCTTGCAACTAATTCTCTCACACTAAAAGGCTTTGTAATATAGTCATCTGCTCCTAATTCTAATCCTAAAATTTTGTCAATTTCTCCATCTTTAGCTGTTAACATTAGTACTGGCACATTCAAAGAATTTTTAATTCTTTTACACACAGATAATCCATCTAATTTGGGAAGCATAATATCTAATAAAATTAAGTCTGGTTTTTGCTCTAATGCCATATTAACGGCATCTAAACCATCAGATGCTTCTATGGTTTTATATCCTTCTTTTTCTAAATTATACACTAATATATCTCTAATTGGTGGCTCATCGTCTACAATTAGAATGGTTTTTACGTCTCTTTCCATTTTTTCTTCCACAAAAAATCCGCCTTTCTATTTATTCTAGCTTTATTTTTATAAACTATTTATATCATACTTAAAAGAATTATACAAGTTTTTTAAGCTATTTTATTATATTTCTCAAGTCATGAAGATTCAAGAATTCTATCTCTGTATTATTTTTCCTCCACCTAAAACAACATCATCTTTATCATAGAAGACAACAGATTGTCCTGGTGTAATTGCCCTTTGTGGTTCAACAAATACTACCTTTGCCTTATTTCCTTCTGGATATACACTACACACCGCTTCTTTTGCTCGATATCTAACCTTTGCTTTACATTGAATTGGAGTTTCCAATATTTCTGTCATCCAATTTAACTCTTTTACTTGCAATTCTTTCGCATATAGTTCACTTTCTGTTCCTACCACTACTTCATTTTTTTCTTTGTCTAATTTTAATACATATAATGGTTCTTGGTAAGAAATTCCTAAACCTTTTCTTTGTCCTATTGTGTAATGAATAAGGCCTTGATGTTGTCCCAGAACTTTTCCATTCTTTAATACAATGTTTCCTTTTTTCTTCTGGTAATTACCATATTCTTTTAGAAATTCTTGATAATCATCATTTGGAATAAAACAAATTTCTTGACTGTCCTTTTTATCTGCTACTTCTAGTCCATTTTCCTTAGCTATCTTTCTTGTATCTTCCTTATTTATATAGTTCTGTAGAGGAAAAAGGATATGTTCCAATATTTCTTTTGGAATAGTATATAAAAAATAAGTCTGGTCTTTTTTTTCCTCTTTTGCTTTCTTTAATACATATTGATGATAAGTCTCTGAAAATTCAATTCGAGCATAATGCCCTGTAGCAATATAGTCACATCCTAATTCTTTCGCTTTTTGATAAAAAGCCCCAAATTTTAAATGTCGATTACATTCTACACATGGATTTGGGGTCCTTGCTTCTTTGTATTCCAGAATAAAATTGTCCACTACTTTTTCTTTAAATTCCTCTTTACAATTAATTGTATAATGAGGTATTCCTAATTTATTACAGACTTGTTTTGCATCGTAAATGGACTGGCTTTCACAGCAACTGTTTTCTTCTGTGTCACTTGGTTCCCATAGTCTCATGGTACAGCCAATTACTTCATATCCTTGCTTTTGTAATAAGATTGCTGATACAGAGCTGTCAACTCCTCCACTCATCCCTAATAAAACTTTTTTATTCATATTATTTTTCACCTATTATTTTACATTTTGCTTCTTCTAAAGCGATGGCCAATTGATCTGGACAAGATGTTCCTCTAACTCCACATGGAATTCCTTTTAGTCTTTGAATTGCCTCTTCAATTTTCATTCCTTGGATTAAACTAGAAACACCTACTGTATTTCCTGCACACCCACCAATAATTGTAACTTTTTTTACAATATCTCCTTCTAATTCGATTATCATTTCTTGTGAACAAACTCGATTACTCGGTGTATATCTATATTCCATTTTTTCCTCCTTTTAAAACGAGACAGTGGGGGACAGTACTTTTCTGTCTCATTTAATTACTTTCATTAAAATTTAATATTTTATTAATTTTAAATGAGACAGAAAAGTACTGTCCCCCACTGTCTCACTGTTTCTATTGTCTTATTTTAATTGAATGTGTACATCGTCTAGTTGTTGTTTTGATACAACTGATGGTGCACGCATCAATAAATCTCTTGCTTTTTTATTTTTTGGAAATGCTATAATTTCTCTTATATTTTGTGAATCAGCAATCAACATAACCATTCTATCTACTCCAGGTGCTGCTCCTGCATGTGGTGGTGTTCCATATTGGAAAGCATTATATAAGGCTCCAAATCTATTTTTTACATCTTCTTCTGAATATCCTGCTATTTCAAATGCTTTTACCATGGTTTCTGGATTGTGATTTCTAACCGCTCCTGATGCCATTTCATATCCATTACATACTAAGTCATATTGATAAGCTAAAATATCAAGTGGATTTTTGGTTTCTAAAGCTTCTAATCCGCCTTGTGGCATAGAAAATGGATTATGGCTGAAATCAATGGTTCCTTCATCTGATAATTCATACATTGGAAAGTCTACTATGAAACAGAATTTATAAACACCTTTTTCGATTAGGTCTAATCTTTTTCCTAATTCAATTCTAACTAAACCAGCTATCTTTTGAGCTTTTTCAAATTCATCTGCAATAAAGAAAATAGCTGAATTTTTTTCTACGTTATATTCGGTTTCTAGTTTTTTCTTTATATCTTCGGTTATGAATTTTGCAATTCCACCTGTTACTTCTCCTGTTTCTTCCCATTTTGTCCAAGCTAGCCCTTTTGCTCCTACTTCATCAGTTGTTGCAAATTCTCCCATTTTATCAAAGAATTTTCTTCCCTGCATTGCTCCATTTGGAACAACAATAGCTTTAATTGTTTTTCCTTTAAAAGCATTAAAGTCAGAGTTTTCAAATACCTTTGTTACATCTTGGATGATTAATGGATTTCTTAAGTCTGGTTTATCAATTCCGTATTTTTCCATCGCTTCTTTATATGGAATACGTATAAATGGGCCTTCGTCTACTTTCCAATCTGTAAATTTCTTAAAAGTATATGGTACAACTTCTTCTATTATTTTGAATACATCTTCTTGGGTTGCAAAGCTCATTTCAAAGTCTAATTGATAAAACTCTCCTGGTGCTCTATCGGCACGTGGATCTTCATCTCTAAAACATGGTGCAATTTGATAATATTTATTAAATCCTGATACCATCAATAATTGCTTAAATTGTTGTGGTGCTTGTGGTAAAGCATAAAATTCTCCTGGATTAATTCTACTTGGAACCAAGTAGTCTCTCGCTCCTTCTGGTGAAGAGTTCGCTAAGATTGGGGTTTGAATTTCTGTAAATTCTAATTCATCCATTCTATCTCTTAATGTTTTTAGAATTCTAGAACGAAGTAAAATATTATTGTGTAATTTTTCGTTTCTTAAATCTAAAAATCGATATTCTAATCTCAAGTCTTCTCTTACTTCTTGGTCTGTATTGATTTCAAATGGAAGTATATTTTTACATTTTCCTAATATTTCAATTTCACTCGCAATAACTTCGATTTCTCCTGTTGGGATTTTAGTATTTTTATTAGCTCTTTCCACAACTTTTCCGCGAAATGTGGATACAACTTTCGGTATTGTATTGCTTAGCTTGTTCTTGTAATGCATCATCATTAACTACAATTTGCGTAATTCCAAATTCATCTCTTAAGTCAATGAATATCATACCTCCTAAGTTTCTTATTTTTTGTATCCATCCACTTAACTCTACGTTTTCTCCTATGTTATCTATTTTTAGTTCTCCACATGTTTTTGTTCGATACATTTTGGTTTCCTCCGTTTACTTTTTTACTTTTTCTATCTTACCACATTTTGCCTTATTTTTCAATGATATAAATACAAAAATTCTTGCAGTTTTTCTTCTTTCATGCTATGATAGAAAAAAACAAAGGAGAATCAGTATGAGTTACGAATTTGATTTCTACGATAAAACTAATTTAAAATCTTACAATTTAAATGAAAGTATGCGATATCAACTAAATATGCTAGATCAACTAGATGTCTTCACAAGAAAACATTGCGAAAATGTTGCTAGTTTAACTTGTAGACTTTGTGAACAACTTCATTGTAATAAAAATTTCACAGAATATTGTACTATTTGTGCTTATCTACACGACATCGGAAAATTATTTATCCCTTCTAATGTTCTTCAAAAGCCTGGAAAATTAACGGATGAAGAATATGAAATCATGAAAACTCACACTACATTAGGTTATAACATGTGTATGAAAGATTTAAAATTAAGGCCTTATGCTGCAGGTGCCTATTATCATCATGAGGCATTAAATGGTAGTGGCTATCCTCAAGGATTAACAAAAAAGGATATCCCTTATGAAGGTCAAATTATTCGTGTTGCTGATGAATATGATGCTATTGTTAGTAAAAGGCAGTATAAATCACACATTGGAATTTCAGATACACTAAAAATATTAATTGAAAATGCTCAACCTAAAAATAACACTTCTAAGTTTGGAAAAAATAATCCTCTTATCGTAAAAAAATTGTTTAAAGTTGTTATTGAAGACGTTGAATATGAAATATATTGTACTAGCCAATATATCGATGAATTACAAAGTGAATTGAAAAGATTTGAACAAATTGAAAAATATCGAGAAAAAATGGAAAATGCTAAAAAAGAAAAAGATAAAAATTATTATTTAGAAGGTATGAAAATGTTATTAAAAAACAATGAAACCTTAGAAAATTATCGTTCTATTTACGAAGAATATAAAACAGCCTACACAAAAAGAAAAGCAATTATCGATAATCTTTATAAAGAAATTAAAATTATAAAGAAATTGAAAGTTTAAAATTAATCAACACACAAAAATTGACAAAAGGCCCATTCCTTTTGTCAATTTTTTCTTTCAATTAGTGAGAATGTTCTTCGTTATCATCAGATTGTGTTATTCTATTATTTTGTCTTGCTTCTTCTCTTCTTTGCTTTCTTCTATCTTTTACTTCTGCTCTTGCATCTTCTAAAATTTCTACGGCATCGACCTCTTTTAGTGCTTTTAATTCATCTCTTAAATGTGCTAATTGATTTTCTACTTCCTGAGCTAATGGTTCTTCTTTTTTATTTTGTATAGTAAATTTTAATGTTCTAATGTATTCTTTTCTATCTTTCTCCGGAATTTTTTCTACTAACTCTCTTAATTCTCCTAATTCGTCTATTTCAATGCCTCTAAATTGTTGTTTTATTTTCTCTATATCTAATGAGTCTCTCAATTTTACATCTACATATTGTTTTACTTGGCTAACAAAACCTTTTTCTTGTTGTTCTGTTAATTCTTTCATTTTTTCTAATTGTGGTACATCTATAATCCCTACTCTGTTATATATACCTGCCACTTTTTTGGCAATTTCGGATAAAATTAGATTTTGTAAATCTTCTTCTCTATATTCATATTCTTTTAATCCTTGGTATTGTTGTTTTGTCTTTATGTCTTTAAACTCCTCACCCATCAACTCAGAAAAATCTTCTTCTAGCATTTCTTCTGGTGATATTACTTGAGCAATTGATGCAACTCTTGTTGTCCCGCTTCTTCTCCATTCAATTGCCGCTTTTCTTGCTAAAACTCGTTTTATAATCGTATGGATTTCTTCTGATTCAGTTTTTCTTTGTAGCATTTTTAATTCCTCTACTAAATCAGAGCCTTTTATTTTTTCACAAGTTTTATATTTTTCCTTTAATTTCTTTTTTATCTCTTTCTCTTTTTTTACTTTCTCTGCTTCTCTTCTATCTCTTTCTATTTTTTCCAGTCTTTGTCTTTCTTGCTTTTGGAGTACTTCATCTGGAATTTCCTCAGCCATTTTTTTGGCAGCTTCCAAACTTACATCTGGTAATTTTATAATTTCCAATATATCTCTTGATGGTAGATTTATTTTTTCTACTATTTCAACCGCTGTTTTTTCTGGTTTGATATCTAAAATTTGCTTTGTAACTTCTACAATAATATCATTCGATAAATTTTCTTCTTTTTGAACCATCTTTAAAAATTCTATTACTGGCATATTGGGAGATGTTTCAATTTCCCTTACTATTCTGTCTACTGCATTTTGAATTGCCTCTTTTTTGGTTTCAGCTTCATTATAGGTATCTTTCACAGCTTCTATTCTTTGTAACATTTTAGCTCTATCTGTTTTTCCAAATACTTTTTTTAACCTATCATTTAACCCCATTTTTATCACCTATCTTTCCATCTTATTGTAACATTATGTCCCTATTTCGTCAACAATATTGATGCAAATGGACATGAAAATTTAGGGGTTCACTTAGGTTTTAGCTAAATTTAACAAAAGATTAACTGTTTCTGTTTATTTTTTCCTTTTGTTTAATTATTTATTAAGAAGTAATTAATAAATAAAAGCCCCCCATTAGGAGGCTACACCCAAAAATATTGCCATTAGCATAACTATATTTCCTGTGCGCTCTAATAGCTTTTCAGCTCTCTCATCAGTTACTACCATAGCATAAAGTTGAAGAAAAGGCAAAAAAGAGAGATTAAAGGATTCCCCCTAATCTCTCTTCCCATAATAGCTATCTAACAAGATTTGTTTTAACTCTGTTACTAATGGCAATCTTGGGTTAGCTGTGGTACATTGGTCTTCGAAAGCTCTATCTGCTAACATATCTACTTTTGCTAAAAATTCTTGTTCTTCTATTCCCGCTTCTTGTAATGATTTTGGAGTATTTAGATGTTCATTTAATTCTTGAATTCTAGCAATTAAACTTTCTACACCTTCTTCTTTATTATTAGCTCTTAATCCAACTTTTTTCGCTAGTTGATAGTATTTTTCGTCTGCTATAAAATATTCATATTTAGGGAAAGATACAAATTTAGTTGGTTTGGAACTATTGTATTTTATAACATATGGTAAAATAATAGCATTTATTCTTCCATGTGGTAAGTGGAATTCTGCTCCAATTTTATGAGCTAAGGAATGGTTAATTCCTAAGAATGCATTGGTAAATGCCATTCCTGCCAAGGTACTTGCATTGTGCATTTTTTCTCTAGCTAATCGATTACTTCCGTCATCATACGCTTGTTCTAAATATTTTAAAACAATTTCTACTGCTTTTTCCGCTAATCCATCTGTATAGTCAGACGCCATATTTGACACATAAGCTTCAATCGCATGAGTTAGTACATCCATTCCTGTATCTGCTGTAACTGATTTTGGTAAACTCATAACCAAGTCTGGGTCTATAATTGCTACATCTGGTGTTAATTCATAATCTGCTAATGGATACTTTTTATTTTTCTCTTTATCAGTAATAACAGCAAATGATGTTACTTCTGAACCAGTTCCTGATGTGGTTGGAATGGCTACCATTTTACATTTAGTTCCTAGTTTTGGAAATTTATAGGTACGTTTTCTAATGTCCATGAATTTTAATTTTAGCCCTTCAACATCTGCATCTGGATGTTCATAGAATAACCACATTCCTTTTGCTGCATCAATTGGGCTTCCTCCACCTACTGCTATGATAACATCTGGTTTGAAGTTTTTCATAGCTTCTACACCTTTTTTAACAGTCTCAAAAGATGGGTCAGATTCTACATCACTAAATATTTCAGAGTGTACATATTGATGTCTTTTTCTTAAGTGATATAAAATTTTGTCTACATATCCTAATTTCATCATTCCTTCATCGGTTACGATAAAGGCTCTCTCGATATCTGGCATTTTTTCTAAATATTGAATGGAACCAGCCTCGAAATAGATTTTTTCTGGAATTTTAAACCATTGCATATTAACTCTCCTTTTCGCAACTCTTTTAATATTAATTAAATTAACAGATGATACATTGGCTGTTGTTGAATTTCCTCCAAATGAACCACATCCAAGTGTTAGAGATGGCATATTGGTATTGTAAATATCACCTATTGCTCCGTGCGTAGATGGAGAATTTACGATAATTCTTCCCGCTTTCATTGTTTTAGAGAATTTCAAGTTGATTTCTTTATCTTCTGAATGAATAACTGCTGAATGTCCAAGTCCTCCAAATTCTAATAATCTTTCAGATTTATTAATTCCTTCTTCTTCATTTTCTACAATATAATAAGTTAAAACTGGACTTAATTTTTCTTTTGAGAATGGATACTCTCTTCCAATTCCTTCTTCGTATACTACTAAAACCTTTGTGTCCTCTGGCACTTCAAATCCAGCTTCTTTAGCTATGGTATATGGTGATTGTCCTGGTACATGTGATTTTAACTTAAATCCATATTCTTCATTGTATTCAAACATACTTAATTTCAATTTTTCTTTTTCTTCTGGATTTACAAAATAACATCCTGCTTCTCTCATTAATGTTTCAAATTCTTGATAAATTTCTTTATCTACTAATACAGCTTGTTCTGAAGCACATATCATTCCATTGTCAAATGCTTTTGATAGTACTAGATCATTGACTGAAGTTTTTAGTTTTGCACTTTTATGAATGTAACATGGTACATTTCCAGGTCCTACCCCTAGAGCTGGTTTTCCACAAGAATAAGCTGATTTTACCATTCCTGTTCCACCTGTTGCTAAAATTAAGTTGACATCTGGATGGTTCATCAATAATCTAGTTGCTAATACACTTGGTTCTTCTACCCATAAAATACAATTTTCTGGTGCTCCTGCTTTAACAGCAGCTTCTCTTAAAATTTCTGCTGCTTTGCTACTACTTTTTTGAGCAGATGGGTGAAATCCAAATATAATAACATTTCTAGTTTTTGCTGCTATAATAGATTTAAACATTGTTGTTGACGTTGGATTAGTTACTGGGGTTACCCCTGCAATAATTCCAACTGGTTCTGCTATTTCTACATAGTCTTCTTCTTCATTTTCATTGATAATTCCTACTGTCTTTTCATATTTTATACTATGATACACATATTCTGTTGCAAACATATTCTTTGTTATTTTATCTTCATAAATTCCTCTTCCTGTTTCTTCTACTGCTAACTTAGCTAATTCCATATGATGTTCTAATCCTGCCATTGACATTGCCTTTGTAATATTATCTACTGTTTCTTGGTCTAATTTCAAATATTCTTTTGATGCTTCCTTTGCTTTTTCTACTAGTTCATTTATCATGTTTTGAACTTTTTGTTCTTCTTCTGGACTTATATTATTTGCCATAAAAAAATTCCTCCTCATTTGTATTAGTTTAACCACAATTATTATATATTATTAGGAAAATTTGTCAAGTAATTGATAAAAAATGAGACAAAGGGGACAGTTCTTGACTGAGACTATGGGGACAGACCTTAAATGTCTCATTTCTTCTTATAAAACAATTTTTACGAAAAACATAAAAAATGAGACATTTAAGGTCTGTCCCCATAGTCTCAGTCAAGAACTGTCCCCTTCGTCTCATTTTTTATTTATACAAATATTTTTGCGGATTTACATGTTTCCCATTAATTCTAATTTCTAGATGCAAATGGTTTCCTGTTGAATTTCCAGTTGAACCAACTGTTGCAATTACCTCTCCTGCTTCTACTTTCTGCCCTACTTTTACATACATTTTACTAGTATGTGCATACCATGTTTCCAATCCATTTCCATGATCTACTTTTACTAAATTTCCATAAGAGCCTTGATAACTAGCATGTGTTATCTTACCAGATGCTATAACTTTGATCGGTGTTCCACTTGGTGCTGCAATATCTAATCCTGTATGGTTAGAACTTCTAATTCTACTACTCACTCCATATCTTGATGATATCGTTCCTTTTATTGGTGCATAAGCTAATTTGATACCATTAATTTCTGGCATACTGTTAATTCTTTCTTCCTCTTGTTTTTGTTTTTGAATTTCTTCTAATTTTTGTGTTACTTTTGTATTAATTTCGTTTTTAGCAATCTCTAATTCAGTAGTTTGGATTTCTTCTTCCTTTTCTGTATATTTCTCGATAATACTTAAGTCTAATTCTTCTTGCTTTTCTCCCTTTACTTGATTTACTAGTTCTTCTGCCTCTTCTATGGTATCTACTGAATCAATTACTTGATTATTTAAAGCAATATCATAATATTTATAAGTTATGTCTGCATTTTGTTCTACTGTTGATGCTATTTCGTCTTCCTTTGTTTCAATTGTTCTATCTACAAGTTTTAACTCATATTCTGGTTGGTTTTTCATATCTATAGTATCTACATTTTTTTCTTGCTTTTCTATAATATTTTCCTTTACCTTTTCTTCTAAGGCTTCTTTGTTATTAACATATCCTAATTCTGTTCCAGAAATACTTACTTTGTACATTGGTTTATATTTTATTAATATTATTGCAATCATTAAACCAAAAGCTAGCAAGGTAAGGTTAAAATACTTAAAAATTTCTTTTGTATAGTATTTTAATTTCTTTTTTAAAATAAAATTCACGCTCCTTTTTGGATATTTTAACATGACTAACGTTAATTATACTACATATTTTGCTCAAAATCAAATTATGTATACTGTTTTAGTAGCAATTTGCTTAATTTATTACAATTTTTATGGGTAAATATCCCATTTTTTCCACTTTTTTCTTGTTATTTCTTTCTTTATCTCCTCTTTTCTCTTTTTTTCTGTATGAATACTTTTATCATATCTCTATTTTATGATTTATTTTTTAAGTTTATTCTTTTTACTTATAGGTTATATATATATCTTTTAGTTTCTGTAAATTTAAACTATAAAATGCTATATTAATGTCGAAGAATAGAAAGGTGGTAATAAATATGGCATTAGATTATACAGTAATAGGTCAAAGAATTAAGCAAGCAAGACTTGCCAAGAATTTAACACAAGAAGATTTAGCAGAACAAATTGATATTTCTGTTGCTTTTTTAAGTAGAGTAGAAAGAGGAAATTCACATATAAACCTAAAAAGATTAAACCAATTATGTGGCTTGTTAGATGTTACTGAAGGTTATGTTTTAAATGGTGCTTCTAGTAGTTCAAAAAATTACCTAAACAAAGAGTTTTCTGAATTAATTAAAAGTTGTTCACCATATAAGCAAAAACTAATCTATAATGTTGCACAAGCTATTGCAGAAACAGATATAGAAGAAAACTAAAATATAAAAAAACCAACATTGAGAAAATGTTGGTTTTTTGTTGTTTTTGCAACAGTTTATTTTTAAAATCTTCTATATATTTAATCTTGAAACAATTGCTAATATTTTTGATTTATGTTATGATAATATTTGTGAAAAAAGTTAATACTATATACAAACAAATAGGATAAGAAAGGAATGATATAAAAATGAAATTTGAACAATGGAACGGATTTAATTCTGGTGATTGGCAAACTGAAATTAATGTAAGAGATTTTATTCAAAAAAATTATACTCCTTATGAAGGAGATGATAGCTTTTTAGCAGAAGCTACTGATAAAACAAAAAAGTTATGGAATGAAGTATTAGACCTATATAAAAAGGAACACGATAGTGAAGGTAGCGTTTTGGATATTGATACGAAAACACCTTCTACTATATCTAGTCATAAGCCAGGTTATATCCATCAAGATTTAGAAGATATTGTGGGGCTTCAAACTGATGCACCTTTAAAAAGAGCTATTATGCCATTTGGTGGAATTCGAATTGTCGAGAAATCTTGTCAAGCTTATGGAAGAGAAGTTGACCCTGAGACAGATGAAATTTTCCACAAATATAGAAAAACTCACAATGATGGCGTATTTAGTGTTTACACACCAGATATTAGAGCTGCTAGAAGTTCTCATTTACTTACTGGTCTTCCTGACGGTTATGGTCGTGGAAGAATTATAGGTGATTACAGAAGAGTTGCTTTATATGGTGTAGATTGTTTAATTGACGAAAAGAAAAAAGAATTAGATGTTTTAAATCTTGATGAAATGACAGAAGACATAATTCGTGAAAGAGAAGAAATTAGTGAACAAATAACAGCTTTAAATGAATTAAAAATAATGGCTTCTAGCTATGGATTTGATATTTCAAAACCTGCTACAACAGCAAAAGAAGCTGTTCAATGGTTGTATTTTGGATACTTAGCTGCCATAAAAGATCAAAATGGTGCTGCTATGAGTATTGGAAGAACTTCAAGCTTTTTAGATATTTATTTTGAAAGAGACTTAAAAAATGGAGTAATAACAGAAGCTGAAGCACAAGAAATTATGGATCATTTTGTTATGAAATTGAGATTAGTACGTTTCTTAAGAACACCTGAATATAATGAATTATTCAGTGGTGATCCAGTATGGGTAACAGAAAGTATTGGAGGTATGGGAATTGATGGAAGAACTTTAGTTACCAAAAACTCATTTAGAATTCTTCATACACTAGAAACTTTAGGACCTGCACCAGAACCAAATCTAACTGTTTTATGGTCTACTCAATTACCAGAAGGCTTTAAAAAATTTACAACTAAATTATCCATTAACACATCTTCTATTCAATATGAAAATGACGATTTAATGAGAATTACATTAGGAGATGACTATGGTATTGCTTGTTGTGTCTCTCCTATGAAAATTGGTAAGCAAATGCAATTCTTTGGTGCTAGAGCTAACTTGGCAAAAACTTTATTATATGCTATCAATGGTGGTAGAGATGCTATCTCTGGAAAGCAAATCACACCAACCTATGCACCAATTACTTCTGAATATCTAGATTATGATGAAGTGATGGCTAAATTTAACCAAATGATGGATTATGTAGCAAAAATTTATATAAAAGCTTTAAACATGATTCATTATATGCATGACAAATACTCTTATGAAGCGATTGAAATGGCATTACATGACAGAGAAATCCTTCGTACTATGGCTTGTGGAATTGCTGGATTATCTGTTGTGGCCGATTCCTTATCTGCCATTAAATATGCTAAAGTAAAAGTTATTCGCGATGAAACTGGCTTAGCAATTGATTATGAAGTAGAAGGTGACTTCCCAAAATACGGAAACGACGATGATAGAGTTGATCAAATCGCTGTAGATGTAGTAAAAAGTTTTATGAACAAATTAAGAAAACATCAAACTTATCGAAATGCAAAGCACACTTTATCTATATTAACCATCACATCTAACGTCGTTTATGGAAAGGCCACTGGAAATACACCAGATGGAAGAAGAGCTGGAGAACCATTTGGACCAGGTGCTAATCCTTTGCATGGAAGAGATACGAATGGTGCTTTATCTGTTATGAACACAATTGCAAAATTACCATTTGACTCTTCTGAAGACGGAATCTCTTATACATTCTCTATTACACCAGGAACTCTTGGAAAATCAGAAGAAGAAAGGGTTAACAATTTAGTTAATATGTTAGATGGATATTTTGCTCAAACAGGACATCATATTAATGTAAATGTATTTGATAGAAGCCTACTAGAAGATGCCATGGAACATCCTGAAAAATATCCTCAATTAACCATTCGTGTATCTGGTTATGCTGTAAACTTTACTAAACTAACAAGAGAACAACAATTGGATGTAATCAATAGAACCATCCACGAAAAAATTTAGGGTGCAATGGGGACGTTTCCTTTTGCTCCTTTTGGCGCATTTGGGGACACATCTTTATCTTTTTAATTTTTCATTTGTTATTAAATATTATTTTTTATAAGAATAACGAATGCAAATAAAATCATGTTAGAAATTTTTAATCAATTTTATGGAAAGAGTTCACGGTAATCGTGGAAGGGTGCCATAAAATTGATTTAGAATTTCTTAATGATGTAATGTCAGCCGAGTCATTCTTATAAAAAATAATATTTAATAACATGTAAGATTCATTAATTAAAGATGTGTCCCCAAATGCGCCAAAAGGAGCAAAAGGAAACGTCCCCATTGCACCAAAGGAGTAAAAAAATGGAAGATAAAGATTTGAGATATTATGCTAAAGTTCATTCGATTGAGTCTTTTGGAACTGTTGACGGTCCTGGCATTCGATTTGTTTTATTTTTACAAGGATGCCATTTGCAATGTAAGTATTGTCATAATCGAGATACTTGGGATATGAATAAAGGGGAATATAAGTCGTTGGATGATATTTTTGAGAAAATTATGCGTTATAAAAATTATATTTGTCCAAATCGGTGGTGTTACGGTTACTGGTGGCGAGCCTCTTTTACAAGTTAAGTTTTTGATTGAGCTTTTTACAAAATTAAAAGAACAAAATATTCATACTTGTATTGATACTTCTCGGTATGGTTTCTTTAACAGATGATATTAAAAAATTACTGTCTTTAACAGATTTAGTTTTACTAGATATTAAGCATATTAATGATGAAAAATGCAAGGATTTAGTTGGATTTTCCAATCAATTGGAATTGGAGTTTGCTCGTTATTTAAGCAATCATGACATTCCAATTTGGATTAGACAAGTTTTAGTTCCAGGCCTTACTGATGATAAACAGGATTTATTGAAATTGAAGGATTTTATTTCTAGCTTAAAAACAGTTCAAAAAGTAGAAGTTCTTCCTTTTCATTCTATGGGTAAGTTTAAATGGAAAAGGCTTGGTCTGGATTATGCTTTGGAAAATGTTCAAGATGCTAGTTTAGGGGATATAAAAAAAGCAAAGGAAGTTTTAGAAATAACCTAAATCTTCCTTTTTCATTTTTAAATAATTCCCAAAAGGGTCATCCCTTTTGGCAATATTTAAAATGAGACAAAAAAGGACTGTCCCCTTTGTCTCATTTCATTACATTCCTAATAATTTTAATTCAATATTTTCCATTTTATATTTTCCATCTACTAATTTGAATTCTACTAAAGTATCTTCTAATGTTTCTTTGTTTTGTCTTAAATCTGTTGTAAAGTATAGTTTGATTTGTGGAATTTCTACTTGGTTAGTTATGATTTCTCTAAATGTTTCTGCCATGTGTTTTTCATCTTCACATACAAAGATTAATTGTGGAAGACTGCTAAATCCTGAGTCTCCTAGCACAAAATTTTCATAGAATTCTTTAAATAATCTTACTTTGTCTACTGCTTTCTTTTGCCATTCTGGCTCTCTTCTGATTACTTCAAAAACAAATTGGATTGATTTATTGTTTTTGGTTAGTTTTACACTTCCTCCAGTTGCTTTAAATATTTTTCCACTTACTTTTGCTGTAATGGCTGGTTTTACTACATAGCTATCAAATGCCTTTACTTTTCTTAAGTAAGCAATTAATGTTTGATTTCCTGCTAATCTCTTCTTAATCATAGGAACTGGTTTTGTATTATCAGATGGTTGCCATTTACAGTCAATTTCTTTTGAGTTTAATAAATATTTTCCCATCTTTTCTAAACAATAAATTCTATAAATTCCTTTTCCTTCGTCAGATGTAAAGTAATATCTTGTTAAGATCTTAGATTTTACTAATTGGTCTAATTTATTGTTTAATTTATCTTGTGATTTTGGGTCAATCCCTTTAATTTCTAACATTTGGTATAATTGTCTTGAGGTAATAAATTCAAATTCATTTACTAAATCTAAAATAGCAAAGTGAATTTCATTAATATGCCCTATGTCAATTTTGTGTACAATTTGGTTCATAGATACATATCCGTCTTTCCCATCAAATGTTTTGATTTCACCTTCTCTGATGGCAAAAGGTGATACTTGTGCTTTAATTTGGTTATCTTCAACCATTTTAATCCCTCCTCTTAGATACGTTAATTACGGTATCCATAAATTTAAATACTTAAACAATTGCTAATTTTATCTTTTTTCTTTCGTTATCTATTTTCTTGATATAGACATCTACTGTTTTTCCATATTCAAGACCTTCTTCGTATTCCGCCATTCCAACTAGATTGGGAGTTAGTTCTATAAAGATTCCATTTCTATTTTTTTCTGTTTCTCTAACAATTCCTTTTGTTTTAGTACCAGGTGTGAACATTTTTGCATTTTCTTCCCAAGTGCCTAATGTTTCTTTGTAAGATAGAATAACTTTTCCTGTCTCCCTATCTATTGATTTTACCACAATTTCTACTTTTTGTCCAATATTTAATCTTTCAAATGGACTTTTTATTCTTGCAATCGATAAATCTTCAATATGGGCTAAGCCTACAACGCCTCCTCCTATTTCAATAAAAGCCCCATATGGCTTGATACCCTTTACAATTCCGTGTTAGCCTTTCTCCTTCTTTTAAATCGTTTTTTATCCATTTCAAAGCTTCTTGTTGAACTTCTTTTCTCGATAGAATAACATGATTTGTCTCTTTTACTTCTTTAATTTTAAATTGTACAAATTTATGAACCTTTCCTGTACATAAATTAATTTTCGGCATTCCATTTTCATCTGTATGGATTGCTTCTACTTCTTGTCTTGGCATAATGCCTGTTATTCCATTTTCAAATTGAATATACAAATTATAATCTTCATCGCATTCTTTGACTAGTCCTTGTAATACTTCATTTGTATGGATATAGTTCTCTATATTATTAGAAGTTAATTCTGTAATTTCGTTATTCCAACCTTCTGGTTTGAATTTTAGTGAATTCATTCGTTTTTTTCTCCTTTTTGTCTTTTGTTTATTTTATTATATATTTTTTATATTTTATTTTCAATAGTTCTTACCTAAAAATTTTTATTTGTTTTTTTATGTAAAACATGTTATAATATTGTACATAAAATAAGAAAGGAGATTTGATTATGATTACAACTGAAATCAATCAAGAAACTGATATCCAAACATCACGGGAGGAAAATCCTTTTGCTACTAGCTTAACATCAGATTCTGTTGTTCTAGTAATTGGCAGATGGATGCCCATTCACAATGGTCATAAAGCATTCTTAATACAACTTGCTAAATCTTGTGGCAAACTTATTGTAGGGATTGGTTCTTGCTATGAAAATGGTACGAGCCGGAACTGCATTCCTGCTGTAGAACGAGAAAAGATGTTACGAGCTATCTTTAAAAAAGAAGCTATACCAGAGGAGGCATATGATATTGTATGCATTCCGGATTTTTCAACTTTTGGAGAATGGCTTGCTGTGGTAAAGCAACTGTGTGTTCTAAAAGGGGTTACTCATTTTTGTAGTGGGAATAAGGAAGATATTTTGGATGAATTGGAAAAAATAGGAGAAGATTTTCCTTATGAAATTATCAATCCAGAAACTAATTCAAAAATCTCTTATCATGCAACCTCTATCCGTCTGCTGATTTATCGGGGAGATTATGAAAGACTGGAGAAAATGATTCCAACTGAAGTAAAACCAATTCTTTTTAAGAATACTTTCAAAGAAATTATTGCCTCAAGTAGGAAACGTGGCATTAAGATAATTCCAGGTAGGCAGACTGTGGACATCATCTTCTTAGTTCGCAACTTGGCAGATGGTAAGCTTTATGTTCTGCTTGGAAAGCGTTCGATGAAAAAAGTTGACTTTCCTGGTTTCTTAGGACTTCCTGGTGGAGGAATTGACTTATTTGAAACTCCTACTGCTGCGGCATTAAGAGAGTTCCAAGAAGAAACAGGCTTAACATTTCAAATGATTGATAACTCTTTGGAACCCGCTATTGTAAAATGTTCTGACATTCCCAATTCCACTTTAGAGCAAATGCATTTTATTGGAATTTATAGCTCAGAAGATGAAACAATGGCAGGCACAAGAGGAGGTTCTTCTCAGTGTTTTGGCATCTTTGTAGAAGAAGATTTGGAAAAATATGAGGATTTTTTAAATCCAACTGATGATTTGACAGATGTAAAATTCTATGAAGTACATGATGCTATCGCGAAAGGGTTGGCTTATCAACATGGTGAAATGCTCGAAAAAGCAATTACCATGTTTGATGCCTCTCCAAAATTAGTTAAGCCAATAACAAGTGAAAGCCTGAAGGAAAATTCCGAAACGCTCGTTATCTCTTTTGTGGGAGCTTCTGGTTCTGGAAAGAGTACCGCTGCCTTGGGTGCAACCTACATGATGAAGAAAAAAGGTGCTTCTGTGGAATATGTCCCAGAATTTGCAAAAGATCTGTTTTACAATGGATTATTGGGAAAATATATTCCTAACCAATCTTACATCATTAGCGAGCAATATAAGCGCATTTATGATTTACTTGGTCAGGTAGATTTCATTGTGACCGATGCAGGAATGGAAATTAGTGCATTCCATGCCTCTTACGAAAGTAAAGAAGTAGAAAATCTAGCTTGGTATCTTCGTAATAAGACAAAGCAAGTAACTATCTTTATTGAAAGAGATGAGGAGAAAGTACCTTTTGAAACAAAAGGACGTACAGAAAGCGAAGCTGAAAGCAGACTTTTTGGAATTAAATTAGAAGAATACATGAGAAATAATCATGTTTCTTTCTTTAAAGTAAAAGGTTCTGATGAAGCCGTTGATAAAGCTTTATTTGTTGCTTCTGGTCATTTGTCAGACAAATTGAAGTAGGATATTCAGTTAAAAATTGCTGGTATATAGCAGTTTTCTAAAAAGAACTTTCATCCAAACGATGAAAGTTCTTTTCTATTTTATCCTTTTAAAATTTTATTCACTTCTTCTTTTCTTAAATATCTCCATTTTCCAAGTGGTAAATCTTTTACCCCAACACCTGCTATCTTACTCCTATGTAATGCTAAAACCTTATGTCCCACCACTTCACACATTTTGCGAACCTGTCTATTTTTCCCCTCATGAATTGTAATTTCTAGCCTTGACTGATTTTTTTCTTCATCTGTTTTTAAAATTTTGACTCTAGCTGGTCTTGTGGTATAATCTTCTATTTTCACACCACTTTTTAATTGTTCCACTGCTTCTTTTGAAACAATTCCTTTTATTGTAACCGTATACGTTTTTTCTATTTCATGTTTTGGATGTGTTACTTGATACACAAAGTCCCCGTCATTCGTTAAAATCAAAGCTCCAGAAGTATACATATCTAGCCTTCCTACAGGCACAATTCTTTGCTTCACTTTGACTAAATCTAGCACAGAATCTCGATTGAATTGGTCTTTTGCTGTTGTTACATAACCAATTGGCTTGTTTAACAAAATATACACTTTTTCTTCTTGCATGGTTACTATTTTCCCATTATACTCTACTATATCTTTTGCTGGATTTATTTTAGTTCCTAATTCTATCACAACTTTGCTATTTACACTTATTTTTCCTTGTATGATTAACTCTTCTGCTTTTCTTCTAGAGGCTACTCCTGCTTCTGCTAAATATTTTTGCAGTCTTACTTCTTCCAACTTTTTTCCTCCTTTGATGTTTTTTGGGACGGGGTCAAAAAACATCGTTTTCTTTTAATTTTAACTTTATAAATCTAATGCTTTCTTCTAAGTTTTCTAGTAATTCTTCTTTGGTAAAGATTTGATATTCTTCTTTCTCTTTGCTTTGTGTTTTCATTTTTTCTTGAATAAAAAGAATGGTATTTTTAATGTCACCGTCAGTAAACTTAAATTCTTCTAGTTCTTCACTATCTTTTTTTATTTTTCTATCATAGATTGGAACAACTATCTCTTTATTATTTTTTAAATAGTTTGTAAAATTCCTAAAATCCTTTTGCTTGATTTTTACCGCTTCATCCCATTTTACAACCTTCTTCGTTCCGTCTTTTAGCTTCAGTTTTATTAGGTTACTTCTTTTATCAAAATTCTCAAAATAGTTTTGATAGGTATAGGTATTCCAATAATAATCCGTTAATAAGTGACAATAATATCCTTTTATAATCGGATTTTTCATCTTATTTTTGTATTGTTCTTTAAAACTATCGATATCTGGTATCGGAATCTCAATTCCATTTATAATCTGTCTTTTGGGATAATGCGTTTGATAGTCTTTTACAACTTTTGATACCTCTTTTACATTATATCCTTCTAAAATATCTGGCATGATATTGCCAAAGGTAAATTCATTCTTTCCCTTATCTATTTGATTTGCTGTAACAAAATGGGTAATCCATGATGGCATTTTGTATTCCTCCTTAACAGGGATTTTAAGGTGCGCACTTCCAAGTATTACTTATCTGTAATTCGTTTACACTCATAACAGCTAAGGTCATCCTCTAATCCCTCTAGCAGTTTTTGAAAGTATTCTGGTAATCTAGCTTCTAAAAACATTTCTTGCTCTGTGGTTGGATGTTTGAATTTTAAGCTTTTAGCATGCAAAGTTTGTCCGTTGAATTCCCCATTCATTTTTTCCATTCGAATAGGTTGTATCACCTATAATTGGATAGCCAATTTGTGATAGATGCACTCTAATTTGGTGGGTTCTTCCTGTTTCTATTTTTACTTCTAATAGGGAACAATTATGATGTGGATATCTTTTTATTACTTTAAAATGAGTAATAGCTTCTTTTCCATTTTTCGTTACCGCCATCTTTTTTCTGTCTTTTGTGCTTCTTCCAATTGGCATATTAATGGTTGCCTCATTTTCTTTTACAATACCTCTTACCATTGCTATATATGTTTTGTTTACTTCGTGATTTCTAATTTGTTCACTTAAGTGAATATGTGCTTTATCATTTTTGGCAATAATTAAAATTCCAGAAGTGTCTTTATCAATTCGGTGTACAATTCCAGGTCTAATTTCTCCTCCTATACCAGATAGAGAGTCTTTGCAAATTGCCATAATGGCATTAACTAACGTTCCATCTGGATTCCCATTGGCTGGATGTACTACCATTCCTTTTGGTTTGTTAACAACAATAATATCTTTATCTTCATAAATAATTTCAACTGGAATATCTTGTGCTTTTAGTTCAATCTCCTTTGCCTCTTCTTGTTCTACTGTTATGGTATCATTTTCTTGTATTTTATAAGAAGCTTTTGTTTTTCTATTATTTACTAAAATCTTTTCTTCGTTAATTAACCTTTGTATGGTAACTCTAGAAAGTTCTTCTTTTTTAGCTAGATAACTATCAATTCTGCTATTTGCTTCTACTTTTTTTACTACAAAAGTTTCCAAATCTGCTTTCCTTCCCTTCTTCTACTTTTTATCCTTATCTTCTAGTTGCTTTTCTTCCTTTTTGTTTCTCCATTCTTTTACTGTAAATACAGCAAATGTAGCAACAACTGCAATCCATCCTGTGACTACAAAAAAGTCTGCTATATTAAATATTGGTAAATTATGCCCAAAATCAAGAAATTCTGTTACATATCCTCTTATTATTCTCTCTATGGTATTCGAAATTCCTCCAGCTAAAATAAAGCTTAAAAACACCTTAAACTTCCTATCTACAAACTGATTTTGTGTTGTCATAAATTTGAAAATAACTCCTAAAATGACAATATTGGTTAGTATATACATAATGGTAGAATTAGAACCAATTCCATAAGCAGGATTCGTATTTTCGTTAATTTTAAAACTTAATATTCCAGGAATTATATTCGTTTCACCTTTCATGTGAACCCAAATTTTAAGACCTTGGTCTAGTAAAATAATAATTGCAATTAAACTAATTAGAAAAATGGTTTCTTTTGTTATTCTCTTTTCTTTTTTATTCTCCATTTTTATCCTTCTTTCTCAATTTCATACACAATAAAGTAATCATCTTGATATAATTGTTTATACTTAGGGTCTTTTGTTTTTTCAATTATCATATTTACTTTTGAATTTTTATAAGCAATTATATGTGTCATACCATATTTTTCAAAAGTATCTCCATAAAATTTCCCGATGCTTGATGTATCGATAAAGTCCATGAAAATATCTTCTTCTTTTCCACTAAATTCTGGTGCATATAAGTCGGCTCTTGAGTCAATAAATACTGGTATGCCTCTAAATAATAAATAACTTCCATAGTTATATTCATTGTAAAATTTGGCTGTTGTTAAATCAATATTCTCTAAGATAAAATCAGATGCTTTTACTGGATAAGTACTTTCATCGATATATTTATGATCCCATTTGTCTTTTCCAAAATAATAGCTTAAACCTAACATCCCTGCTGTTATAATTGTAACTCCTATTACTTTACATACTTTTTGTACTAATTCTGCTTCTTTTTGTTTAGTATATATTTCTAATAATTGCATCATCAATCGGTTTAAAACTACTGAGCCTATGATGGCAAACATACTAACCTGCCTTCTCGAGTCTAGCATTAAATAGCATAATCCACCAATCATGAATAAATCACTCAATCTAATTTTAGTTCTTGTAAAAATTAAAACAGCTAAAAATATAATTAATGTGCACATGACATCTATATCATTAGATAATGTCATTGGTAGATGTTCATTGATGTTTTGTGTGGTATTTCCTTGCATTGTTTTTGCTAAATAGTTATAAGGTGTGGTTCCTAATGGTGTTAATAACCCTGTTAATAGACAAATAAGCATAATTAAAATGAGCCATTTTACATTTGAGTTTTTAGTTAATCTAATTTTATATGGATTTTGTAGCTCCTTACTTCTTTTAACTCTTATTTTATCAATTTTTTCTTCTAATTCTTTTTGTTTCTTTTTCAATATTTCTAATTTTTCTTCTTGTCCATCCTTTTTCATATATTGCTTTATTTTCATTTTTATTAGAGACGTTTTTACTTTTCTATAAATAATTGTTTCTGCAAATAAAGCAATTATATATTCTGCTATATATGGCAAATATAAAACAAAATAGAAGGGAAATACTGCTACATGTAAATTCGCTATCGCAATTGGTATGATAATTAATCCTGTTGCATATCGTTTCTTTTTGGTTTCGATAAACTTCTCAATAAAATAAATTGTTAAAATAAATAAAATAAAAGTTACTAATTGTGCTCTTGCTGCAATATATCCTCTTATCATATACATGACACCAATTGTAATGATAAATGAGAATAATTGATTTTTGGCTAATTTCTTATTTACAAAATATATGGATAATCCTAAGGTAATAGATAATAGGCAAGTTGTTATATAAATCCCTGTAAAACCAAATGCTTGGTATATAAAGTACGTAATTAGGTCATATCCCCAATGTGGATAGGTATAGGCCAAATCTTCATGCCAAGAAAATGGATCTTGTCCATCAATTCCAGTTTGCGCTATATGCTCTCCCACTTTTATGGTATAATAAGTATCATTTTGTAATGTTACTGGTGTAAGTGCTACACAAAAAATAGTAATTAGAATAACTGCTAGTATGGTAAATTTAACAGATGCACTAACTTTCTTTTCCTTCATCAATTTTCCTCTTTTCTTTGTTTTGTTTTTCAAATTATATCAAAAAAAGTTCCAAAAGGCTAGCCCTTTGAAACTTTTTATCTATTTTACTTATACAATCCTATACTGCTTCTTGATTTTCAGTTTCTGCATCTATGTTCTCTTCTTTTTCTAAGTCTTTTTCTTCGATTATTTCTAAGCTTCCTACTGAAACTTCATATGCTACTCTTGTTTGAACAGTTCCATCTTCATATTTTTTCTCATAGGTTCTAGATTGAACTCTTCCTACTACTTTTACTTGTGTTCCTACTTCTAAGTTTTGGCAAAATCTTGCGTTTCTTCCCCAGCTAATACATGGGATGTAATCTGATTTGTTATAAGCTCTGTTAACAGCAAGTAATATGTCTGAAATTTCTCTTCCAAATGGTGTTTGTCTATAAATTGGTTTTTTACAGATATATCCTATTAATACCACCTCGTTTGTTATGGTATCTTTTCTAACGATTTCATTTTCTTCTTCATTTTCGTTTTCTTCTACTTCCATAACGTCTTTTGCAAAAACGGTTAAAATCAATCTGTTTCTTTCATTTTCATAACTGTTATAAGATCTAAATTGACCTTTTACTAATAATTTTTTTCCTTCTGTTAAGGTGTCTTCTCCAATTAGTCTTTCTGATATGGTAATTGGTATGATATCTTCGTTTCCACTTAAACGTGGAATTCCTAATTTGAAGATATAAAATCTTTCTCCATAAATTTCATGACTAAATTCTTTTTCTCCTGTAACTTTTCCTACTAATGTTAAGTAGTTGTTTTCTAAATAATTGGTATCCAAATTCTTTTCCTCCCTATCTTTTCTCTTTTATCGTCTGCAATTTTTTAATTTTGCCATTGTATATTTTTCTTACTGCGCAATTATTACATTTTTTATTATACACTATTTTTTTGGTTTTGTCTACATAAAAAGTTAATTTTATTCAAAAAAGTTAGTTTTTTCCTATGTTTTCGTCATTATGTCTTTTTGATATATTTTTAATAATGTATAAATAATTAATATTTCATATGTTTTTAATATGCATTCACTACCTTTTTTTATTCTTCTTTCTTCGATTTCAACTTGATTTCCTTCTCGATTTTGTAATGTTTTTTGCCAATAAACTAAAATATCTGTTTCACTTATGCTAGACACTGTAACCATAGCTTTTTGGTTTAGTCCATACGTTATACTGTTTGTTATTTTGTCCATCTCTTCATAATCAGGGTTTTTATCTGTATTTATCATGATATATTGCGTATTTTCAAAAATTCTATCTAAAATTTCTTTGTGTTCTTTAAATTTTGCTAAATTGTCTTCTACGATAATTGTTTCAAATTTTATGTTTTTTATATTTTCGATACTTCTTAAATTAATTTGAATTAATTGGACGTTTTCCTCTTTTATTTCTTCTATAATTTTCTTTTTGATGTTTTCAAAACATTTTCGACTGGCCACGATACCGATAAATGACATTTCCTATCCCCTATTTTTTATTTTATAGAAGTATTATTTCCTTTTTTGGTAATTTTATGCTAAAATAAGAAATTTATTTTTTATTTCTTGCACTGGGTTCCATTGCTATTGATAGTGTAATTTTCTAAATAGATAAGGTCTGATACTGGTACAACTTCTAATCCTTTTTGTTTGATATTTTTTAATAACATATCTAAACTATCTGCTGTATGTTTTGTTCCATTATGACTTAAGATAATATCCCCCGCTTTTATTTTTGCTTCTAATCGTTTCCACATCTCATCTCCGCGTTAATCCTGTATAATCAAGCGTATCTAAATTCCATTGTATAGTATGATATCCCTTATCTTGTGCTGATTTGATAACTGTATCATTATATTCTCCATAAGGTGCTCGATAAATTTTGGTTCTTTTACCCGTGGCTTTTTCAATTTTCTCATTACTTTTCTCAATCTCTTCTATGTTTTTCTCATAACTTAAATTATTTACATGTGGATGAGTATCACTGTGACTTGCTATTTCATGCCCTGCTTCGTGTATTTTTTTAACTGCATCTGGGAATTTTTCAATCCAATCCCCTACCATAAAAAAAGTTATTTTTGTTTGATTATCTTGTAACGTTTTCAAAATACTATCAATATCATCTGCATTCCAAGCACAATTCATCGTAAAAGCAACCTTTTTTTCTTCTGTTTGTACATTATAAATTGGCAATAGCTTTCCTGTTGTACTTGATGTTTGTATCGTATTTCCTCCATTACTAGTATTATTTAGGCTTCCTGCCACACAAAATAGTAGTACTACTGTTACAATAGATACCATATATGTATATATTTTTTGTTTATTGAATACGAAAAACATGATAAATTCCTCCTTCTCCTTTAAGTTAGTGCTCTTTTCATTGTATGCTTTTCCTATTCAAAAAATAACCATGATTTTGGGGACGGAGGAAAAAATCATGAGACAAGGGGGACAGGTCTAAACTGTCTCATTTTTTCCTTAAATAAAATAATTTTTACTAAAAATATAAAGAATGAGACAGTTTAGACCTGTCCCCCTTGTCTCAAAAAAAGAATAGCAAGTTTCCCTGCTATCCTTTTCGTTCCAGAAGCTTACTCTTCCGCTTCTTCTTTTTCACAAATTGTTATGTCTTTTTTTAAATATATTTGTACCACTCCTAGTACCACATCGATAATAAAATAGTCTGATAGATTTTTTCGGAAATATTCACATATTTCTAACCTTAGTTCTTTTGGTATTTTAGTTTTTCCAATTGCTTCTTTAATTTCCTTTGGAATCTCCTTACTGTTTAGAAAATCTCCGTCTTCTCCTTTTACGCTTATTTCTAAGAATCTCTTATTTTCGACCTTTGGCACTAAGTCTATTTCTCTTACCATGGTCTCTTCCTTGGTTGAATAAGAAAACATCTCCATTATGTTCATAACATGTTGAAAAATCTCGCTTTCTTTCTTTTTTTCTTCTTCTTCTACTTTCTTTTTCCGCTCCTCATAGACTTTTTTGGCAAATTCTTTTGCTTGTTCTTCATACATTTAAATTTCCTCCTTTTTCTAACAATTTGCTACTTTTACGCTGTTACATGTCGTATTTTATCACTTTTTACATAATCAGTCAACTTTTTGTATTTTTCTTCATATGATATATAAAGTAACTTAAAAGTTACAAATAAGAAAGGAATGATAGAAAATGGATAACAAAAAACCTTTTTGTCCAGTTCTTGACGTAGATGGCGTCATCTCAGGAGGAAAACAATTTGATTTAGATATAACTTTACCAGAAGATAATCGTGACGTTATTTATGGAGTTGTAAAAAATTGTTTTAAAGAACCAGTTAAAGATGCTGTTGTAAAATTAGTGGAAGTTGTTTGTGAGCATGGCAAAGAAGAAAGAAGACCTATCGGTCATACTTTTACCGATAAAGAAGGCGAATTCGTATTTGGACCTCTTTGTCCTGGAAAAGAATATGCTTTACAAATTTGGGTAAATGATACTAAGAAAATCAAAATTTGCGCAAAATGTCATCATGAAGGTAAATGCTTAAAAGGTGAAAAATGCGATAAATGTGATTGTTTTATCTCAGATTGCGATAAATGTGAAAAACATGAAGAAGAAGATTGCTTTGAAAAACATGACTGTAAATAACATTTAAAAATACAAAAATATTGCCAAAAAGGAGCATCCCTTTTGGCAATATTTTTACATTATCCCCATTCTCTTAGCTAATTGTTTTCCTTTTTTCATTAGCTTTTTCTTGTTCATTACATCATTTTCTGCATACATCATCATTAGTCCTGTCGTGATTAATCCACCAATCATAACACCTTTAACAAATTTCATATTACTCACCTCTTTTTTATTTTCTCTTTTTTTCCTTATTTTTATACTTTATTTTATATAATTTAATGATGGAATATATTTCATTAATTGTGATAACTGCCAAGAAAATTCCAAAACACTTTTTTAAAATACCTACATCAATATGAATGGAAATATTAGCTCCTATAATAGCTCCTAAAATTCCAAATACAGATATTATAATTGCCAGTTTCATGTCAATATTTTTATTTTTTAAATTCACAAGAATGGCCACAATTGCTGTAGGAATGAAGAAAATTAGATTAGTTGCTTGAGCTACATGTTGTTCTATTCCTAGCATAAATGTTAATAGAAAAATTAGAATGGTTCCTCCTCCCATTCCTGTTCCACTCACAATTCCAGATACAATTCCTATTAAGACTTCTGTCATGTTTCCTCCTCAGCAAAATATTTTAGCTAAAAATCATCTTGTAAGATACATAAACTAAGAATATTGTAAATACTATTTTCATTACTTCTTTTGGTAATTTTTTTAAAATCTTTGCCCCTATATAACCACCAATTGCTCCTCCTATTGCACATAGAAAGGCAATTTTCCAGTCAATAAAATTCCCTTTATAATAGAAGAAACTGCTTGTTACCACCATAGGTAATATACAAAAAACTGATGTTCCTCTTGCTTTTGTATCGTCAACATTTAATAAGTGAATAAAGGCGGGTACTAATATCATTCCTCCACCTGTTGAAAATAGCCCACTAATAACTCCTGCTAATAATCCGATTATCATTTTTTTTATCATAATAAAAACCTACTTTTTAGTAGGTTTTCCATTTTTTATTTTTTTATTCAATCTAACTCATAATATTTTGTTCCTAACATTTTATCTGGTAAGTACTGTTGTTCTACATAGTGTCCTGGAAAGTCATGAGGATATAAATATCCTTCGCTATATCCTAGTTCTCTCATTTTTTGAACTGGTGCATTTCTTATGTGCATTGGAATTTCTCCCGTATCTTTTGTTTGCACATCTTCTAATGCTTTGTTAATTGCCATATAACTTGCATTTGATTTTTTAGAAGTTGCTACATATACAGCTGCTTCTGATAATAGAATTCTTGCTTCTGGCATTCCAATCATATGAATCGCTTGCATGGCTGAATTGGCTACTACTAAGGCATTTGGGTTCGCCATTCCTACATCTTCTGATGCACAGATAACGATTCTTCTAGCTAAAAACAATGGGTCTTCTCCTCCATTTAATGCCCTTGCTAAATAAAATACAGCGGCATCTGGATCTGAACCTCTCATTGATTTGATAAAAGCACTGATATTGTCATAGTGTTCTTCTCCATTTTTATCAAATATGGCTTTTCGATTTTGAATACTATTTTTAATCACTTCATCTGTTAAATGAATATGACCATCTTCACTCATTGGCGTTGTTAATGTTGCTACTTCTAATCCATTTAGAGCAGTTCTTACATCTCCATTACTTATTCCTGCTATTTTTTTTAGTGTTTCATCTTCTATTTTAATGTTGTATTCTCCTAGTCCATCTTTTCTTTCTAATGCATTTTTTAGTACTTGATAAATATCTTGTTCTGTTAATGGATTTAGTTTGATTACCATTGACCTTGAGATTAAAGCCTTATTTACTTCAAAGTATGGATTTTCGGTAGTTGCTCCAATTAAAATAACCGTCCCATTTTCTACAAATGGTAGTAAAGCATCTTGTTGCAATTTGTTAAATCTGTGAATTTCGTCAATAAATAAGATACTTTTTCCAGTAGGATTTAGCATAAAATTTTTGGTTTCTTCTACCACTTTCTTGATTTCTGCTACCCCTGATGTTACTGCATTGATTTTATAAAATTTGTATTTGGTTGTTTCACTAATTACTCTTGCTAAAGATGTTTTTCCACAGCCTGGAGGACCAAACAAAATGATGCTAGATAATCTGTCTGCTTTTATGGTTCGGTATAAAATTTTGTCTTTTCCGTATTACATGTTCTTGTCCTACATATTCTTCTAGCGTTTTCGGTCTCATACGAAAGGCTAGTGGTTCATTACTGTTCATGATTTTTTCCTCCGTCCCCAAAATCATCGTCCTATTTATTTTCCTAGAAGATTTAATCCTTTTTTGATTAATTCTTCTGTTGATAGTTCGTTTTTATCTAGTTGATTAAATACTTTTTCAATTTCTTTTTTGTTGTATCCTAGTACTTGCAATGCTGCCATTGCTTCTTCTACTTTTGTATTGGTTTCTAATGCTAATTGTAGCTTATCTTCTACTTCTGTTGTTTCTTTTGCTTTTGTTTTGCTGTTTACTTGTTTATTTATTTTTTCAATTTGTTGTTCTTTCGTTATTTTATCTTTTAATTCTAAGATTATTCTTTGGGCTGATTTAGCTCCAATTCCTGGTATAGCAGTTAACGCTTTTACATCTTCTGCTATAATGGCTAGGGCAAATTCAGATGGTTCGCATACAGCTAACATGGTTAAGGCTGTTTTGGCTCCTACTCCACTTACACTAATTAATAGTTCAAACATTTTTAGTTCTTCTAATGTGTTAAATCCATAAATGCTAATGTCGTCTTCTCTTACTTTATAGTATGTGTGTACTTTTATCGTTTCTCCAATGTTTTCCAGCTTCTCAATTCCTGCTTCTGACATGTATACTTTGTATCCTAGTCCTCCTACATCGATAACTATGTATCCTGTCATTTTCATTTCTAGGGTTCCTTTTATATAGGCTAACATATTTTTTTTCCTTTCTTTTTTATGTATCATAAAAATAAGTTGCTTCTAAGTCTGCTTCATGTGTTAATAATGCAATTGGATATTTGGCATAGCTACTTCCAATGGCATTGTAGTTTTCTTTTGGCTCGGTGTATCCCATATGCCAACGAATAGAGTATTTTTCTTCTGGTGTTAGTTTGATATATTCGGTTATCATCATAACAGATTTTTCGCCATGTCCATATGGTATGGTGTCGTCTACTGTGTAATATGGCACTTTTTCCCATACTCCTAGTGCATTTTTTGCATTTCTATAGTCTACTTTATAGAAGTTGGTTTTGCAAATGTCGTGTAATAGTGCGATTACTATAATGGATTCTTCTGGTATGTCGATTGGCATGATGCAATTTTCTACTTTGTGTTTTAAGATTTCATATACTTTTAAACTGTGTTCTACTAATCCTCCTTCATGGTCTCCATGAAATCTGGTGCTGGCTGGTGCAATGAAAAAGTCTGATTTTTCTAAGAAACTGATTAGTTCTTCTATTCCTTCTCTTTTTATACTTTTTAATAGTTCTAAGAATTGTTCTTTCATTTATTTTTTCGTCCTTTCTTGCTTTTCTATTTTCTTTTCACATTATATAAACACTTGACGAAATTGTCAAGTGTTTATACGAATTTTTGTTTTGTTTTTAGATATAAAGCTATCCGGAATCCAATATTCTTAGTCTCCCATCAAGACTACACGAAATCCCCTCTCACCTGCTTGATTTATACCATCCCATATAAGAGAAAAAATTCCAGCCGACTCTTTATCTCCTTTATCTCCTCCTCGTCTCATAAATGGAAAAGAATTATATGGGTAGATCAATTGATCTTCCCACCATCTAATGTTATTACCACCTTGATTGTCCCCTCTTATAGATATTTCCAAGATAGCATCTCCATACCCATACATAGCGTCCTTATATGCCTTGTAATTATTGTTAGAATTTTCACTTGTAGCATATGGATACACCGTTTCATATTTTGTACTTAATGTTTGATATCCTTTAATATTAGCCACTGTACTAGTAAATGATTCTCCACTTGCTGCTGATAAAACCCTATTTCCATTACTAATATAACTGGCTACATATTCCCTAGCTCCTCCTGACATATCATAAATCCCATATATATTTCCTGTTGTACTTGCTTTGGCTCCTTTAGTGGTGTTATAAGCATTAGTTATTCCTGATGTGAATCCAGCATTAGTACTTCCACCTCCATTTCCTGTAATATAGGAGCCACTGTTATTGATATCAATTTCATGACCATTTCTTCCATATTGACTTTGCGTTAAATAAGCTACAGCTCCCCACTCACTATTTTTCATTAAATGACTTTCTTTACTTCTATCATATTTATAACTTTTTTCATAATATTCAAATATTTTGGCAGTATACCAGCTTCTTACCCCTGGTACTATTTTTATATTAACTCCTGAACCAACTGAACCTGCTGTCGCATCATTTTTTGCACTCTCATATTTTCCTACCCAAATTCCAGAAAGTTCGCTATCCCATTCTCCATTTTTGAAATTATTTTTTGTTCCATTTCGAAAAGCTGGATGAACTAGATAACTTTTTCCGTTTATTTCTACTGATTTTGCAAAATCACTTATTTTTTGTTGTACTTCTCCATTTACTGTTCTTATTCCTTTTCCATCACAATATCCTGTTATTTTATTACTTGTTTCACTTTCATAATATGTAATTCGATATGCATATCTTGGTATCCATACAAAATAGCTTCCATCTGTATTTTTTGCATTTGCCCAATGACTTTCTAAATTTTCATCTTTTCCTTCTTTTTCTTTATAATCATACCATCCATCGTTACTTTGTAATTCTACTTCTGTGGTTCCCTCCCACTTTACTCTGGTCATATTTCCTAAGTTTGGTTCACTTGGCTTTTCTATGATATTATCGTTTATATCTAACCATACTACATCAATTCGACCATGATTTTTCGAAAATGTTACTGGTATTTGATTTACTTCAATAGTTTGTATTGTTGTTTTTTGTACTCCTTCTGTTGTTGCATTTACTTCTACTTTATAAAATCCATTTAATGTTGTATCAAATGTTCCTTTTTTACCGTTTACTATTCCTGTTAAATTTTTTCCTGTATCTAAATTAGTAATTGTTATAGAATTTACTATCTCTACTTGGTTAATTACTTCTACTGTTATCGTTACTATTGTATCTTTTGCTTCTTGTTTAATATCTAATTTAGGCTTTAACCCTTTTATTGGTTCAAATTTTACTATTTTTTTTGTTTTAATGTCAATAATAGCTTCATAGCCATCCATTTCTACTGTAATGGTTTCTTCTGTCTTTTCGGTTACAATTCCACCTAATCTTTCAATTTCCTTTTCAAAGTCTTCTATATTTAAGTGTTGATCTTCAGTTATGCTCCCTAAAATTGCTAAGTTTATTTTCTCTTTTGCCGATTTTTCCTCTGTTTCTGTTTTTGCAGTGTTTGCTTTTGTTACTAGTCCATTTTGTCCTGTTAAAGTTGCTATGCTTATTCCTGCTAGGATTAGCAAAATAATAATGGTAATTACTAAAGCAATTAATGTAATACCTGTACTCTCTCTTTTCTTCATTTGTACGCTCTCTTTCTCTATTATTTATTTGTATTTTACCATTGTATTTCTTATTCGTCAACTCTATAGAGTTAAGTTTTTATTTATTTCTTTGTTATACTTTTAAAAGGTGATAATATGATATTAAGCTCAGCTATCAAAGATAGAATTTATGAACTTTGTAAAGATAGAAACATTACTGTAAATAAACTTTGTACTATTTGTGGAATTACACAATCTACATTAGCTAATCTAAATGCTAGACCTAATACGAATATATCTATCTTAACTATTATGCGAATTTGTAGAGGATTAAATCTATCTCTTCCAGACTTTTTTAATTCTCCTTTATTTGACATTAATAAACTAGAAGACGATTAGGAGGGATTCTAAGGCACGTCCTTAAAATCCCTCTTTTTTAATATTCGTTTAATTCTCCTTCAAATACTGTTACTGCTGGTCCAGTCATATACACGTGATTATCCTCTTTCCATTCTATTTCTAATGTTCCTCCGCAATAACTCAATATAAACATGTCGATTCGTCAAACCATTTAAGTATCCAGCCACTGCTGTTGCACAAGCACCCGTTCCACAGGCTAATGTTTCTCCAGAACCTCTTTCCCACACTCTCATCTTAATATGCTCTTGATCTTCAATTTCTATAAATTCTACATTTGTCTTGCTTGGAAATACAGATGCAATTTCTAAAATCCTTCCATACTTTTCTACTTCAAAAGTTTCTGTGTCTTCTACCATTGTAATAGCATGTGGATTTCCCATAGATACACAAGTAAACTTGAATTCTTTATCAAATGCTTGTACTTTTAGGTTTTGTACTGGTTCTTCAATTGCCATAACTGGTATCTTTTCTGGTGCTAAAACTGGTTCTCCCATATCCACTCTAGCCGTTTGTACTTCTCCATTCTCTATATTGAGCTGTAACGTTTTAATTCCTGCCAATGTTTCAATCGTTACAATTGTTTTATCTGTTAATCTTTTATCGTATACAAATTTTCCTACACATCGTATTCCGTTTCCGCACATTTCTGCTTCGCTTCCATCACTATTGAACATTCTCATTTTAAAATCTGCTACTTCACTTTCGCATATTAAAATTAGACCATCTGACCCAACTCCAAAATGTCTACTACTTACAAATTGTGCTAAAGATGTTTCGTTTTCTATTCTTTGATTTATAGCATCGATATACACATAATCATTGCCTAATCCATGCATTTTTGTAAATTTTATCATTTCTTTTTCTCCTCTTATCCTTTTGTTTTATTGTCTGGAATTTTATCACATCCCTATTTTTTTGTAAAGTTGACTTTCGATTATTAATTTTTTATGAATTCTATTTCTTTGTCCCAAACTTTATTATATAATAGAGGTAGAAAAGAGGTACTTATGAAATTGTTAAAAAAATTATTGATTCTATTATTGATTCTTTTAGTTGTTATTGCTAGTATTGTTTTGGTAATTGGATTTAGTTACTATTCTAATACACTAAAAGATAAGCCTTTGATTACTCGAATAGAGGAAGTAACCAGTCAAGAACATTATACTCCTTTTTGTGATTTATCAAAAAACTATGTAAATGCTGTAATTGCTGTAGAAGATCATCGTTATTACGAGCATGGCGCGATTGACCCTATTGGAATTGCAAGAGCTCTTTATACGAATATTCGTGATGGTGAATTTGATGAAGGGGGTAGTACTATTACCCAACAAGTAGCAAAAAATGTTATCTTTAATCAAGATAAAACTTTGGTTAGAAAATTAGGTGAAATTTTTGCTGCTTATGATCTAGAAAGAAATTATAGTAAAGATGAAATCTTGGCTTTGTATGTAAATTCTTCTTATTTTGGAGATGGATACTATTGCATTTATGATGCTAGTCATGGTTATTATCAAAAAGATCCAAAAGATTTAACTTTAGAGGAAGCAAGCATGTTAGCAGGTGTTCCTAATGCACCTTCTGTGTATGCCCCAACTGTTAATCCAGATTTAGCGAAAAAACGCCAACGAAATGTTTTAAATCGAATGGTTGAATATGGATACATTTCTCAAGAAGAAGCTGATAGTATTAAATAAAGACACGACTAAAATTCATCTTAGCCGTGTTCTTATTTATTTTATTTTTTCAATTTCTTCCTTTGATAGCTCTGTTATCTCCGTAATTTCTTGTACTTTCATTCCTTTTTTTAAAAGCTTTTTAGCAATTTCTTTTTGCTTTTCTATTTTACCTTCTATTTTGCCTTCTTCTTTTCCCTGTTTTATTCCTTTTTCAAATTTAATTCTTTCGGCATCTTTTCGGAAAAATTCATACATTGCAATTGACTCGCATCGCTCCCTTTCTTTGGGATCCATACTCATTACCTCTAATACTTCAACCGCTTTTTTCACTTCTTCATTCTCCTTTTGGGCCATTTCTATTTTCTCCTCCTTTCCCGCTAACAACCACAACCATTGCTCTAATTTAGTTTTAGCTTCTGGATTTTTCTTCATAAACTTAGGTAATTCTATAAAATGCATTTCCATATAAGAAGTTGCTATTTCTTCCTCCTCCTCATATCCCATATCAATGTAACTCTCTTCTGTCGCTTTATCAAATTTCATTTTCGCTATATTATGATAATTATTCGTTTTAAAATATTCAAAGTTCAAAATACATATCATTATCGATTTCTTTAATTTTGTGTATATATCACCTGGATGTAACTGATTGGCTATTAGCTTTCCTAGATATGTCGTACTCCTACTATCGATATTTTCTTCGTTTGCAATTTGCATTTCAACATCAATTAAGATATTCTCATTCATCTGTATTTTTATATCTAATGTTCCTTTTTTCTCTTCTTTGTAGTTCTTGGGTAATTCTGGGTTTTGTACCTCTATTTTTTGTATTTTTATATGTAAGATTGCTTCTAAAAAGTCTTTTAAAATGTCTTCATTTCCTTCGTGCGCAAAGACTCTTTTAAAAACATAGTCATTGTTTAATGGCAATCTTGTTAGTTCTTTTATTCTTTGTGGCATTTATTCCTTCCTTTCTATTTTACCAAAAAGGCATCACAAATTCAACCCTTATGGGTAAAGTTTTATTTTTCGATTTTAGTTTGATTTTTTCGAATTAATTTTTAGAATTAATTATTTTGAATTTTAAATTAATTTTAAAAGCGCTTTTTAATTTAAATTGATAAAAAATCTTGTTCCTATCCTAGCATAAATTTTATATTTTATCAATACCTTTTCCTTATATTTCTAGGCTTTTCATCGCATTTTTCGACGTTTTTCTTATTCATTTTTGCACTTTTTTTTCATATATTAGTATCATGGAGGATTGTATGAAAATAATTATTTTGCACAAAAAAATTTTATTATCTGTCTTTTTTCTTTGTGTTCTATTTTTCTGTATTCTTCTTGCTTATATTAAGCCATTTTCCTTTGCTTTTGAATTAACTACTAATAGTGTAGTAGAAGAGTCTTTAAAAGAAAAAATTGCCACTTTAACAAAGACAAATGACAAATTAGCTTATTTGACATTTGATGATGGACCAACACAAAAAGCTACTGCCAAAATTTTAGACATTTTGAAAGAAGAAAATATAAAAGCTACTTTCTTCGTAGTAGGAAAACATGTTAAAGAACATCCTGAATTAGTAAGAAGAGCCTATGAAGAAGGTCATTATATTGCGAATCATGGTTATCATCATGATAATAAAAAGTTATATCAAAGTGCTGAAAGCTTCGTCTCTGAAGTAAAAAATACCGATATCGAAATTAGCAAAGCTATAGGAATTGAAAATTATTGTTCTCATGTCTTTCGTTTTCCCAATGGTTATATGTCTTCTAACTATAAAACTAAGAAAAAAGAAGCCACCAAACTTCTTGCAGACATGAATTATACCTATGTTGACTGGAATTGTCTAAATAACGACTCTGTAAAAAAATATAGTAATTCCCAGCTTCTTAACAATTTAAAGAAGTCTTCCAAAAATAAAGGTACTTTAGTTATCTTGATGCATGATACCTCTGATGTAAACGACACTCCTTCTATTTTAAAAGACTCGATTGATTATTTAATGGAACAAGGCTACGAATTTAAAAACTTTTATGATTTATTTTGAGACAATTGAGACAGTTGGGGACAGGTCTTAACTGTTTCATTTTCTATATTTTTAATAAAATTATTCCATTAATAAAAATGAGACAATTAAGACCTGTCCCCAACTGTCTCAACCGTTTAAAAAGCTTGAGTTTTAACAAAACTCAAGCTTTTGAATTAAAAATCCTCTTCTGGTTCAATGGGAGTCGTTGCCTTCCATGCTTCTTCCATCGTGCATTTCATTTCCTCGCTATATCTTACTGCATTTATGGCGTGTATAAACGAACCAATGATCCAAGGAACCCCTATTACTATAGCCAGACAAATAGGAATTTCGGTTCCTTCTTTTGGGACTATATTAAATATTTTCATAATCCATGAAAGTAATACTATGACGAAAGGAATTACGCCAAAAAAAATTAAGATTACTATTAAGATTTCTAAGTTCCTTTTAATAAATAACTTTAATCCTACCTTTAAAGCCTTAAAAATTTTTTTGTTCATGTTGCTTTCCTCCTTAAGAATATAGACTTAATATATGGTAACTGTTGTTATTGTATCACAAATCACTACAAATTTCAAGTTATAACTCTACTTCCAATTGATAAACATTTCTGCTTCCATCTAATTTAATGCAATTATCAATTGGATTACCATTTAATCGTACTTTGCTATTTCCTTCTTCAAAACCATTTTTTCCATTTGGATTTTTTATTCTGATGTTGTATACGCTTTCTTGATATTGGTATTTGATTTGATATTCTTTCCATTCTTTTGGAATACATGGTTGTATTTTTAAATATCCTTGCTCTATTTTTAGTCCTAATAAATTTTCAATTCCTGCTTTGTAATACCATCCAGCTGAACCAGTATACCATGTCCAACCACCTCGTCCTGCTAAGTTTCCTGTCCCATAAATATCGGCTGCTATGACATATGGTTCTACTTTGTATTTTTTGCTTGCTTCTTTCGTTCTACTGTGTTCAACTGGATTTATCATTCGATATAATTCAAATGCTTTGTCTCCAAATCCTAACATAGCTTCTGCAATAATTACCCAAACTGAGCTATGAGTATATTGTCCTCCATTTTCTCTAACTCCTGGTAAATAAGCTTTAATATATCCTGGCTCTAACTTGCTTTTTTCAAATGGTGGATCTAACAATTTGATAATACCATTCTCCCTATCGATTAGATGATTTTCTAAGCTTTCCATTGAAATATATTTTTTATCATTGTCTCCCATTTTAGAAATAACACTCCAACTTTGAGCAATACTATCAATTCTACATTCTTCATTTTCCATACTTCCTAATACATTTCCATCATCCATAAAAGCTCTTTTGTACCATCTTCCATCCCATCCGTTTGTGTTGAGAGCTCTTTTTAAATTATTTCTAGTTTCTTCGTATTTCTTAGCTAGTTCTTCATCTCCTTTTTGATGGCAAATTGATACAAAATTTTCTAAAATCATGCTCAAGAAAAATCCTAACCATACACTTTCCCCTTTTCCTTTGTTTCCTACTGTACTAAACCCATCATTCCAGTCTCCTGACCCGATTTTAGGCAATCCGTTGTCTCCAAAATTTAAGCTTCTTTCTATTGCTTTGATACAATGTTCATAAATGCTTCCTTTTTGTTTACTTGGCAAGTATTTTTCATATCTTTCGTCTTGTCCCTCTTCTAAAACAGCCCCTTCTAAATATGAAGTCTCTAAGTCTAAAATGCTGCTATCACCTGTAAAATCAATATATTCTATTACAACAAAAGCTAACCATAATAAGTCATCTGAAAATCTGGTTCGAATTCCTCTTTGGTTTTCTTCATGCCACCAATGTTCTACATCTCCTTCTATAAATTGATGTTCACTGTGTTTGATAATTTGTTGTTTCAAAATTTCAGGTTCTAGGTATTTTAGCCCAATTACATCTTGTAACTGGTCACGGAATCCAAATGCTCCACCTGATTGATAATACCCCGTTTTTCCAATTAGTCGGCTATTGACAATTTGATAAATTATCCATCCATTTAATAAAATATTGGTTGATTCAATCGGTGTATAGACTTGTATTTTTCCTAAAAACTCTTTCCAATGATTTTTTACTCTATCTAACTCTTCCTTACAATTAGCTATTTTTTGATATTTATAAGCTATATTTTTGCAATCCATTTCTTCCTCTTCTGCACCTAAGATAATAGAAATCTGCTTTTCTTCAAAGCTTTCCAATTCTATTTCGATTTCATAAGCCATACAAGCCTTTCTGCCTAAAGCGTTTTGATTGTTTAAAGAGACCTTTTTCAAGGCACTTGGATTTGTTATTCCCCCTTCTCCTAAAAAGAAATTTTTATCTCCTGTATAAGACTTTATTTTTTCACTTGAAGAAATATAAACTCTCGTTTTTTCCATTTCTTCTCGATATAAATTTTTTGCTTGCACAAGATTGTTATTACCATCAAATTTCAAATCAATATAACCATTCGATTTTATTTCGTCTTCTCCTATAACTGGTTTAACATAGTAATATAACTTCAGTTTTTTTCGATTTGGTGTTTTGTTTTTCAAGCTTAAAATCCCTACTTTACAACTATCTTCTTTTGGTACAAATATTTCAAGTTCTTGTTCCATTCCACTACTTTTGTGGAAATATTTGCAATAACCAAATCCATAGATAATGTTGTAGTTTTTCTCATCTGGCATCGGATTTAATCCAATTGACCATGCTTTCTGGTTTTCCATGTCTTTTAGATAAAGTACTTCTGATGGAATATCATAATTTGGCTGATTGGCCCAACTAGATATTCGATTTAATCTACAATTTTTATACCAACTATACCCTCCTAAGTTTTGCGTTACAAGTGTTCCAAATTTTTTATTTGCCATGATATGACTCCATACGGTTGGTAATCTATTTTCTTGATTGGTTCGAATAATATATTCTTTTCCATCTTCTGAAAATGCGCCATACTCATTATAATATTTTAATTGTTCCTTATTAGCTAAAAAATCAATATCTTCGTTCTCTTCCTCATAAAAGATAGGTCTTTGGATTTCTTCTCCTATTATTTCTTGTCTTTCTTTATAATTTTCTTCTATCTCTTTGATATTATTCCTTAGCCCACCTTTATTACTATCAATGATGATGCCTGCTAAAAACTCTAATAGTTCAATATCTTTTTTAGCAATTTCCCCTTTACTTAATGTGAATATTCCACCTCTTTGATTTTTCAAATATCCCATATGTTGATTTAAAATATTTCCTTCAATTTCTTCTTTTACATAGTTTTCATAGCTATGTTTTTCTTCATCTAAAATAACCAATTCGGTTTCTACACTTTTCATTTTAAAGAATTCATGGGCTTTTAAAACTTCCTTCAAAAGGTATCCATCATTTACATTTCTTATTTTTACTAGAATAATTGGTAAATCTCCAGAAATCCCATATTTCCATAGTTCACTTTGGCAGTAATGACTCTGTTTTCTTTTATTTTGTAGGAATTGCGATTTAATAGGATTATCAAAAACAAGATAAGATAAGATTTTTTGATACATTTCTCTATCGCTACCTTTGATGCCTAAATATCTACTTTCAGCTTCTACTCTCGCTTTTGTCAGTTCAAATTCTTTGGTCACTTTTTCTGTCGCTCGATATTTTTTTATATTCTCAATTACATTTTCTTCTTGTTCATTTACTGATAAAATTAAATCAATGATTGCTTCTTCTTGTGGCTTTACTTTTATGGTTCTTTTTAAAGCCACAATTGGTTCTGTTACTAATCCTGTTTTTTTAGATAAAGGAATAGAATTTTTTATCATGTTAGGAATTCCTAAATTTCCTTTACCAATAAACTTTTCTTCATCAATTTCGTATTCGAAATCCCCAATTGTCTCACTATTTGTGGATAAATTTGCTCCTAGATAAATTTTAGGCTGATTAACTTCTCGATTTTTTCTTTCTATTATAATACTATTTGTTTTTTCATCCAATTTGTTAATTAAAAATAAATTGTTAAAAGCTGGATGTGCATAATCTTGTTCTTTTTTTGATAATACTGGCTCAAAATAACAAGTTACTTCTAAAATTTCTTCTTCGCTTCCTTCATTTTTTAGAATTACTCTTCTTATTTCTACTGGCGAATTTTCACTTTGCTCTCTATCATGATTTTTTCCTCCGTCCCCAAAATCATCTATCTCATGATGATTAGAGCTAATAGTTGTTTGGATAATTGTTTTGATGTTTCCATTGTGCATTTCTTGTTCGTTTTTATCTGGCATAAAGCTAATTTGATATTGGTTCTCTTTCTTTTCATTATGAGAATAGTTAGAACTCCATATACTTTTTGTTTTAATATTTTTAATGGTAAAGAAGATGCCTTGTGGATAGTCGTCTGTTGATTTAAATCGATTAATATAAATATCTTTATATTTACTGACACCTTCTCCTTTTGGATTCATAGCAATTACATAATCCTCGTTAGAGATAAAGTTTCCTGTCATTAACTCTCCCTCTATTTTTTTATAGGTAGTTTGTACATAATTTTCATAATCTTTATATTTTAATTTTTCTACTTTTTCCTTTTTCTCTTTGGTTATAATTGCTTTTTCTGGCATATTTTCTTGCAGTAATATACTAACAGATTCTATCTCAGGGTTTTTCATAAATCTTTTTTGTAAGATGTTATCGTGAAATAGATTATTAATACTAAGCAAAATCAATCCTTGATGGTGTGCCATATACGTTTTGACGATTGCTGAATTTCTACCTTTTTCTACTCTTTCTGGCGTATAATCAATTGCTTCATAAAATCCAAATTCACCATACATTCCTTCTTTTTCTAACCACTTCAAATTTTGAACCTCTTCCTTTGGTTCTTCTGTTATTGCTAACATTCCTCCATAACTAGAAACTACCATTTCATCCGCTAATCCTCTTTTTAATCCCAACCAAGGAACCCCAAAAGCTTTGTATTGATAATTAGATTTTAAATCTTTTACATTAAAAGCCGATTCTGAAATTCCCCAAGGAATGTTTAAGTTTTTGCTATATTCCATTTGTGTTTTTATTAAAAATTGGCAAGATTCATCTAGTAAACTTCCTTTATATTTAGGGATATTAATATTAGGCATTAAATATTCAAAAGCCGTTCCTGACCATGAAACTAGCCCTTTATACTTTCCTAATGTAGTTAAGGTTCTACTTAAATGGTTCCAATGTCTACTTGGCACATCTTTTTTGGCAATTGCTATTAAACTTGCTTGTCTTGCTTCTGAAGCTAATAAATCATAATAAGAATCTGTCAATTTATTCTCTTCTAGATTAAAACCAATTGAAAAAAGTTGCTGTTCTTGGTCATAAAGTACACTAAAGTCTGTATTTTCAATCAGTCTATCAATTGCTACTAAGGTTGCCGCGGTTGCCGCGGTTGCCACGGGTTCCGGGTTTATTTGGCAACCTTCTGCTGTCTTTTCATTTATTAAATTAGGTTGCCAAATAAACCCGGAACCCGTGGCAACCTTGGCAACTTCGCTAGCTAGAAAGGCTTTTGTTACATATAGATATCCTACTAGATTCCCACTATCTACTGTAGATATATATCTTGGATTTAATGGTTCTTTTGTTTTGATATTATACCAGTTATATAAATGTCCATTCCATTTTACTAGACTTTCTATGGTGTTGATAATTTTCTCGATTAAGTTTATTGCTTTTTCTAAATCGATATATTGTAGGTCATAGGCGGAGATAACAGCCAATAAAGAAAGTCCTATATTGGTTGAGGAAGTTCGTGGTACAATTTTTTCTTGTCTGTCTTCTTGGTAGTTGTCAGGAATGAGATAGTTGTTTTCTTCGGTTAAATATGTCTCAAAGTATTTCCATGTTCTTTTTCCAATTTCTAATACATATTGTTTTTCTTCTTCGTTTAATTGCTGGATTGCATTTATTCTTTCGATTTCCTGGCTGACATACCACATGATAATTGGTGTTAATACCCAATGTATTCCTAATAGAACAGCAAACCAATTTATTTTTAAAAGTCCTAATCCTATGCAGATAACTCCTGCTAATACATTGATTGCCATTTGGTTGTAATAGGATATTAAGTTCGATTTTGCTTGTTTTTCAGCTTCTTCTGACGTCGTCCATTCTAAAAGATGTTTATGGGATATGCTTACTCGATATAACGTCTTTGCAATTGATTTGGCTGAAATATATGCTTTATAGGGTAAACATCCGCAAGGTAATAATGGCTCTTAGTAAGGTCACTTTTATTCCTGACATTTTAGGAGTAAACGTTTTTTGTTTTTCTTCTCCTTCTTTTCTAAAGATACAAGCATTTAGGAGTTCTAGTATATATGGAAAAATACTGATTGCTATCAAGATTCCAACGGTTATATAAATTGTTTTTTCTTGTAAAACACCAATTATATTGCAATATAGAATAGCAATAAGAATTGCTACCTCAATTAGACTTCTTCTTAAATTATCGAATATTTTATATTTTGAAAGTAGATTTAAAGGACTTCTTGCTCCTATCCATCTTGTAATTTGCCAGTCTCCTCGAATCCATCTAGAAAGACGGTTCATAAAACTATTGTATTTAGTTGGATAACCATCCATTAGTAAGATATCAGATGCTAGACCACATCTTAAATAACATCCTTCTAATAAGTCATGGCTTAATACCATATTTTCTGGAATTTGATTTTCTAATACAGTTTCATATACTGCTAAATCATAAATACCTTTTCCGGTAAAAATTCCTTCTCCAAAGTTATCTTGATACGTATCTGATATGGCATTGGTATAACAATCGGTTCCCCCTGCTCCTGCAAATATTTTTGTAAATCGTGTTTGATAACTAATATCTAGGTTCACACCAATTCTTGGTTGCAAAATCCCATAACCATCTACTACAATATTTTTTTCTTTATCTATAATAGGTTGATTTAAAATATGGGCCATAGCTCCTACTAGTTCAAATGCTGAGTTTAGAATTAAGTCTGTATCAGCATCTAATGTGATAATATATTTTATTTTTTCTTTTTCTTGCTTTTCTAGTGTATTAATACGGAATGGATTTTTAATTTTACCTAATAGATATTGATTGAATTGAGTTAGCATTCCTCTTTTTCGTTCCCATCCTAAATAACTACCTTCTTTTTCATTCCATTGACGTTTTCGATAGATAAAGCCAAATATGGGTTGATACTTTTCATTTAATTCTTTTACCAACTTTTCTCCTTCGTTTATTACTTCTTCGTCAAACTCTTCTTCTCTTTTATCACTTTCGGAACAGTCTCCTAACAAAGTGAAGTAGATATTTTCGGACTTATTAGCTAAATAGAAGACTTCTAATTTTCGCATTAGTTCTTGTACTTTTTCTTTTGATTTTAAGATGGTTGGTATAACTACCATGGTTTTGTGTTCTTTATCTATTCCATGCGAAAAATCTAATTTAGGAATTGGTTTTGGTTTTACTACTTTACTCAAAACATATTGTATGATTTGTACTGCAATTTCTGATGCTGGTATTATAAATAATAGAAAACTTAATATATTTAGTCCTATTAAACTACTTAATCCGAATGGATAATACGATACTTAGTGTAATTACACCTAATACATAGGCTCTTGTTTTATCTTTTGAACTCATTTGTCTACTTGTCTTATATTGTAGAACATTATATAGTTCATTAATTCCACTATCAATTAAATAATAGCCAACATGTGCTTGTTTCTCTGTTCCTTCTATCTTTTGTGCTAATTCTAAGGCTTTTTTTGCAATATAGATTTCTGATATTTTTGTTTTTTTAGCGATTTCTTTAATTCTACTTCTGTAATAGTCTTTTGTTTGGTCATCCATTTTTTCATAGACACCACTTGGATCTTGTCTTAAAATTTCTTCTACTCCATTAATTTTTTCAAATATTTCTAAAAAGTTAATTCTTTGGATTTTTTTGATACTTGTTATACTATTTCCAATGGATACTTTTCGCACTGCTATATCAAAGTGTTCTTTTTTTATTACTTCTGATACAGTCGTTCCAGTCATTTCTACTGCTTCTTCTAACGCTTTTAAATAGCCATATCCTTTTTTTCCATAACGTTTTAGAATATATGACATGTATTCAATGAAAGGATATCTCATGCTTTTAAATACATCTTTTTCTAGCTTTTTAGAATTATTTTTGAAATGTTGTTCTGCCTTTTCTTTGTTTTCTACTAGTCTTTCTACTATATTTTCTGCTCTATATTTTTGCATTTGGCAACTATATATTTTCTCACAAATTTCTCGAATATTTTCAATGACAGCAATTTGAAGGAACAGCCCAATGTTCCATATTTCTTCCATGCTTAATGTTTTTTTTGTTTGATAATTAATTAAATAATCTTCTAAATCTTTTCTTTCTATTTTATTATCGGTATAAGCTACAATTTCACTTGCAAGTACATAAACCCTAGCAAATCCTTTATAGGTCCCATTAGCTACTCCTACAAAGTTTGTGTATTTTTTTAGGGTTAATTCTTTTTCTATTTGTTTGACAGTTTCTTCTATGATATATAAGTTATCTAACAACCATTCTCCTGCTGGATGGATACTAATTCCTAATTTTAGGTGTTCGTTTAATAAATTATATACTTGCTCAATTACTTTAAAGTTCTCTACCATTTGTGGTACAGGATAGGTTTCTTTTTTAGACTGATTGGTTAAATTGTGGTTGGATGCTATTTTTTGTAAGTGATTTTCTAATTGATTTTTGTCTACTAGCGTTCCATTTATTTTTAATACTTTATTGGTTTTCAAAAAATTCCACTCCTTGCTTTTTTAAGTTTTACACTTATTGTTTGCAAATGGTGGAAATTTTATGCATTTAAAAATTTTTTTCATTTTTTTATATAAAGAAAAAAAGACGTTACTAACGTCTTCTTCTCTTTTTTTCTTTGTTTTAGTTTGATATCACGTAGGAAATACTGTAAATCCAGATTGCAAGGAAAACTATTCCTATGATATCACATGATATCTTCGTTTCTGGTGTAGCTAATAAATAACTACCTACCATCCCTACTATTGCTACCATATTTCCTAAAAATGCTACTAATTTCTTCATGTTGTTCCTCCTTATTTATTGGCTATACTCCCCTAGCCAAAATCTTTCAACGGTTACTATACTTCTATTATACCACTTTATGTAAAAAAATGCAAAAATCAGTTTTTGTCGTAAAAATAATCGGTAATTCCATTATAAATTCCCCAAGCTAATCGATTTTGATATTCATCTTCTAGCAATTGTTTTTCTTCTTCTGGATTAGACAAAAATCCACATTCTACAATAGAAATTGGTATTTCTACATGTTTCATAATATAAACCGTATCTAATTTCATAGCTACTCTTTTATTTTCTTTTTGAATGGCTTCATTTAAATTGTCTTGAATTTGCTTAGCTAAATTCGTACTTTTCTCGTCTCCATTTTTATAAAAACATTGCCAGCCCCAATATTGCTGTTGTGGAATTTTGTTTAAATGAATACTAACAAAAATATCTGCGCTTGATTCATTTCCTATTTTTACTCGATTATGAATGTCTGATATTTTCTTTTGTTTTAATGTTTGACTATCTAAGTCATAAATGGAATTTTCATCAGAACGTGTTAGAACAACCGTACTTCCACTAGTTTCTAATAAGTTTTGTAATTTTAGTGCAATCTTTAGATTTGTTTCTGCTTCTGTTGTACCTCGACTACTTTGTGCTCCTTCATCTGGTACTCCATGTCCAGCATCAATTACAATGGTCTTCCCAGATACTGGTGTTGCAGTTGTTGCAATTGTATTTTGTTGTTGATTTTGCTTTATGGTGTTATTTTCTTTGTCTTGCTGGTTTGCTATTTGAAAGGTGAATGCAAATACTGCAATTAGTAAACATGAGATTATGATTTGTATTCTTTTTTTACTGATAACTATCATTTTTAAAACTCCTAATATAAATATTCTATTTTATTTATATTAGGAGTTTTGTTTTATTATGCTATTTTTATATATTTAATTCTTTATAATAACTATATAAGTCCTTAAATCATACTTATTAAAACGCCAATACAGTACGTGTACCTGGCTCTGCACCAACATTTGGCGTAACTATCGTTGAACCATTGCTTCCACTCAACGAAAAGGAACTTCCTGTATCCCATATCCTATGGCTACTTCTCATAAAAAATGGTTGTATATCTGAATATATTCCACCAACTTTTCCAGGATAACTAAAAGGTCCCTTATGCCAACTATCTTTCGACGTACTCGGATATTTCGAGCAAGACGTCTCCCATACTGCATCTCCTTTGTATTTCCTTGAAGTTTCATAATCTGTACTTTGGGTTCCAGATCCTTCATATACCATTTTATAGGCTGTACTTTCTTCGGCTTCTTTTGCATTTGCTCCATATAAATCTCCGCTGTTAGTTCCTCCATATGTTTTTAATGCACTAAATCCATTATTTACGTATGAAGCAACCCATTCATAAACTCCACCATTCATGTCATATACTCCTGTTGCATTATAGGTTGTACTTCTATTTTTATATGATATATATATCGCTTTCTTTTCGCTACTTCCTCCTGTATAGTTCGTACTACTGCTATGCTCCACTTTTTTTCCATTGGTTCCATATTGGCTATGCCCTATATACAAAGTTGCGCCCCACTCACTGTTCTTTACCATATGTGCATTTATTGTTTCATTCTCTCCAAATTTACTTTTTTTAGCCAATTGATATTGTTGATTTATTGTGATATTTATCAACGGTTGCTCTCCAGGCTTTACACTTAAATTAGTAGATGTTCCTGTTGCTTCAAATTTTCCTACCCATAGTCCTTCTAATTCTCCAAATCCACCACCAGTAGAGGCATCACTTGTAAAAGCTGGATGTACTAACCATTTAGTCGTTCCTGCCCCATCTTCTTTAGTATTTCTCGTTATTTCTCCTGTTTCTCCGTTTAAGAAATTATCCTGTGTATCAAGAAAAGCTACTTCTATCGTTCCTGCTGTAGCAGAATGATATCCACTTGTTATTTTATAGGCATATCTTGGTATCCATACCCACATACTTCCATCCATCGTAATCGCATTTGCCCATTTGCTTCCTGTTTGAGTTTCTCCTATATATTTAATTGGTTTCATTTGTCCTGTTAATTTTGGCTTATTTACTTTAGCTGTAGTATTATTTGATAAATTTGTATAATTATACCATTCTGTATCTGTTTGTTTTGTTATCTTCCAGTCTTCTGGTGCTTCTCTTTGTTTTTCCCAAACGACATATAGAGTGATGTCCTCTGTTGTATTAATCATATCTCCTTCTTCATAGGCTGTTCCAGAACCATCTGCTTTGGTATTCCACTGTACCAATTCATATCCTTCTCTTTCTATTTCATTCTCTGGCAATTTCGTATCTTTTCCTTTGGCTACTTCTACAGTCTGTGTTCTTCCTGTTCCATCGTTACTATCAAATGTTATCGTAGCTACTGTAGATTCCCATGTAGCATATAATGTTACATCTCCTTTTGGTTTGTAGGTACTTCCTGCTGAATATGGTAGTGCTTCACTATCTGGTTTTGTTTTTTCACACCATCCTGCAAATTTGAATTTCTCTTTACTATAGCTACATGCATCTAGTCGTATCGAAAATCCTGCTTTTATTTTCTTTTCTATCGCTTCTCCTGTTCCTCCATTTGGATGATAGGTTATCGTATATTCTCCTTTTGGTGTTTTATTTGCTTCTGTTATCTTCGCTGTTTCTTTTTCATTGTCTACTTCTATGATAAATTCATATCCTTCTTTGCTCTCCACAAATAAATATTTATTGTTTTCTGCTTGCTCTTCTGTTATACCCTCTTCGTTATATTGTTTCACCTTTTCCTGGTTTACCCATTCTTTTTTTCTTATCTTTTGTTCTAAGCTTACTATCATTGGCTCTTCTTTTATTTCTGTTTTTCTTTCTGCTACTTCCTCTGCAATAATTAAATTGATTTCTTCTTTATATTGGCTAATTAGGTGTTCTTCTTTTGCCTTTAATGCTTTTGTTAATAGTCCATTTTGTCCTGTTAACATTGCTATGCTTATTCCTGCTAGGATTAGCAAAATTATAATTGTAATTACTAAAGCAATTAATGTGATACCTTGGTTTGTTCTTTCTTTTTTCATCTTCTTATATTCCTTTCACTTTCTTACATATCTGCAGGCACAATCTGTAGTTATATAATAACGTATCTCTTTTTTGTTTTCAATCTTTATCTAATGTGTAATTCATTTGTAAAGTATGAAATTTTCCTGTAATATTTACACTTTGTTCCTGTAATATTATGTTTGTTTTTATTATAAAATAATAAAATATAGTTAATATTATACAAATTATTTAATATTCATTTTTAGAAATTGAGGGAATTATCATATGAAAGTAAAAACTTTAAATGGAAACATAAATATTATTGGTAATAATTTGCGAAAATATCGTCAGTTACGAAAAATTTCACAACCAGAAATCTGCCGTAAATTAGATTTATTAGGTGTCACTATGTATAATAGCGATATTTATGAAATTGAATATGGAAAAAAGACTGTAAAAGATTTTGAAATTCTAGCTTTTTGCAAAGTGCTAGAAATTTCTTTAGAAGACCTTTATTTTGACACAGAAAAATATTATGAAGCTTGAAAGCAATTGGAAAATCCAATTGCTTTTAAATTTTATAAAGATGTGTCCCTATCTGCTCCAAAAGGAGCAAAAAGAAACGTCCCCATTGTCCCTATTTTCTTCTATCCACTGCATAACTACTTCCCATAACAGATTTGGCAGCATGTTTTACTTGTGCTCCTATTTCTCCAATTTCTAGTATATTGCTAAATCTTCCTACATCTGCAACTACCACTCCTATTGATAGAGATGTTAACGGGAATTGCTCTATTATTCCTTTTCGGTTAGCTACTTCTATGTAGCCTTTTTCTAAGTCGTCATCTGTAAAGTATCTTTTTACGTTTTGGTCAAAGTATGCTAATATATTTTGGCATAATTTCTCACAGCTACTTCCTGGTATCAATGCTACAAAGTCATCTCCTCCAATGTGCCCAATAAAGGTATCCTCCATTTCGCTTTCATGAATGCAGTTAATGATTGTTCCTGCTGTGAATTCTATGATTTCATCTCCTTTTAAGAAACCATATACATCGTTATAGGCTTTGAAGTTGTCTAGGTCTAGATATAATACACAAAATGCCTCTTTTTTTCCAATTCTCTTTTTTAGCTCAGCATGAATTTGTACATTTCCTGGTAGTCCTGTTAATGGACTAATTCTTCTATTGGTTGCTAGTAATCTGCTTAAGTTTTTTACTGTATGATATAAGTATTGTTCATCTACTGGTTTTTTGATAAAATATTCAATTGATTCTTGTAAAATATTTAATCTATGTTCTCTTTCTCCTATGGAAGATACGACAATTACGGGTGTTATTTGGTTGTCTTCGTCTTTTCGTATTTTTCTACATAACCCTACAACATTGCGGTCTATGGCATCTTCATTAATGACAATTAGTGATGGGATGTTTTTTAGTGCAATGTCTATTTGTTCTGTTTTTACACTTGTAAATTTGTATTCTGGATCATTTTTAAATAATTCTCTAAAGATAACAATGGATGCATCATCATCATCAATTATATATACATCTTGTACCATTTCTTTTCTTCCTCTCTTTTTTTCCATTATATACAAAAAGACTTGGATTTTTCAAGTCTTTTTTTGTTTTTTACTCTTTTTTTCCTTAATTCAATTTTTTGATTTAATACTTCTGTAATTTCTTCTGTATTAATGGCTGGGAATGCTTTTTTTAGACGATGTACATTTTTATATAAATGTAAGATAATTCTGTTTCTTTTCTTTTTTAATTTTTCTACCATTTGTTGAATATTTTCTGTTGCTGTTATTTTTTCTTTGTTTGCTTTTCTGATTTCTTTCAGTTTTTCTTTGATTTCTTTATTAATTTTTTCTATGTTTTCCAAAGTTGATTTGATACTTTTTACATGGATAATAGTAGTTATGGTATCTACTAAAAAAATTATAAATAATATCACTATAACATAATTCAGTAGTCCGTGTATCAATTTGCTCCATTATTTTTTGTATAAATGGATGAAGATATTTTACAAACAAAATTCCTAATAATCCCCAAAAAATAGAATTCGTCAAACATATTCTTCCTTGAAAATTAATTTTGTGATCAGAATAGTCCCAATATTTTGTATGAAATGCGGTTTCTAAAAATACCCCTACTACATATTCCCATACAGTTAATACGATAATAGAAATGAAGAATAAAAGGATTGGCTTATTTTCAAATCCTTCTAAAAATAGAAACATAATGTTTGCACCTATTCCATATATGGGGCAAAACGGACCTCTTAGAAAGCCCGTATTGATTAGTTTTCTTTCACATATTGAGCGAAATACTGATTCCATTACCCATCCTAAAAATGAGTATAAGATGAAATAGGTTAATAGCTCTAATAGATTGATATTCATTAGCGTTTTCCTTCCTGGTCTTTTTACTTTCTGAATAGTGCTCTAAAGTTTTCAGTTACGTCACTTTCGTTGTATACGATTACTTCTAGTTTATTTTCTCCGTCATGTAATGGATAAGCATATTCAAATTCTTTTCTTTCTTCTAGTGATAATTCTTTTTCTAAGTTTAATAAGAATTTTTCTTCTTCATTTATGATAAATTCTATCTTTTTAATTCCTTGTTCATCTGATGCTTTAATATTAAAATTAGTTCCATCTGTTGTTACTTCTAATTTTGGTTTAGTTACTCCATTTATTTCTTGTTTTTTTGTTTCTGTTTTGTTATTTTCGTCCACTACAATAACAGTTAATGTATGTAGTCCTTTTGGTATTTCTATGTTTTCTTCTATTTCATAATTATCAATATCAATTTTGGTTTCGTCTTCTTCATCCCAACGATAGGTCATATATTGAAGTTTGTTATTTCCTGTTGCTGTTACTTTTAAGTTAGCTCCTTCTGGCTCTAAGTTGATTTCTATATCACTCTCTATGGTATATTCTTTCGTGAATTCAACTTCTTCTCCTTTAATGTCAGTAGCTTGTACTTTTAAAGTATTTACTCCTGTTGGCATTTCTATTCTAGTTTCTACTTCTTTTTTTCCGTTGGTTTGTACTTTGGTTGGTTCTTCTTCATTCCATTGATAGGTTACTGTTACTAATTCTTTATCATGTTCTACTTTCAAACTTAATTCGGTTCCCGCTGTTTGCTCTAAACGAATTTCTGGTTTTGCAATACTTGCTTGTTTATTTGTTTCTTTATACATAGAGTAAGAACCTGTTCCTATCATAAATATTCCAAACACTAGTATTGCGATTGAAAAAAATCTTACAATGCTACTAATTTCAATTGGTCCACTGCTTTTGACCTTGGTTTTCTTTCCTTTTTTATTATTACTATTATTGTCTACACTTAATATTTGATTCAATCTTTTCACCTCTTTAGAATTTCACTGTCTCGATTATATCATATCTACTTTTTATTGTAAATAATTTTAAAATGTATTTTTTCTTAACAATCAAATGCAACAGGTCTTGACTTGAGACAAGGGGGACAGGTCTTGACTGTCTCATTTTTTATATAAAATAATTATTATTAAAA
>CAMNWO010000012.1 GCA_946565805.1 uncultured Clostridium sp.
AAAAATGAACCCTCCTTATTAAACAAATTTGTCTAACAATTTGGGTTCACTTCATAATGAAACATGGCTTTTTACTATTTTTTTTATAAGATGTGTCCCTAATTGCTCCAAAAGGAGCAAAAAGAAACGTCCCCATTGCACCCATTGCACCTATAAGTGCATTACTCTTTGTTTGATTTCTTTTGTTTTTCCTACATTCCAGAAGTTTTCTCCTAAGTAGCCACAAGTTCTTCTTACTACTGTCATTTTGCTATGGTCTTTGTTTCCACAGTTTGGACATTCCCATTCATTGTCTTTGTTTATTATGATTTCTCCATCAAATCCACATTCATGGCAGAAGTCTGATTTTGTGTTAAATTCTGCATATTGGATATTGTCATAGATGAATTTTACGACAGCTTCTAAGGCTTCTATGTTTTTGCCCATGTTTGGTATTTCGATGTAAGAGATGGAACCTCCTGATGATATTTTTTGGAATTCACTTTCAAAAGTTAGTTTATCAAAGGCATCGATTTTTTCTCTTACGTCTACATGATAAGAGTTGGTATAATATCCTTTGTCTGTTATGTCTTTGATGGTTCCAAATTTTTCTTTGTCAATTCTTGCAAATTTGTAACATAAGCTTTCTGCTGGTGTTCCATAAAGTGCAAATCCTATGTTTGTCTCTTTTTTCCATTGATCCGTTGTTTCTCTTAAATATTTCATTAGTTTCGTAGCAAAAGTATGTCCTTTTTCTGTTGTTTGGGATTCTCCTGTTACTAATTTTGTTACTTCGTACAGACCGATATAACCTAATGACATGGTTGAATATCCTCCAAATAGCAATTTGTCAATGGTTTCTCCTTTTTTTAGACGAGCAATTGCTCCATATTGCCAATGGATTGGGCTGATATCAGATTTGGTTCCTAATAACGCATAATGTCTACACATCAACGCTTCTTTACATAGCTCTAGTCTTTCGTCTAATTCTTTCCAGAATTTTTCTTCGTCACCATCTGCTACAATTCCTATTTGCGGTAAATTGATACTTACGACTCCTTGATTAAATCTTCCTTCAAATTGATAGTTTCCCTTTTCGTCTTTCCATGGTGATAAGAAACTTCTACATCCCATTGGGCTAAATACATTTCCTTCATAGTTTTCACGCATTTTTTTAGCAGATATATAGTCTGGATACATTCTTTTGCTAGAGCATTTTACGGCTAGTTTTGTTAAATAGTCATATTCTCCTCCTGTTAAGTTATTGCATTCATCTAATACATAAACTAGTTTTGGAAATGCTGGTGTTACATAAACACCTTTTTCATTTTTAATTCCTTCCATTCTTTGTCTTAATACTTCTTCAATTATCATCGCATTTTCTTTGATATATGGATCATTTTCTTCTAAATGTAAGAACAATGTTACAAATGGAGATTGACCATTTGTGGTCATTAAGGTATTAATTTGATATTGGATGGTTTGTACTCCTGCTTTTAATTCTGCTTTTAATCTGTCTTGAATGATTTCTTCTAAAGCTTCTTCTGGTATTTTTCCTTCATATTTTTCTTTCATTTCTTTTTTGAATTTATCATAAGTCTTTCTTAAGTATTTTCCTAGATGGATTAAATCAACAGATTGTCCTCCATATTGGTTACTTGCTACTGCTGCAATGATTTGAGTTGTTACTGTACAAGCCACTTGGAAACTTTTTGGGCTTTCAATTAATTTCCCATTCATAACAGTTCCATTATCTAACATATCTGCTATGTTAATCAAACAACAGTTAAAAATAGGTTGCACAAAGTAATCTGCATCATGAAAGTGTAACACACCTTCGTTGTCTGCTTTTACAATTTTTTCTGGCAATAATAATCTTTTTGTTAAATCTCTTGAAACCTCTCCTGCCATATAATCTCTTTGGGTGGAAGCCAATAATGTATTTTTGTTAGAGTTTTCTTCTGCTAGTTCTTTATTTTCATTTCTAATTAATCCTAAGATTGATTCGTCTGTTGTATTTTGCTTTCTAACCAATGCTCTGGTATAACGATATACAATATATTTTTTAGATAATTCATATCTACCAATTTCCATTAATTGTTCTTCAATGATATCTTGAATATCTTCTACTAACATTCTTTTTTTACCAAGTTCTTCAATATAATTAATAATTCCTTTGATTTCTTCTTTGGTAGCTCTTTCTTTTGGTCTTACCTCTTTATTCGCTTTTTCAATTGCTATCATTATTTTTTCTCTATCGTAATCTACTGCTCGTCCATCTCTTTTGATTATCTTCATTTTAGCTCCATCCCCCTTATTATTTTTATTACTACGTTCCTATTATATAGCAAGTTTTTTCTTTTTCTGTTGCAAAAGCAACTCCCATATTTTTACACTTTTCGAGCTAGCCTTTTGGTAGGATTTTGTCGATTGTTACATTTATGTTACAATTGTGTTACGATCGCATTATTTATTTTGCCATAATAGTCATATTTGCTGTCAAAGACCCATAGGTAGACCCCAGCTATGTTTTTGACAAAAAATATTACTATTATGGCTAAAAATCACTACATCTGTTGCATTTGCAACCATTTTTTAGTATAATAATTGGCATAGGAGAAAATCAAAATGGATATTAATTTTAATATAGAAGAATTTATTACTAACTTCGAAAATAGTTGTCATAGAATTCAAAAGAAAAGCTTTTCAAAAAACGAAGTCATAACCAGCTATATCAAAAAAAGAAACCAATTTTGTATCTTAGCAAATGGAAACGCTGACTTAGTCCGTTATGACTTAAATGGAAATCGAACCATTGTAGAACACTTTTCTAAAAATGACGTATTTGGAGAAGTATTTTATACCATCACAACCAATAACGAACTACTAGTAGAAGCCCGTGAAAAATGTGATGTACTCTTTTACAGTTACAACGATATCCACAACAAATGTAGAAACAACTGTAAATTTCACCAGAAGTTATCAGAAGACTTGCCTGAACTAATCCTAAGCAAAGTCACTGACCTAAATATGAGAATTGAACTACTAACCAAAAGATCTACCCGAGATAAACTAATCGGCTACTTTACCATGTTATCCACTCGAACCTTAAGCAAAACTTTTTCCTTACCTTTTTCTTTAACCGACTTAGCAGATTATTTAAGTGTTGATAGAAGTGCTATGATGCGAGAATTAAAACTATTAAAAGAAGAAGGCTTTATTGAAAAAAATGGAAATAAAATTACCTTACTTTACAAATAGGAGCATTGGGGACGTTTCCTTTTGCTCCTTTTGGTGCAATTAGGGACACATCTTTTATAAATATTCCAAAACAAAAAACAGTGAAAATTGCTTTCACTGTTTTTTGTTTTTAATCTTATGGAATGTAATGATCCTCTTCACAGATTGCTTTAATATGGTCATCTTCAAATTTCCATCCCCACTCTTCTAGCCATAGCCTTGTTGCTGGAGATACCCCATAACCTGGCGTAAATGGTGAAACGATTCCTTGCGCATCCCAAAGCTCTTCAGAATCAGATTCGGAAGCCTTTTCTATTTGTTCTTCCAAATACTCTTTTTCCGTTCTAAATAGTGCTTTCTTTTTACATAATTCTGATGGTGTTAACATTCCAAATCCTCCTTTTGCATAGCCACTTTTGTTTTATGTTACTTAAGTATTATAGCATCATTTTAAGAATTATGCAACTTTTTCTCACAAAAATAAAATGCTAAGCCCTTTTCGACTTAGCATTTTATTTTTGCTTACTTTACCGTGTAGGCAATTCGCTCCACCATTTGCAGACTTCATCTGGAACAGAAGTATATCCCCAAAAATCGCCGTCTTCATCTGGACAAGCTGGCACCATAGATGTTCTTCCTGAAGAACAACTCTTAAAGTCTCTTGACAAATCTATCAAAAGCTGATCTGTCATACTCTCTGGCTCTCCTTTTGGACCAGGTCCGAATGCCGAAGGAATCTTCCCTTTTTTATCGACCTTCCATTTGGGTAAAGAAATTTTTTCGTCTGTAACTTTTCCTACATGTTGTCCATTTTCTTTTCTCCAAATAACTTTATCGCATTCTCTTGGTACCTGTCTTTTTTCTGCACATTCTGCACAAATCAATGGTCTTGTGCTCATATAAGGCCGCCAAAGTTTTACTCCTTTTCTTCCACAAATGGAACACACACAATTGTTATTATTCATTTTTTCTCCTCCTGCTAATTAGCTTTGAATCTAGTGTGTTAATAGTTACTTATGCCGAAGCATTATGTAGATTATAACATACTTCCCCCCTGATTTAGCAAGATATTTATAACTATTTAATAAGATGTGTCCCTATTTGCACCAAAAGGAGCAAAAGGAAACGTCCCCAATTGTACATTCTGTTTCTTCTCCTGTTTCCATGTTCTTTACTTTAACCGTATTGGTTGCTATTTCATCTTCGCCTATTACAATTACATATGGAATTTTTAGTTTGTCAGCATATTTAAATTTAGCTTTTAGCTTTTTGTTATTTAAGTAAATTTCAGTTTTTACACCTTGATTTCTTAATTCTGTCGCTAACTGGATTGGCTTTTCTAAATCTTCTAGCATAGGAATGATTAAAACTTGTGCAATTGATTTTTGTTCTGCTTTAATCAAATTTAATTCATTTAGTTTATAGAATAATCTGGTTAGACCTATGGATATTCCAACTCCTGGTAATTTTTTATCTGTATAATATTCTGCTAAGTTTTCGTATCTTCCACCTGAACATACACTTCCTAATTCTCTGTATTCATTTAAAAAGGTTTCATAAACGGTTCCTGTATAATAATCCAATCCTCTTGCAATGGTTAAGTCTACTTTAAAGTTGTTTTCTGGTATGCCGAATAGTCGAATGTTTTTAACTACTTGTTTTAATTCTTCTACTCCTTTGTTGTAAGTTTCGTTTTCAATTCCTAAATTTTCTAATTTTATAATTTTCTCATCAGATGTTCCATCAATTTCGATAAAGTTCATTATCTTTTCAATCGCTATTTCTTCTACTTGTAACTTGTTTAATTCTTCGATAACAGCTTGTTTTCCTATTTTCTCAATCTTATCAATAATTCTTAGTATCTCTACTGCATTTTCTTTTTGATTTAAACTTTCAAATAGTCCATTTAATATTTTACGATTGTTAATACAAATCGTAAAATCATCAAATCCCAATTCTTTGAAAATAGTGTAGATAATACTTGGAAGTTCTGCATCGTTTATGATATCTAATTCGCCATCTCCTATGATATCAATATCACATTGATAAAATTCTCGAAAACGTCCTCTTTGTGTTCTTTCACCACGATATACTTTTCCAATTTGATATCTTCGAAATGGAAAGCTTAAATTTCCATAGTTTTTAGCTACATATTTAGAAAGAGGAACGGTCAAATCAAATCGTAAAGATAGGTCAGTTTCTCCTTTATTAAATCGATAGATTTGTTTTTCGGTTTCTCCTCCTGCTTTTGCTAATAATACTTCTGATAACTCTATAATAGGAGTATCTAATGGTAAAAATCCAAATTTTTGATAAGTGTTTTCTATTGTAGCCTTCATTTGATTAAACAATATTTGTTCATTTGGCAATAATTCCATAAATCCCGATAATGTTCTTGGTTCTGTTTTACTCAATTTTATCACTTTCTTTCTTTTTTAAAATAATTTGGGCTTCAATTCTAAATAAATTGGTTTTTCATCTTTTAACATAGCCATCATACCATGTCCTGGATAAACAATCGTTTCATCTGGTAAAATCATTATTTTCTCCTCGATTGACTTCATAATATCTTCTCGACTAGATGTTGGTAAATCGGTTCTTCCCCATGTTCCTCGAAAAATAGTATCCCCTGAAAATAGGCACATTTCTTCTTCACAATAAAGACTGGTACTTCCTTTAGTATGACCTGGTGTATGAAGAACTTTAAATTGCAAATTTCCCAAATGAATTAAATCTTGGTCATCTATTCTAGAATCAGCTTCTAGTTCAATTTCTCCTACACCAATATAAGGTGATAAATTAATCTCTGGATTATTTAGCCCTTCACTATCCTCTCTATGGATTAAAATTTTTCCACCACATCTATTTTTTAAATCTGTCACTCCTAATATATGATCTCCATGACAGTGTGTCAAATAAATGTATTTCAATTTTCCTTCCATAATGTTGATTAGTTCTTCTATTTGTTCTACCTCTCCTGCTGGGTCAATTACCATTGTTTCCTTTGAATCTTCGTCAACAATAATATAGCAATTCGTTGGATCTCCCATCCAGGTATCAATCTTTAGTTCTTTTAGTTTCATTTTTTCTTTCCTCCAATATGACACACTATAATCCTAATTCGTCTGCAATTTCTTTCATGGAATTTAATGCTATTTCTGCAAATTCTTCCATCTCAATCCCTAATTTTTCAATGGATAACATTGCTTCTCTATTGGCTCCTGCTGCAAATCTTTTTTCTGGTATTCTTTTTAATACTGATTTAATTTTTACACTCGCTATTTTTTTATCTGGATAACATAGTGCGATTGCATTACAAAAACCGCTCATTGGATCTGCTGCATAAACAGCTTTTTGTAAGGTTGTTTTTGCTTTCACGCCAGATGCTGGATTATGAGCACATATAGCATCAAACAGCACTTGGTCTTCAATTCCTTCTTTTTTTAGCATCTCTACCGCTGTTTTCCCATGTACTTCTGGATGTTCTTGCCAGTTGCAATGTTCTTCATCTAAATCATGCAATAAACCTACCATTCCCCAATATTCTTCATTTTCTGGTTCTAGTTTTCTTGCTAATCCCTTCATAATAGCTTCTACTGCTAAGGAATGTTTTAAGTATTTTTCACCTTTCATATATTTTTTTAATATTTCATAAGCTTGTTCTCTGTTCATTTCTTTTCTTCCTTTCTGGGGACGTTTCCTTTTGCTCCTTTTGGCGCAATTAAGGAAACATCTCCACTTTACTATAAAATTGCAATATATATAATATGATATAATAATTTACCAATCGAAGATGTGTCCCTATTTGCGCCAAAAGGAGCAAAAGGAAACGTCCCCAATCTCCCCTATTTCTTTCTTCTTACTTCATATACACTTTCAACTTTTCTAATTGCTTTTTGCACTTTGTTTAGTTCTTCTAAGTTTTCGATTTCTAAGGTGATATCCATAATGGCAATTCTTTCTTTGGTTGTTTTGGTATTAACTCCCTGTATTTTTGCTTTTGTGGTTCCAATTTCTTTTAAGATGTCCATTAATAATCCGCTTCTATCATTTGAGTATACTTCGATATCTACTTGATAAGATGATTGATGCTCATTATACCATTCTACGTCTATCATTCTATTTTCTTCTGTAAATAAGTCTCCAATGTTAACACAGTCTTTTCGATGGACAGATACGCCTCTTCCTTTTGTGATGTATCCTACTATTTCATCTCCTGGTAGTGGATTACAACATTTTGATAATTTCACTAGACAGTTGTCAATTCCTTTTACAATAACTCCTGTATTAGATGGTTTTGGTTTTCTCATTCTTGCTTTTGCAAGCTCTTCTATCTTAGCTTCTATGTTTTCTTCTTCATGTTCTTTTCGATATTCTTGTAGCATTCTAGCAATTATTTTAACAGATGAATTTGCTCCAAATCCAACAGCTGCATACATCTCTTCTGGATTTTTGTATTTGTATTTATCTAACATTGGTTCTAAATATTGTGGCTTAAATAGGTCTGCATGAGAAAATCCAATTCTTTTTAATTCTTTTTCGATTAACTCTTTTCCTTTTTCGATGTTTTCTGCTTTTTGTGCTTTTTTAAACCAACTTAAAATCTTATTTTTAGCACTTGTACTTTTTACAAATTTTAGCCAATCTCTACTTGGTCCTTTTGAATTATCAGATGTAATAATTTCAACAATGTCTCCACTTTTTAATGGTGTGATAATTGGCATCATTTTACTGTTGATTTTACAACCAGTCATGTGATGACCAATTTCTGCATGAATCGTATAAGCAAAGTCAATTGGTGTAGCATCTCTTGGTAATACTTTAATAGCTCCTTTTGGAGTAAATACATATACCTCATCTTCAAATAATTCTGTTTTCAATGTATTTAAAAACTCTTGTGGGTCTTGCATTTCTTTTTGCCATTCTAATGTTTCTCGAAGCCATGCTAATTTGTCTTCCTCTACTTTCACTGATGTTTTCTTTCCAAAATAATTTGCTTCTTTATAGGCCCAATGAGCAGCAATACCAAATTCTGCAATCCTGTGCATATCCCATGTACGAATTTGTACTTCAAATGGTGTTCCTTTGTCTCCTAACAACGTAGTGTGGATTGATTGGTACATGTTTGGTTTTGGCACTGCTATATAGTCTTTAAATCTACCTGGCATTGGACTATACATTTCATGTACGACACCTAATGCTGCATAACAATCTTTGATAGAGTGGACTAAAATACGTAAGGCAAATAAATCATAGATTTGGTCTAACGTTTTGTTGTCTCTTTTCATTTTTCGATAGATACTATATAAATGTTTTGCTCTTCCGTGTGACTTCTGCTTCTATTTTTTGTTTTTTTAGTTGCACACGAATGTCATCCATGATTTTTTCAATGAATTTTAGTCTTTCCTCTCTTTTTTTGTCAATTGCTTCTACCAAGTCATGATATTCTTCTGGATTTAAATATTTAAAACCTAAGTCTTCTAATTCCCATTTGATGGAGTATAATCCTAAACGATTCGCCAATGGAGCATATAGTTCCATAGTTTCTTTGGCATTGGCTATTTGTCTATCTCTTTTTAAATATTTTAGAGTTCTCATATTATGAAGTCTATCTGCTAATTTAATTAAGATTACTCTAATATCTTTTCCCATCGCTAAAAACATTTTTCGATAGTCTTCTACTTGTTGTTCTTCAATAGAAGCAAATTGTACAGAGCCTAATTTAGTAACACCTTCTACCATTTCCGCAATTTCAACACCAAATTCTTGTCTAATATCACCATCCGTTACTTCCGTATCTTCTACTACGTCATGCAAAAGAGCTGCACAAATGGTACTATCATCTAGCCCAATATCTGCTAAGATATACGCAACATTAAGTGGGTGAATAATGTAAGGTTCTCCAGAACGTCTACATTGGTCACCATGATGCCCTTTTGCATAATTAAATGCTTTCATAATTAATTTAACATCTATTTTTCTAGCATGCTGTCTTCTCTTATTAATTACATCTTGTATCATTATTTCTTTTACCTCTTGCACAACTTAAGCCTCCTTTTTTATTTAAAATTACAAAGAACGCATAACATCCTTTATATTAATTTGTAAACTCTCTACTCCATTAAAACTATTAATCTCTAGCACACCAGCCACATCAATTTTATCTCCAATGCGATATTCTTCTGCTAAATGACCTAAATTAAATCCGATACTATTAATAATGGTGTTATTATCCTTTAATGTCAACTTCAAATGTTTTCCTTCTGACAAAGCACGAATCGAATCTATTTTCAAATTCTTGAAAGCAAATACTGGCATTCTATTTCCTTCTCCAAAAGGTTCTAATTGTTTTAAACTTTCTACCATATCTTTATTAATATCTCTTACATCAATTTTGCTATCAACTTGAATAACTGGTATGATTTCATCAATATGTGACTCTTTTGTAATTTTTTCAAATTGTTCTTGAAATTTCGCAAAATTTTCTTTTCGTACGGTTATTCCTACTGCCATGCTATGTCCACCAAATTTTTCAATCGTGTCTATACATTGCATTAAAGCATCATGTAAATCAAATCCTGGAATACTTCTTCCCGAACCTTTTCCGATACCGTCTTCTTCAAAGCTTAACAATATACTTGGTTTAAAATACATTTCTGTAATTTTAGAAGATACAATTCCAATTACACCATGATGCCAATTTTCTCCTCCCACTATGATGGCATTATGGTCTTCTAAATGTTCTTCTTGTATTTGTTTCACTGCATTTTCAAAAATACTTTTTTCCGTTTCTTGTCTAATGCGGTTGTGTTCATTTAACTTTTGGGTTAGCTCAGCCGCTTGATTGTAATTTTTACATAACAATAGTTCTAGAGCTTCTTCTGCTTTTCCCATCCTACCACATGCATTAATTCTAGGTGCTATCCCAAAAGAAATACTATTAGAGTCTATTTTACTATAGCCAGATGACTGGATAATGGAACGTAAACCAATATTTTTAGTCTGACGAATTAACATTAATCCTAGTTTTGCAATCACTCTATTTTCATTTACTAATGGTACAATGTCTGATATGGTTCCTACACAAACAATATCTAAGTATTTTAAATATTCTTCTTCTTTTAAATTTAATTTCATTCCAATGGCTTGAATTAATTTAAAAACAACACCAACTCCTGCTAATTCTCGAAAAGGATACTGGCTGTCTTTTCTTTTGTTGTCAATAACTGCTAAGGCATGTGGTAATTCGTTTCCTGGTTCATGATGGTCTGTTATAATTGTCTCAATTCCTAATGAATTGGCATAGGCAATTTCATCGATTGCTGATATTCCACAATCAACCGTTATCATCAATTGGCATCCATTATTTACAATTTTCCCAATTGCCTCTTTGTTTAATCCATAACCTTCTTCTAATCGATTTGGTATATAACTTTCTACTAATAATCCTCTATCTTGTAAAAAGCTTTTTAATACGGTTATACTGGTTATTCCATCTACATCATAATCCCCATAAATAGTAACTTTTTCTTGTTTTTCAATTGCTTGGATAATCCTTTGAACTGCTTTTTCCATATCTGTGATTAGAAATGGATCATGAAAGTCATTTCTAGTTGGTTCTAAGAATAATCTTATGTCTTCTTTTTCGGTTATGTTTCTGTTGACTAATATGGTTGCTAATAATTTATTTACTTGGTATTTTTCTTGTATTTTTTTGATTTTATCTTCATTTGTTTCATATATTTGCCACTTTTTATTCATTTTCCTCTCCTAATTTTTAGTTTTCCTATATTTTATACTATTTTGTTGTTTTTTGAAACCCTTTTGACGAAATTTAACGAAAAAATACACACTTTACCTTATTTTTGGTAAGTGTGTATTTGTTGGATAATCTATTTAATACATTTTGTAAGTTCCATCTGCGTTTTTCTCTAATTTGACATTAGAATTTAGACATATTACAGGTCTTAACCCCAAAGGATTTCTAATGTAGCTGGGTACAACATCTCCATTGTTTTTAACTGTTCCTATTGTTGTATTATCGTAGCCTATATTTGTAGAAAATGGTGATGCAATCCACATTCCATCAGCCTTTTGAGTACTGCTTATTACATATAAACTATCATTTTTATTCAACATTCCTGTGCTACCATTTTCCCATGTACCCCCTCCATTTTTGCTCACGGTGTATCCTAGTTTACTAGTCGCATTCGTTGAATAATCTACTTTGTATTTCTGGCTATAGGGCTTCATCAACATTTCTATGGTCGACCCACCAATTGCATAGTCAGCACCGTCTCCTGCGAATCCATGCCACAACGAAGTATCTAATAAAGTGGATACATTTCTTGTATCTTTTTCTTATATAATTTATTTATATAACTTTAATTAAGAAAGGAATTACTAAACTATGTATCAAAGTAGCAATTATAATGGTAGACTAAATGTTTCAAGCAATAAAATAAAAGAACTAAGAATGAAGAATCACTTGTCTTTATCTGGTCTTTCTACTAAATTAGCTCTTATGGGAATTGATATTTCAAAGCCTTCTCTTCACAAATTAGAAACTGGCCAAAGAGTTTTAAAAGATTATGAATTATATGGTTTATCTCACATTTTTAAAGTTTCTATCGAAGAATTATTAGATGATTTTATTACTGAATTAAAAAATGATGATGTTGTTTAAAATTTAAAATCAAACTATTTTATTTGTTATTTTTATCCCCTCTATTTTACTTCTATTTAAATAAAACCTTCCAAGTTGTATTTTTAACAAATTCAAAAACTTTGTCAAATTCACTTGAATTTCTTTATTTTTTAGTATAAGATAGTTAAGAAATAATGAGAGTATACATAGGAGGAAAAAATGCCAAGAAAAACAAAAGAACAAAAAGAACTAGAAAATGAAAACAAAATAGAAAAAAAAGCTATCACCAAGAAAACTTCAAGTGCTAAAAAAACTACCACATCAGCAAAAAAAACATCTACTACTAAGAAAAAAGCCCCTGCTAAAACAACTAAAAAAGAGACCACGAAAAAATCTACTGCTAAAAAAGGAACTGCTAGAAAATCTAGCACCCCAAAAAAGACTAGAAAAAAAGTAGAAATTGTAGAATATTATGACTTACCCTATCGTTATAACCAAACAGTTGTAAAAGTTTTAGCACAAACTCCTACTAATTTATTTATTTATTGGGATATTTCAGATAAAGATAGAAAAAACTTTGAAAAACAGTATGGAGATAATTTCTTTGAAACAACCAAGCCTATCCTAATAGTGCATAACGATACATTAGGTTATCACTTTGAAGTTGAAATTAATGATTTTGCTAACAGTTGGTATTTACATGTGGTTGATAGTAAATGTGATTATCGAATTGAACTTGGCAGACGTCCTATTATAAAAACAGAAAAATTAAATACAGACTACATATATGTTACCAGTTCCAATGAAATTGAAGCACCAAATGATAGAATTTTATTGGATAAAAATCAAAAAATGGTTTATTTTAAAAATGTAAAAACAGGTAATCTAACTGAAAAAACAGTTTCCTCTATTTCATTTATTCGAAACATGGGTAAAGTATATAATATTTATGATCTGTATAAAGCAATGTATCAAGATGAAAACATAGAAGATATCTTTGATTTATCTAATCCATCTTCTGGTAACCCATCTTCAGGAAAATTTTAATTACAAGGCGATTATTCTTATCAAAATTGAAATAAATTTTAAAGTGGGCTGATAGCTACCTTTTCAGCTCACATTTTTATTAACAAAGGAGAATTAAAATGCAAGAAAAAAAAGGATATGTAAGTTTTGTACTTCATGCCCACCTTCCCTTTATCCATCATCCAGAAAGCGATGATTATTTAGAAGAGTCTTGGCTATATGAAGCAATTTCAGAAACCTATATTCCACTATTAACCAATTTTCAAAAATTAGTAGATGAAGGCGTCAACTTTAGAGTGACAATGTCAATGACCCCTCCTCTGCTTTCTATGTTAGATAATAAATTATTACAAAGAAAATATATTAAATATTTAAAACAACTAATTGAATTATCCAAAAAAGAAGTCAAAAGAACAGCTGGTGATGAAAGATTAAATAAGCTTTCTCATTATTACTTAGAAAGATATTCCAATGATTTACATCTATTTAAAGAAGTTTATCAATGCAATTTAATTGAAGCTTTTAAGCACTTTCAAGATATTGGTGTATTAGAAATTATTACCTGTGGAGCTACTCATGGTTACTTTCCTATTTTATATGTAAATGAAAAAACTGTAAAAGCTCAAATTGCAGTTGGTGTTCAAACTTACGAAAGATACTTTGGAAGAAAACCTCGTGGTATCTGGCTTCCAGAATGTGGATATGTTCCTGAGGCTGATAAATATTTAAAAGAATTTGGCATTGACTATATCATTACTGAATCTCATGGAATTTTATATGCTAATCCAACTCCTATCTATGGTACATTCGCTCCTATCGTTTCTCCTGAAGGTGTTATTGCCTTTGGACGTGATATAGAATCTTCCAGACAAGTATGGAGCTCTATTAATGGTTATCCTGGAGACTATAATTATAGAGAATTTTATCGTGATATTGGTTATGAAGCTGATTATGATTATATTAAGCCTTATATTGCTCATAATGGTGTACGTGTTCACACAGGAATTAAATATTATCGAATTACTGGTGATACTGATTTTAAAGATTACTATAACCCACAATGGGCTATGGACTCTGCCGAAAAACAAGCAGGTCATTTTTTAGACAGTAGAACTTCACAAATTGCTAATCTTTCTCAGTACATGGAAACACCGCCTATCATTTTATGCCCTTATGACGCTGAACTTTATGGACATTGGTGGTATGAAGGACCATATTGGCTTTATATTTTATTTAAAAAGATTTACTATGATGATTGTAACTTTGAACTAATTACACCATCAGAATATATTGATAAATATCCCAACATTCAAGTTTCTTCTCCTTGTCGTTCTAGTTGGGGAGCTAATGGCTATAGTGAAGTATGGCTAAATCCAACCAATGACTATGCTCATAGACATCTACATGTTGCAGGAGATAGAATGTGTGAACTAGCATGGACTTATCCAAATGCAAAAGGATTAAAGAAAAAAGCTTTAAACCAATGTGCTAGAGAATTGTTATTAGCACAAAGTAGTGACTGGCTATTCATTATTACAAATGGTACTATGGTGGACTATGCTAAGAAAAGAATTAAAGACCATATTGGTCGTTTTACCAAGTTATATTATCAAATAAAAGAAGACAATATCGATGAAGACTTCTTAAAGGCTATTGCTAAAAAAGATTGTGTTTTTCCAGATATTGATTACATGATTTATCACTAGAAAATGAGACAGTAGGGGACACCTCTTTTTTTGAGACAGGGGGGGACAGGTCTTTTCTGTCTCATTTGATTTTTCATAACTAATATTTTATTAATTTAAAATGAGACAGAAAAGACCTGTCCCCCCCTGTCTCAAAAAAAGAGGTGTCCCCAACTGTCTCATTTTCACCAAATTTTCCAATCCGCATACTATAATGTATAAGTTTTTGAAATTTAGTAGATACTAGTTTTGTTGGAAAGGGGAATTTTTTTATGAAGTCGCTATGTATTAAGACTAATAACGCTGATTTAATTAATTATCTACTAAACGAGTTAAAAGATATCGATTTAAAAAATATGTGTTTTTCAGAAAATGAATTTAAAATTTACAAAAACGTTATCATTCATTATTTTGGTAATGATGAACCTCTTTTTTTGTCTAAAATCGCTTCTATCTTATCCTTTTTAGTAATAGATGAATTAGAAGAAAATTTATTAAAACGATTGATTTTACAAAATTATTTTTACTTTGAAGCTGTTGAAAGAAATAAAATCCTAGCTACTTGTTTTGATATTATGGCTGATGATTTCTTCACCCTTTTTGATAAAAAATTTAAATTAATTTATCAAATTTTCTATGAATATTTAGCCTCTCATAAATCAATTGTGTTAAACGGATTTATTAACTTTCGTCTAAAAAGTTACGTATCTTTTTTAGATGATATTCTAAATGAAGCAGTTAACCATTTTGTAATAGAAAAAGAATATTTAGAGTTTGTCTCTCTGCTAAAACTATATATTAATTCTCAAAATTATGGCTGTGAAATGGTTCATCTTGTCTTTTCCTCTTCCGAATCTATCTTACTAGATGAGAATAAAAATCCAATTGAAGTAGATGATGATATTTTCAAAGCAAAGTATTTAAGTGATATTACTTTTTCTGCTAATGATTATATTTTAAATTCATTACTTACTCTTCTTCCTAGAAAAATTTATCTTCATTTGGTAGACTCTTACATGGACGAATTTATTCATACATTACAATTAGTATTTGAAAATAGAGTTCATTTATGCACAGATTGCAATATTTGTCAGTTATATAAAAAAACGAAAATTCCACATTCAGAACCTTCTTAAAATTCTGATGTGGAATTTTTTATTATTCTATTGATTAAATGAATTAACTGCTTCATATAGTCCTGGTAAAACAGCATTTACAAAGTTGTCTTCTTCTACAATTTCCCATTTTCCATCCTTTTTCTCTAAAGAAATAGAATTTTTATTGGTTACAACTTGTACTTCTTCATTTTTTAATTCTTCCATTAAATAATTTGTCATTTGTTCTTCATTTATGTTTTGTCCACTAAATGCTGCCTTTAATGCTTTTTGCATATAATTTCCAATAATAGTCTTAAAGTCTTTGTTTGTAATTTCTACTTCTACTGTTGCTTTATCTGCTTCTTCTTTTTCCTCTAAGATTTTCCATTCTAGTTTTTCAAAAAGCAATTTTTGTGCTTCTGCATTAAAATTATCTTCTCCTTGTAACAATCCAGATAACATGTTTTGAGCATATGCTCCTGTTTTCAATTCGTTTAATGCATTTTCTACTACCTTTTTTGGCGTTTCTGGCATCAAGAACATTCCTGCTAATACTATTACTAACGCAATTACTACAATAATAGCTCCAATGATAGCTACTTTATTGTTTTTCTTTCCTTCTTTTTCTTGTTTTTTGGTTTTGTTTTCCTTTTTATCAGCTGGTTTTTTCTCTTCTTTTTTAGCTTCTGTTGCCTTTTTTTCAACTGGCTTTTTCTCTTCTTTTTTTACTTCTTTCACCTCTTTTTCAAGTGTTTTTTTGTCTTCTGTTTTGATTTCTTTTTTATTTTCTTCCATTTTTATTCCCCTTCCTTGATTGGCTTTTCTATGGTGATTATATCTTAACAAAATATATTTTGCAACATTTTTAGACAAATTTATCTAAATTCCATCTTTTCCTACTTCTAGCACATTATTACAACTTTCTATAAAAAACATAAGGGCTCCAATTAGTGCTATTGTAATAAAAATGTAAAAACCTATATATCCTATTTTTAAAGAAAGTCCTGTGAAATAACAAACCCATTTTATTAGTGTAGCATGCACAGATGCCATTCCTTCTTGGTAACTGTTGGTTTTTGCCATAACAAAATTATCACTTGGTACAAAATATAATTCTGATAATTTATATATTTCATTTATTTCTGGATATTCTAAACCAATTTCCCATTTCTTTACCTTTTTTTCATCTACTGTCAATCCCAGCTTTTGCAACTCTTCTACAATATGAATATAAGTCCAATTTTTTTCTTCTCTTAAGTCTTTTAGCAATTGTTCTAATGTTCTTTTTTCTACTTTCAATTCCTCTTTTGCATTTTTCATTTTAATTTTCTCCCTTTTTCTTTATTATAGCAATAGAAAAAAAGTATTGCAATATGCACAATACTTTTTCTCTATCACATAGCCCCATTAATTCCACTAGCTACGATGTCTTTCATATTCTCGATCAAATCATCAATCTCTTTGGGTGTTACAATTAAATTATAATCTTTTGGTATTAATGCCTCTCGAATTTCCTCATAATTATCTTCTTCTTTCATTTGATTTAGATAATCATTCGATTTTGCTTCATTTTGTAATTTCTCTATTAGTAAATCCAGGCAATCATTTACTAATACTGCCGTTTCTACTACTGTTGGAATTCCAATTGCCACAACAGGAACACCTAACGTCTTTTCACTAATTTCACTCCTTGTATTTCCAACCCCTGCACCTGGTACAATTCCTGTGTCAGACAATTGAACAGTACTACTAATTCTTTCAATACTGCGAGATGCCAAGGCATCAATTACGATTACTAATTTTGGTTTTGTATTTTCTACAATTCCTTTTAAAATTTCGACAGTCTCAATTCCTGTTGTTCCTAAAACACCTGGAGATATCGCACTTACCATTCTGGTCCCTTCTTCTACATATTGTGGCAAATAATTAATAATATGTCTAGTTACTTCAATTTCATTAATTACCTTTGGTCCCAAAGCATCTGGTGTAACATAGATATTTCCCAGTCCCACTACCAAAATCTCTCCTTGGCTATCAATATGACTTCCTATTACCGCTTTTAATTCTTTGCTTAATGTTTCTGCAGCTTTTTGAATCTCCTCATCTTGTGCAATTTTTAATTTTTTAATATCAATGGTGATATAATTTCCCATTGGCTTTCCTATGGCTTTTTCTCCATTTTCGTTGGTTATTTTTACTCTTTCCACTTTTATATTTTCGTCAATTTCTTCTTGATTGGTTTCGATTCCATCGATTTCTTCTAGTTTATTAGCTTTTTGATATAGCTCCCTTCTTTCAGATGCTAAGTCTGTTCTAAAGTTAAACATGTTTTTCCTCCTCCTTGTTTTTCTTTAGTATAAACCATTTGGAGGATTTTTATTACGATGTTTTTTGGGACGGGGTCAAAAAACATCGTTTTATCTTTTATGGTATAATAAGAAAATTTACTTAAATTCAATTTTATTCCTCTTCAGAAATTGTATAACAAACTCTAAAGCAGAATAATTTAAATTAACTAAAAAGGAATTGTTAATAACATTCGTATTAAAACAATTCCTTTTATATCATAGATTTATCTCTATTAAATATTTTTTATACTCACCCGATGTTTTTTAACCCCGTCCCAAAAAACACCGTCCTAAAATCATGACAAATATTTCTTCAAAAATTTTCCTGTATGACTTCTTTCGTTGGTACAAATTTGTTCTGGTGTACCAATTGCAACTACTTCTCCGCCATTATCTCCACCTTCTGGTCCTAAGTCAACAATGTGGTCACAGGTTTTGATTAAGTCCAAATTATGTTCAATTACAATAATTGTATTTCCTGTGTCTACTAATCTTTGTAAGATGTCTACTAATTTATGAACATCAGCTATATGAAGTCCTGTGGTTGGTTCGTCTAAAATGTATAGTGTTTTTCCTGTTGCTCTTTTGGATAATTCAGTTGCTAGTTTGACTCTCTGTGCTTCTCCCCCTGATAACGTTGTTGATGGTTGTCCTAGTTTGATGTATCCGAAGTCCTACGTCATGCAAGGTTTGTATTTTTTGCTTGATTTTTGGTATTTTATCAAAGAATGCTAAAGCTTCTTCTACTGTCATGTCTAAAACATCAGCAATAGTCTTTCCCTTATATTTTACTTCTAATGTTTCTCTGTTATAACGTTTTCCTTTACATACTTCACATGGTACATAAATATCTGGCAAGAAGTGCATCTCGATTTTGTGAACACCGTCTCCATTGCAGCTTTCACATCTTCCTCCTGCTACATTGAAACTAAATCTTCCTTTTTGGTATCCTCTTAATTTTGCTTCTTCTGTGCTAGCGAAAATATCTCGAATCAAATCAAATACTCCTGTATAGGTTGCTGGATTAGAACGTGGTGTTCTTCCAATTGGTGATTGGTCAATGTTGATAATTTTATCAATGTTTTGTAAGCCTTTTACTCCTTTGCATTTTCCTGGCTTTTCATTAGAGCCATTTAATGTTTTCGCTACCGTTTTATATAATACTTCGTTGACTAAAGTTGATTTTCCAGAACCAGATACTCCTGTTACACAATTAAATACTCCTAATGGGAATTTAACGCTAACATTTTTTAAATTGTTTTCACAAGCTTCTTGCACTTCAATTACTTTTGTTTTTGTAGCCTTTCTTCGTTTTTTCGGTACTGGAATTTGTTTTCTTCCACTTAAATATTGCCCTGTAACAGAAGCTTCTACTCTTTTTACTTCTTCTGCTGTTCCGCTGTGCCATAACTTGTCCACCATGCGTTCCTGCGCCTGGTCCAATATCAATGATTTGGTCTGCTGCATACATGGTATCTTCATCATGTTCTACTACCAAAAGTGTATTCCCTAAATCTCTTAATTTTTTAAGAGTTGCTAATAATCTATCATTATCTCTTTGATGCAGTCCTATACTTGGTTCATCTAAGATATATAAAACTCCTGTTAAGCCAGAACCAATTTGTGTTGCTAGACGAATTCTTTGTGCTTCTCCTCCTGATAAGCTTCCTGCATTTCTAGATAATGTCAAATATTCTAATCCAACATCTATTAAGAATTGCAATCTTTGGTCAATCTCTTTTAAAATTAGTTCTGATATCATAGCTTCTGTTTTACTTAGTTTTAAATGATTCAAATATTCTTTTATTTTTTTGATTGACATTTCTGTTAGTTCATTGATGTTTTTGTCTCCTACTTTGATGGATAGAATTTCTGGTTTTAATCTGGCTCCATGACATTCGTTACATGGCGAATTACTCATGTACATTTCATAAAAGTCCCTCATGCCTTGTGATTTTGTCTCATTATGACGTCTGTCTAAGGTTGGCAATACTCCTTCAAATGGTGCTGTAAATTTTCTTGTTCCTGCATAAGAAGAAAATTCGAAATTGATTTGATCTTCTCCTGTTCCATATAAAATTTTTTCCAAAAACCATCTTGGTAAGTCTTTTATTTTTTTGTTTTCAATTTCAACTCCATAGTATTTTCCAATGCTTTCAAAATACATTTTTGCCATGGTATCGCCTTTTTTCATCGTACTTGAACCAAAGGCTTTTACACCATCATACAAAGTTTTATTTTTATCTGGAATAATTAGTTCTTCGTCCATTTTCATTAAGTATCCTATCCCTGTACAACTTGGGCATGCTCCAAATGGATTGTTGAAAGAGAACATTCTTGGACTTAGTTCTGGAAAGCTAAATCCACAGTCTGGACAAGCATAATTACAACTATATAGTATTGGGTTTTGTCCTATTACATCAATTAAAACCATTTTGTCAGCATGTTTTAAAGCGATTTCTACTGATTCCGTTAATCGACTGATGATGTCTGGCTTGATAACTAATCTGTCTACTACTAATTCTACTTCATGTTTTTTCTTTTTATCTAGCGAAATCTCATCTTCTCCTAATTCATAAATTTCACCATCAATTCTAACTCTAACAAATCCTTCTTTTTGATAACCTTCTAATTGTTTGGTAAATTCTCCTTTTCTTCCTCTTACCACTGGCGCTAATACTTGAATTTTCGTTCCTTCTGGTAAGCTCATGATGTTATCTATAATCTGATCAATACTTTGTTTCTCTATTTTTTTGTGACAATTTGGACAATAAGGAACTCCGATTCTCGCATATAGCAAACGAATATAATCATATATTTCTGTTACGGTTCCAACTGTAGAACGTGGATTTTTAGAAGTTGTTTTTTGGTCAATCGAAATGGCTGGTGATAATCCATCAATACTTTCCACATCAGGTTTTTCCATCAATCCTAAGAATTGTCTCGCATAAGAAGATAAACTTTCTACATATCTTCTTTGACCTTCTGCATATAACGTATCGAAAGCCAAGCTTGATTTCCCTGACCCTGATAATCCAGTAATAACAACTAACTTGTCCCTTGGAATTTCCAAATTTATATTTTTTAAATTATGTTCTTTCGCACCTTTTATCGTAATCTTATCGTTCATATTTGCCTCCTGTTTAAGAGGGATTTTAAGGAACGTCCCCTAATCCCTCTTTGCAGATTCTATTATACTATATTTCTTTTTCAAAAACAAGAGTTTGGTGGTTTTTTTAAGATTTAGTTTCATAAGTATCAAAATTTATAAAGCGTAAATAGAGTGCTCTTATTAAAAGCACTCTATTCTGGTTAATTCAAATTGTATTGCATAATTGTTCTGGGCAGATAGAATATATATTCTTCCCATTTTTCTTCATTTTCTATCTTTTCTTTTCCATTATTATGATTTACCCATATTGTTTTGGTGTTATTATATGAGATTTCAACATAAAAAGGTCCCTCTTCGACGAAAACAATCTTAGATTTATCTGCCAGAGCAGAATCATAAATCCCTTCACCTGCTTCATTTAAATACCAATATGGAAGGGTATCTGACGTTGTTATCTCTTCTGTTATTGAATATCTACTACCTGTTATTGTACCAGTAACTTCTTGAACTGGAATATTACAAAAGTGCGTTAGCTGCCTTTGTTCTTGTCTTTCCATGCTCGTTTTTTGTACCGTTTCAATGTTATTGTTATATTGGTAGATTGGTATTAACCAACAAATTATCGAAATTAAAAAAGCAATAACCCATACTTTTTCTAGTTTCTCATCTAACCTGTGTAACCCCAGAATCCAATATCCTACTACATAAGTAAGTACTATTGATATAATTATAGGAATGCTATCCATTATTATATTAATTTCAGTTCGCTCTCCTTGCATATAAGTAGGCAGGAACATACCAATAAACTTTGCAACAATTATACCCCCTACGATATTGATACAAATGATTACAAGTATATGTACTAAAACTCTAGCTTTTTTATTCTTTTCATAAATACTATTTCTACTTATGGTACTATAGTAATCATCATCTTTCAGTTTCCGAGTTAACTTGTCAATAACAATTTTTGTGACAATCGTTATCGCAATACCAATACACCATACAATCCAAAATTCCATAATTTTCCTCCTTAAAATAATTATTTTATTGATTTGCTTTATATCAACCTGAAAAACAGGATACTAAGAATTTTACATAATGATTTTAACATATTCATGGACTTTTTTCAAGTTTTGGATTAAAACTTTGTATTTTTATAGAGATTCCTTTTATTCAACCACCTTCCCTTCTTTCATTTCTACAATCTTATCACAACCTTCAATTGTAGATAATCTATGAGCAATCATAAAAGTAATTCTACCGTTTCGTAATCTTTTCTATTGCATTTTTAATCATTTCTTCCTTGTCCCAACTTAAATTAGAAGTTACCTCATCTAAAATAACTACATCTGGTGACATTGCCATAATTCTGGCAAAACTAATCATTTGTTTTTCTCCTGTTGAAAGGATATCTGGATTTTCATAGATATTGGTTTGATAGCCTTTTGGTAATGACAGGATTTTTTCATGCATTTTTAAGGTTTTGAATATTTCTACAATTTCGTCTTTTGTTATTTTTGAATTCACATATTTGATATTATCGACAATGGTATTGGGAACAATTTGAACTTCTTGCATGATATAACCAATTTTGTCTCGGATAGAAGATATACTATATTCTCTATAGTCTTTTTGATTGATTCGTATTTCTCCTTTTTGTGGTTCGTATAATCGTTCTAGCAAATTGGTTATGGTTGTTTTTCCGTGCTCCTGTTTTACCAATTAAAGCTACTTTTTCATTTTCTGCTACTTTTAAGGAAAAGTTTTTGATATTTTTTTGTGTATGGTTATAAGAAAAAGATACGTTATCAAATTCTATACTTGTAATTTTATCTATTAACTTTTCTCCCTTATTCAAATCTTCTTCCTCTTCCTTTTCCAATAATTCTAAAATTTTAGAATAAGCAAAAAAGCATTCATTAAAATCGGTTAAGTGTCTTGTAAACCAACTAAACTCAAATTCAATATAACTCGAATAATCTATCATTAGCATAATTTCTGCATAAGTCATGATACCTTGTATTACATCCATTCCTCCAAAATAAATAATGACAATACTAGTAAAAGAAGTAATAAAAGAAAATATCGTATTATAGGTGGTAATAGTTTTTTCTAATTTTGAATTTTCAAAATTGTATTCTGTTAATTTTTCTTTTAACTCTTTTATCTTTTGATTGATAATCCCTAATGTTTTAATACTTAAGAAACTTTGTATTCCTTCATTAATAGCAGTATAAACACTCATATTAATTTTTCTAATTTGCTCTATTTTAACCATAGTTTTACGATTAAAAAATAATGTAACAAATAGACCTATCAAATATAATCCTAAAATCATAAGTGCAATTTTTAAATTAACAAACATCAAAAAAATAGCAACAATCGAAAAACGAAGCATCCCCATTGTAAACATTTCTGTTATCGTAATGGGAAATAACTCTCCTGCTTTTTGTGTATCATCTTGTAAAAATTGCAAAATTATTCCTGTTTCGTTTTCATCAAAAAATTTTGCTTTTACTTTTTGTAATTTCGTAAAAATATGGTTTCTTAAATCCCTTCTTATCCATCGTTCTAAAAAGCATCTCATTTCGCAATGCTTTAATACGAGATAACATTGTGCTAACAAAATACAAATATGGAAAATGACAAAAATCACTAGTCCTTTTATATTCTTTTGTGGTATTTCAACATCTAATATTTGTTTTACCAAGTGTGGAACTGTTACAATTTCTAGTAAGGCTGTTACTACAATTAAAAGAAACAAAACTATGAATTTTTTATGATATCCTACATCTTGGTACATTGTTTTTAATTGCTTTAACGGTTTCATATCTTTGATGTTCCTTCCTCTAATTTAATAATATTATCAACATACTCTTCTATCTCTAATTTATGGGTAATAAAAATCATTGTGGTTTCTGGATAGTTGTTTTTCAAATTTTGAAATATCTTATTGGAAGTATTGTTATCCAATTTACTAAAGGCATTATCAAATATAATAACTGGTTTATTTCGTATCAATGCTCTTGTAATTAAAATTCTTTGTTTTTGTCCACCAGAAAGCTTAACTCCTTTTTCTCCAATTACGGTTTGATAACCTTCCTCAAATCTTTTAATATCCTGATAAATTTCCGCTTCTTGGCTTGCTTTTATGATTCGTTTTTCTGTAATCCTACTTCCTAATTCTATATTTTCTAATATCGTTCCTCCAAACAAATCTGCTTCTCCTGAGACAAAGTCTATATATTCTCGTATATTCGATTTATCTAATTGCTTGGTATTATGATAATTTAAATAGATATTTCCTTGTATGGGATAAAATCCTAAAATTGCTTTAGCTAACGTACTTTTTCCGCTTCCATTTTCTCCAAAGATTGCAACCTTTTCTCCTCTCTTTATGGCAAAATTTAAGTTAGACAAGATTGTTTTTTTCGTAAGTCCGATCGAAACATTATGAAATAAAATATCACCATTTAAATCATAAGAATGATTTTCATTGGTTTCTTCTTCTAAACTCATTAACTTTTTAATTTTTTGTTTTACGACTAGGAAGGTATTTACTACTTCCAAATTTTCACCAAATGAATACAGAGTTGTTAGTATTTTGGTGGCAAATAGCAATAAGGCTGTTAAACTTCCGAAGTGTCATATTCCCTTTTATAATAGAGATACCACCTAATAAACAAATAATGGGGTCACTTAAATAAGTAATGTGTTCACTGATAATTTCATAAAATAGAATTAGTTTGGCAAATCGAATGTCTTCTTCTGTATAATCTTTATTCAATCTTTTATATTTTTGAATTTCTTCTTTTTGGCGATTATAAATTCTAACAAATTTAAATTGACTTACATTATTTATCGTGGCTCCTAACATTTTTCTCTTTTTCAAAATTACTTTTTCCAATATTTTTGTCATGTTTTTATAATACCATAAAGCAAAAAGTAGCATAGTTGCTATTGTTATTACTAAATAGATTGTAATTGACATACTTAACCCTACGCTATGTGTTACAATAAAAAAGCTTAAAGATAGAATATCTAATATTAAATTAAGTTGTACTTTATAAAAATTGGCATATTCCCCGTGCATCTTCATTTACTCTTTGTAGCATTTCTACCTTGCTATAAGATTGATAACTTTCATATTCTAAATTCAATATATGTGAATACAACTTCTCTTTTAAGTTTGAACTTACTTTTAAAGTAAAAGCTGTTGTCAGTCTTTCTCTTATATAAGTAGCTCCCGCTACCATTAAATTAATCCCTATCATAATAGCACTAATACATAGTAATCCTTTTAGCGTTCCCATTTCTAATATGCTTTTTAGATATTCTGGCATTTGACTTATGTTATGAAATAAAATTCCGTCAATAGCATAGCTAATATATACTGCTATTTGAAGACTAAAATAAGATATGATAAAGCTTAATAAAACTAATCCTATCATATGTTTTTTGATTCCTTCTAATATTTTCATACAAAAAACCCCTATTAGACTATATCGCTAATAGGAGTTTTCTACTTTATTTTTTTGATATCAATTTTATTAAGTTTTATTCTACTGCTATGCAAATTTCACAATAATCTTCATAATAGATTTCAAGCTCTGGGTATTTAGCAATTAGGTAATATTCGGAATTTGGTAACCATTTTTCATAAATATTATCACCTAATTTTAAAATATCCCTTTGCTCGTGATTTGGCAATCGAAAACAAGCCCATTTTGATTTTGGAAGTTTCACTTCTACAAAGTCTTCTCGAGGTGTTTTTCCCACTACATAGTATTGACCTTTTCCCGTATATCGACTCTTCTCATAGATTGGCTGGTAAATTCCAAAGTATTCTTCTTTTCCTGTATTATGATTTACGATAAATTTCATCGTTCCATCTTCTCGAACTTGCTTATATAAATCCTGAATTGCCTTTTTGTCATCATCTGCTATCAATCCTGTTGTTTTTCCATAAAAGGTCTGCTCTTCCCTATCTACAATTCGATATTTCATAGCTCTTTTTCCTTTAATTTCCGGATTAAATTCCGTTTTAGGAAAAAAGTTAATTTCCATGGAGGTACTTTTTCTAAAATTAGCTGGAGATTGTCCATACATCTTTTTAAAGGCGTTAGAAAAAGAAATTGGCGAATCATATTGATATTTCATGGCTATATCAATAATTTTATGGTCTGTCTTTCTTAGTTCCTCTGCTGCTTTGCTTAGCCTTCTCCTTCTAATGTATTCAGTAACTGTGATTCCTGTTAAAAAGGTAAAAATTCTTTGCATCGCATAACTAGAAGTTCCCATTACTTTGGCTAATTCATTATAATCTATCTCGTTTTCTAAGTTTATTTCTATCGTATCAATTAGTTTATTTAAGCTATCATAATAATTCATTTTATTTTTCCTTTTATAAATTGCCAAAAAGGACCCTCCTCTTTGGCAATTCTCTTAAAATATTCCTACAATTTCTCCGTTTTCATCAATATCAATGCTTTCTGCTGATGGCACTTTAGGAAGACCTGGCATAGTCATAATTTTCCCTGCTAAGGCTACCACAAAACCTGCTCCTGTTTTTAAATTGATGTCTCGAATTCTAATATTGTAATCCCCTTTACATTCTAAATTTTTAGGGTCATCTGAGAAGGAATATTGTGTTTTAGCAATACATACTGGGAAATGTCCATATCCTAATTCTTCTATTTTTTTAATTTCTGCTAATGCTTCTTCTGAATATTCCACTCCTTTTGCTCCATATACTTTGGTTGCTACTTTTTCAATTTTAGTTTGAATAGAATCTTCTGATTCATAGATGTAGTGGAAGTTTTCTTCTTGTTCTGTTAGTTTTACTAATTTCTCAGCAATGTCAATCGCTCCTTCTCCACCTTTTGCCCATCCTTCTACTAAGCTTAGTTCAACACCTTTTTCAGACAACTTTTCTTGTAAAAACTCAATTTCTTTTTCGGTGTCTTGTACATATCGATTTAATGCCACAATTACATTTACACCAAATTTATTTTTTAGGTTATCGATATGACGATATACGTTATCAATTCCTCTTTCAATTCCCTCAATGTTCTCTTCTTGTATTTTATCTTTTTCCACGCCACCATGGTATTTAATGGCTTTTATGGTTGCTACTAATACAACGGCGTCTGGTTTTATTCCAGCTTTTCTACATTTGATGTCCATGAATTTTTCTGCTCCTAAGTCAGCTCCAAATCCAGCTTCTGTTATAACATAATCTCCTAATTTTAAAGCTAGTTTTGTTGCGATAATGCTGTTACATCCATGGGCAATATTGGCAAATGGTCCTCCATGAACAATAGCTGGTGTATGTTCTAAGGTTTGTACTAAATTTGGCTTTAAGGCATCTTTTAATAAAACTGTCATAGCACCTTCTGCTTTTAGTTGTTTTGCATAAATTGGTTCTCCTTGTTTGTTATAACCAACTAATATATTTCCTAATTTTTCTTTTAAATCTTTGATATCTGTTGCTAAGCACATAATTGCCATAATCTCAGAAGCTACTGTGATATCAAATTTATCATGTCTTGGAACAATTCTCTTTTCTCCTGATAATCCTGTTTCAATTTCTCTTAGTTGTCTATCATTTAAATCTAGACATCTTTTCCATACAACTCTCTCAAATCCTAATTCATTTCCAAAATAAATGTGATTGTCAATTAAACTTGCTAATAAATTGTTAGCTACTGTCATGGCATGGATATCTCCTGTAAAATGTAAGTTGATATCTTCCATTGGCGCAATTTGCACTCTTCCTCCACCTGCTGCTCCTCCTTTAATTCCAAATACTGGACCTAAAGATGGCTCTCTTAAGGCTAAAATCGAATTTTTTTCAATTCTTCTTAATCCATCTGCTATGGCAATGGACATCGTTGTTTTTCCTTCTCCTAATGGCGTTGGATTGATGGCTGTTACTAAAACTAATTTTCCATCTTTTTTATCTTTTAATCTCTCGTAAACATCATCTGAAATTTTCGCTTTGTATTTCCCATACTGTTCAATATCCTCTTCCTTAATTTCTACTTTTTTTGCTATGTCTACTATTTTTTCTAGTTTTGTACTTCTTGCGATTTCGATATCTGTCATAATCCATACCTCCTTTTTTATTAAAGTTGCCAATGGTTCCGGGGTTAAATGGCAACTTTAATTTTTTATATTTAATTTTAAGCAAAGTTGCCATTTAACCCCGGAACCATTGGCAACTTTTTAGCATTAAGCAATTATTCCTACTAGTACTCCTATCATTGCTCCTACAAATACTTGTACTGGTGTATGTCCTAAAACTTCAACTAATCTCTCTGATACTTGCATTCCAGTAAGTCCTGGTGTTTCAATTAATTTATTTAATAAAGCTGCTTGTTTACCAGCCGCTCTTCTTACTCCACAGGCATCATACATAACAATAAATGCTACAATAAATCCTAAAGCAAAAATTGGACTATCTACTCCTTCGTATTTTCCTATCAAGGTAGCTAGCCCTGCTACCACTGCCGAATGAGAACTTGGCATTCCCCCTGCTCCCATAATTCTTTTAAAATTAAATTTTTTTGTTGTACATAAATCATAAATTAATTTAAATAATTGTATACCAAACCATAAAAAGAATGGTACATATATATATTTGTTTTGTAGAAATGCTATAAAGTCATTCATTTTTTGTTTTCTCCCCTTTATTTAAGTTCTCTTCCGTTTTTTATTAAGCTTCAAATTCCTCTTCTTTTATTTCACCATCTTGTTTTACTAAAATAGTAATTTTCTTTTCTGCTTCTTCTAATGTTTTATTACATTCTTTTGAAATTTTAATTCCTTCTTCAAATTTTGAAACAGAATCTTCTAAGCTTAATTCTCCTTTTTCCAGTTCTGTTACAATTTTTTCTAATTGTTCTATTTGTTCTTCAAAACTTTTACTCAACTTTTTCTTCTCCTTTTCAAACATTTATTGTATCATTGCCTTTTTGCTTCCATCCACAAATCGAATATCTACTATATCTCCTGGTTCTAACTCTACTTTAGTTTTAATTACTTTCCCTTCTTTTTGTGTAATTGAATATCCTCTCGCTAATGTTTTTAATGGACTATAGGCATCTAATTTAGCAACTAATTTAGTATACTTTGTTTTCTCTTTTTCTTGCCTTACCTGCATTGAATTTTCTAAATGTTTTACTAAATTATCAATTCTAATATAATTTTCTTGTATTCTACGAGTTGGTTCTTTAAATACAAAACTTGACATGCTTTTTTCATATCTTAGTTTCATAATTTGAACTTTTTTGATTAAGGACATTCTTAGTCGATTTTGATAGGTTATGATTTTTTGTTTTACTTCATACCTATCCGGAACTGCTAATTCGGCTGCCGCAGATGGTGTTGGTGCTCTCAAATCAGCCACAAAGTCAGCTATGGTAAAATCGGTTTCATGCCCTACCGCTGATATAATTGGAATTTCCGAATGATAAATACTTTGCGCTACAATTTCTTCATTAAATGGCCACAGGTCTTCTAAAGATCCTCCTCCTCTTGCTAAAATTAATACATCTGCTAGTTTTTTTCGGTTCATAATTTCAATTCCTTCAGCAATTTTTTCCGCTGCGCCTTCTCCTTGTACTGGTACAGGTAGCAAGCGAATAACTACATTGGGATTTCTTCTAGTAGATACATTAATGATATCACGAATAACGGAACCAGTTTGCGAAGTTAATACTCCAATTACTTTTGGCATCATTGGGATTGGCATTTTATGTTCTTCATCAAACAGTCCTTGTTCTTCTAGTCTGTTTTTCATTTCTTGATATTTAGCGTATAAATCTCCTATACCATCTTCTTCCATTGCTTTTACATAGATTTGATATACACCATCTCTTTCAAAAACAGATACTCCACCAAAAAGAAATACTTTCATTCCATCTTTCGGTAAAAAATTCAATTTTTGAGCATAAGATTTGAACATAATACATTTTATAAGAGAGTTTTCATCTTTTAGCGTAAAATACATGTGGCCTGTATAATGGTTTTTAAAGTTTGAGATTTCTCCTTTTACCAAAATATTGTTTAAATATTCATCTTCTGCTATTTTATTTTTAATATATTGATTTAGAGTTGATACAGTTACTGCCATTTCAGCATATTTCATAGTTTTCTCCCTCTATTTTTCTTTCACTATACTTGCTAAAATTCCATTTACGAAATTTTTAGAAGAATCTTCTCCATATTTTTTGGCTAATTCTACAGCTTCATTAATGGCTACTTTAAATGGTATTTCTGTATATTTTAATTCATAAATAGCTAATTTTAAGATCGCTAAATCTATTTTAGAAATTCTTTCTATTTTCCACTCTGCTTTTAAGTTTTCTTCTATTTGCTTAACAATTACTTCTTTCTTTTCTTGAATTCCTAAGATAGTTTTGCTAATATATTCTTTTGCTTTTTCATCTGTAATCTCATTACTTTCTTCATATAATTCAATAGCTTCTTCTAGGTTTTCTTGTTTTTGTATTTCTAAACTATAGATTAGTTTGAAGGTTTGTTCTCTTATTGCGGTTCTATTCATATTTTTTCCTTTCTTAGTCATTACATTTTATCAATAAACGATTTTAGTTTTGTTTTGACATCTTCTTTATTTTGTTGTACATAATTTCCTATAAATGCTCCTAATAGTAGCACTACAATAGCTAAAATCAAATCATGTAATCTTGTTACTAAAACTAATATTGCTATTATAATTCCAATGATAGCTCCTTTGTAATTATTCCAAAAATCTTTTAGATTCATTTTTATCACTTTCCTTTTTGTTTATTATTTTTCAATTTGTTGTGTTGAAGCAACTTTCTTAACCGTAATATTAACTTCTTTCACTTCTAAATCAGTTGCTGTTTTTACTTTTTCTTTAATTCTTGCTTGAAGATTTGCTGATAGATCCTTAATAATAGCCTCTTCATTAACAATCAAATTAACAAACACATTAACATTATTTTCTTTATCTAGTACTACTCTTGTTGTAACGTCTTCTGCACTTTGGAAATTTAAAGCAACAGAATTTACTAAATTTTCTATTGTTTCCTTAGAAATCATAAGTTTTCCATTTTCATTTTCTAATAATACTCCTTGCCTTTCTTTAATTTGTTCTCTTGATGTACTATCAAAAAAGATGCATTTAATTGATAATAAAATAAATACAACGCTTAGTCCTAATACTATTTTTCCTGATGTTTCTCCCACTACTATTTTAGTTACAATATCTCCTACTAGTTTTATATCTAACCATCCAAATACTAATAAAGATAAAATAACGGCTAATACTAACATGATATTTGAATAAATAATTAGTGTGATTTTTTCTAAAATTTTCATTTCTATTCCTCCTATTTCTTCTATTTTTTCAGTACTATAAGTATACCAATTTCTTTTCTTTTTTACAACAGTTTCAGGAAAAATTTTACTTAAAATTAAGAATTCATTGACTTCATTTTTCTTTTATGTTATAATTTTTTATGTAACCTCATGGTTTTATATAATATAGGAGGATTGCTAATGCAACGGATTTTAGAAAACTTAATATTAAAAGATGAAGATTATTTCTTCGATGGTGATTTAGTAGTTAACGGCAAGGTTGAGCTTATTAATGTCAATCTTCAGGTTTCCGGAAAATTGTTTTTTAAAGGTATTGCTGATGATGGTTTTTCTATCAAAGCTGCTTATATTACGAATGCTAGTATTACAGCTTATGCCTTTACATGTCGTATTAACAAACTCTTTGTAAAGGGAGATATTTTGGTTAAAACTGACATGGATGCTCGTCACATCTCTTGCGATGGTAATATTGAAGTGGATGGTTTTTGCAATGTCTACAATGTTACCTGTAATAATTATTTAATTACTGGAGATAACTATTCTGACGATGTTACAGTCAAAGAAAGCCTTTATATTTTAGGGTCTAATGACTCTGGAGATTTAAAGGCTCACGAAATTTTCCTTGGTGGTTATTCTACGTTTTCTCCTTATAGTGAAATATCGATAGAAGCTAAGCATTTTGAAAGTGCTGGACAGATACGGAATTGCCGAAGAATAAAAATTGGATAAATAATCAAAAAAGCGAGTGAATTTCACTCGCTTTTTTGATTATTTTAGAAAATTTACTTTTCTTCGCTTTCTCCTTCTGTTGCAGAAGTTTCTTCTTGTTTACTTTCTTCTTTGGCAGTATCTGTATTAACACCTTGTACATGTACATTAACTTCTTCTACATTTAACCCTGTCATGTTTTCTACTGCTTTTTTTACTCTATTTTGAATTTCAAAAGCTACATCTGGAATTCTAGAACCATATTCTACAATAATGTTTACATCAATTTTAGCTTTGGTTCCATCTACTTCTACTTTTATTCCTTTTGCTAAATTTTTCTTTCCACTTAAAACTTCCGTAATTCCTCCTGCAAATCCGCCTGCCATCCCAGCAACTCCTGGAACTTCTGATACAGCAACACCTGCAATTACAGCTACTACATCATTCGAAATTTGAATTCCTTCGTTTTCTGTTTTTATTTCTTCTTCTAATTCTACTACTTCACCTTGATTTTCCTCATTCATAAAAAAGCCTCCTTTTCCTATCTTTCTTGTATCAAGTATATCAATTTTCTTCTTTCTTTACAACTAGTTTTTTAAACTTTCCTCATGATTTTGGGGACGGAGGAAAAAATCATGATTGAAATACTTCAAGTTCTTCTATTTTATTCCCTCTTAAAAAATCTTGAATTGGCATTTTTCTGGCATTCTCCCCTTGGATTTCTAACACTTTTAAAATGCCTTTCTTCGTTTTAATCCATAAACCATCTCTTGAGTCTGAAACAATAATGGTTCCATTTTTTAAGAAATCACTATTATCTACCATTATTTCATTTTGTGCTGCAACTGCAACTTTCCAGAATTTTATTTTCTTTCCCTTTAAGTAAGTATATGCTCCCATGATTGGATTTAATCCTCTTACTAAATTCTTTATTTCTTGCGCAGTTTGATTTTCCCAATCGATTTTAGCCATTTCTTTAGAAAGCATAGGAGCAACTGAAAAATCGTCTCCTTGTTTCTCTCTTGGAGCTGTTCCTTTTTCTACTTGTTCTAAAGTTTCTACTAAAAGTTCTCCTCCTATTTTCGCTAATCTATCCCATAATTCTCCAGTAGTTTCGTCTTCTCCTATTTCTACTTCGCTTTTTAAAATCATATCTCCTGTATCCATTCCAACATCCATATACATTGTTGTAATTCCTGTTGTTTTATCTCCATTTAAAACAGCCCATTGAATTGGCGCTGCTCCTCTATATTTTGGAAGTAGGGAACCATGTACATTAATACATCCATATTTTGGAATTTCTAGTACACTTTTGGGAAGAATTTTTCCATAAGCCACTACACAGATTACATCTGGCTTTAGTTTCTCCATTTCTTCTCTAAATTCTTCATTCTTTCTTACTTTTTCTGGCTGATATATTTCTAGACCTTTTTCTAAGGCATATTCTTTTACTGCAGATGGTTGTAGTTTCATTCCTCTTCCTTTTGGTTTATCTACATTTGTCACAACCCCTATAATGTTATGACCTGCTTCATAAATAGCTTTTAAGCTTTCTTTGGCAAAATCAGGTGTTCCCATAAATAGTATATTCATATTTTCTCCTCTTGATGTTTTTTGGGACGGGGTCAAAAAACATCGCTTTAATTTTCTTTCTTCTCAAACTTTTCGGATTTTAGTTTTTAAACGATGTTTTTTGCCCCCGTCCCAAAAAACATCATTTCTCAGGTTCTACATATTCTAGTGTTCCTGGCAAAATTTTATCTACAAATACTTCGCCATTCAAGTGGTCCACTTCATGGCAAATAGCTTGTGCTAATAATTCTTTTGCCTTCACCTGCATTCTTTTTCCATCTCTGTCTGTGTATTCTGCTACTACCTCTGCTGGTCTTATTACTTTAGCAAACTGATTCGGAAAACTTAAACATCCTTCATCTACTTCTTGTTCTCCTTTTGTCTTGATAATAACTGGATTAATCATTACGATTGGTCCCTTGTCATCATATAAATCTATAACAATTACTCTTTTCAAGACGCCTACTTGTACTGCTGCAAGTCCTACTCCATTATATTTATGCATCGTTTCTATCATATCATCAATTAATATTTGTAATTTTTCATCTATTAGCTCTACTTCTCTTGATTTCTTTTTTAGAATTTCGTCTCCTTCTAATCTTAATTTTCTAATTGCCATTGTTCTACTCCTTTTCTCGCCTTTTTATTCGTTTACTTTAAGCAAACATTTTCCTCTTTTTTATCTTCTAAGATGTGTCCCCGATTGCTCCAAAAGGAGCAAAAGGAAACGTCCCCAATTATCCCTTTACATCATGCTGTTTGGATTGACATCAATAGTAATTCTAGTTGTTTTTAAATTTTTACTGTATATTTCTTTTAAATACTGATTTAGTATTTGGTTTGCTCCTTCTGTCATATTGCCTTTTATAATGATTCGATAGCGTAGCCTGTTTTGGATTTTGTCGATTGGTGCTGGCATTGGTCGAAACACTTTGAATTGTTCTTCGTTTAAGCTAACTTTTAACTTTTCATACATCCATTGGCTTGCTTTTTTTATTTCTTCTTCTGCCATACTATTGAAGTTCACCACTATTATATCGCAAAATGGTGGATATTTCAACTGTTGTCTTAAGGCAATTTCTGTTTCGTAAAATTTTTCATAGTTTTGTTCTTTGGCACATTGAATGGTGAAGTTCTCTGGATTATAGCTTTGTATGATTACTTTTCCTGGTAGTTTTTCTCTTCCTGCTCGTCCGTGCTACTTGTGTTAAGATTTGAAAGGTTCTTTCATTGGCTCGATAGTCATCTATGTTTAATGAACTGTCTGCTGCAATAACACCTACTAGGGTTACATTTGGAAAATGATGACCCTTTACTACCATCTGTGTTCCAATCAAAATATCTAAGTTATCCTTTTTAAACTTATTTAAAATTTCTTCATGTGAGTTCTTTTTAGTTACTGTATCAATATCCATTCGAATGGTTTTGGCTCCGCGGAAATTGTTTTTGTATTTCCTGTTCTAACTTTTGGGTTCCTGTTCCAAAATATCGTATTTTATCGCTATGGCATTCTGGACAAGTTGTTACTATATTTTCTTCATAACCACAATAATGACATTTTAGTTTTTTCTCATAACTATGATAAGTCATACTGATATTACAGTTCCTACATTTTACAGTATACCCACAATTCCTACACATAATAAAGGTAGAATAGCCTCTTCGATTTAAAAACAAAATTGTCTGTGTTTTTTGTTTTAAATTTTCTTCAATCGCTGTATACAAGTCCATACTTAGCATTGAACGGTTTCCATTTACCAATTCTTGTTTTAAATCTACCACTTGTACTTTTGGTAAAGATGATTGATTAGCTCTTTGGGTTAATGACAAAATTTGCATTTCTTTGTTTGGTTCTTCTTTTGCCTTAAAATAGCTCTTGATATCTGGTGTTGCGCTTCCCAATAACAGCGGACATTTGCTTTGTTTCGCAATTCTTTTGGCTACTTCTTTGGCATCATATTTCGGATTTGCTTCTGATTTATAAGAACTATCATGTTCTTCATCAATAATAATAATTCCTATTTTTTGGATAGGAGCAAAAATAGCTGACCTAGCTCCTATTACAATTTTTGCTTTTCCTTCTCGAATTCTTTCCCATTCATCATGTCTTTCCCCAATAGACAACTTGCTATGTAAAACTGCAATTTCTTCTTTTCCAAATCGTGCAATAAATCGGTCTAACATTTGAGGCGTTAACGATATTTCAGGTACTAATAAAATTGCTGTTTTGTCATGTTTTAATGCTTCTTCAATAAGTTGCAGATAGATTTCTGTTTTTCCAGAACCAGTTACTCCATATAATAAAAAGGATTGATAGTCTTCTTGTTTCATTTTTTGTTTTACAGTTTGATAAGCTTTTTCTTGTTCCTTTGTTAATACTAATTTCTCAGTTTTTTCTACCTTTTTAATTGTTTCCATATCTTTTTCATATAATGGATTTCTTTCTACTTTTTGTTCTATGATTTCTAAATAACCATTTTTAACTAACGTATTTACAATGGCTCTAGAAACATCCAAAAACATTTCTATTTCTGGTATGGTTACTCCTTCATTATCTTTTACAAAGTTAATAATTTTTTTCTGTTTTTCGGTTTTGACTTTTCCTGTTTCAATATCAAATTCAATTTCTTCTCTATCTTTTCCTAAATAGATACAATTGATGGTTTTTTCTTGTATTCTTTTTTCTTTATTTTTGGTTCTTGTTCCTGGTGTTAGCATTAGTTTTATACAATCTGACACATTACAAAAATATCTTTTGGCCATCCATTTGGCTAATTCAATTTGTTCGTCTTTTAGTTGTTCTTCTAATTTTGCTATTTTTTTTATTTGATTTGGATAACTTGTTTTTTCCTTTAACTTTACGACAAAGGCTTCTTCTAGTTTTTCTCCTTTTCCAAATGGCACTAAGACTTTGCTTCCAACCAAAATAAGCCCCTCTAATTCTTCTGGGACATGATAATCAAAAGTTCTATTTAGTTTTTTTGCTGTTCGATTGATGATTACTTCTGCTATCATTTTCTTCTCCTTCTTTTTTCGTTTCTTAGTATATCAAATTTTTTTGTTTTTCACAAGAGATTTAATTTATACTTAAGATGTTAAATCTTTAAATTTAAAAAGTACCAAGTTTTTATGCTTGATACTTACATATTTTTATTTCTGCACTTTTACGATTTTCATCAATAAATTCACATTTTAGTTTAAATAAAGTATAGGACGGAAAGCAGCCCCTGAACTTACTTTTCCAGAACTACGACCTGCCACATAATTTATAGCACTACCAGAACCACCAGCCCTTATAGTGTATGGTTGATTACCCGCAGAAGGAGTATAAGATGAAGATTCTGTTGTATGCTCAGCATAGTTTTCTGCCATATCAAATATATTACATCTTACATCTTTATTTCCTCCTATTATTGTCTTTCCTGTCTTTAGAAATTCCTTTCCATTTTTAGGTTGCCTTGAATAATCAGTATCTCCTGAAAACATTTGAATATATACAATTGCTGTGTCCCATGCATAACTATTCATTAAATTACTCGTAACACTTGTTATATCCTTATTTCCTGGATACATTCCTTTGGTTAATGTAACAGCAGTTGGTTGTACTGCAACATATACCTCTCGTCCCTCTTTACAAACAATCGTTGTGTCTCCTACTGACGTATCTTGCGACATAGTTTTACCAATCTCATATCTTCCTATATAATATCCCTTATTAGTTGCTGCACTCGTCTTGAACTTACTTATATCTGTTGTTGTTGACTCTTGATAATAATTTTCAACTAATTTTGTTCCTTGTTTTGTTCGAGTTCCATTTGTTGCGAATGTATATCGGTCCAATTCTACTGTTTCACTTTTGGTTTTGTTTATATCTTTATAAACTGTTCCTACTGGTATCCATACAAATTGATTTCCTGTACTTCTATAATTCTCATCAATAGAATCTGTAATGACTAATCCTCCATTTATTGTATTAATTGTATTAGATTCTCCTACTGCAAATCCTTTTGGTATTTTAGCCACATTTCCATTTTTATCAGTATATGTTTCTGTTTCCGTATAAATATCAGAGAATATTTCTGTTGATCCAATATTCGTAATTTTTATTTTACACGTCTCTGTTCCTCCGCCACTTCCTTCTGCAGTTACTGTATATATTCCATTACTTGTAACTGGAAAACTAGTAGTATTGGTATTCATTACAGTTGTTCCATCTGGTTTGGTTATCTTGGTTATAGTTTCTCCTTCTTCTATAGTTGCTGTAATCGTTATTGTTACTTCTGTCCCTTCTTCTACTTGTTCTTCTGTACTTAAAGTATAATTTATAACTGGTTTTGGCGCCTTTTTTGTCACCTTTCCATTACCATCAATTACAAGAGTATAGCCATCTAAATCTACTTCAATCGGAAATTCCCCATTCGTATCTCTTATTTCTCCTACATTAGGTATTTTTCTTAATTCTTCTTTTACCTTATCAGCAGTTAATTTTCCTTCATCATTAAAACTTCCTGTTACTGCAATTTTTACTTGTTCTTCTGCATTTACTTTTTTTGTTTCTGTTTTAGCAGTATTGGCTTTTGTTACTAATCCATTTTCTCCTGTTAAGGTTGCTATGCTTATCCCTGCTAAGATTAGTAAAACAATAATCGTAATCACTAGAGCAATTAAAGTAATCCCTTTTTCTCTCTTCATTTTTCCTCCTCGTTCTTTATATAGTTTATCTTTTGTGTGATTTTTTATGCATTTACATATGTATAGCTATATAATACATAAACTTTTATATATTGTCAATGAGTTTTTATCATTTCCAAAAGTTCTATCTTAAAATATTAAATCATTATAAAAAAAGATGAAATCCTAAAATTTCATCTTTTTACTTAAAATAAAGCTTGTATCGCTTTTCTATAAATATCTTTTATTATTTCATATCCATTATCTACATTCTTTGCAAAAATAGACCCACAAACTCCTGAATTCATCTCCATAACATATAACTCATCATCTGTAGTATGAATAATATCGATGGTTGTAAAATTCATATTCATGGCTTTTCCTGCTTCTTTTGCTAATTTTTCAATCTTATAATATAACTCGCCTTTCTCTAATATAGTAGGAATAGCACCTCCACTTAGATTATGCTTCCAAGAAATCTCTACTTTCTCTCCTTCTTTTGGTATATGGAATCTATCTAATGTATTTAAACTTTTCTGTATGTCCAAATTGTCTGAAAAGTGTAATGTTCTTGTTAGTTCTTGTATGGTTGACTTTCCATCTCCTATTACAAAAGGCTTTGTTTTCCCGTAAATTAAAAGCACTTCTCCATTCAAATAAAAAGTTCGATATTCTGTTTTAATATCATAATAAGGGCAAATACTTACTGCTGTATTATTTTGATTAAATAACTTTTGAATAGCTATTTCTGTTTCTCTTAGGCTATTACAAAGTTCTATTCCAATTCCTTCACTTTGGTCATTTGGTTTTACTACCAATTTACCTGCGTTTGAAAATTCAGCTACTACAGTATTCCAAATTCCTTCTTGAGGAATAAATTCTCCTCTTATAGCAGGATTAAATATCATAGTATGTTCAATGACTGGTATATTTTGTGATTTTAGTACTTCATAGGTAGCATATTTATCGGCTACTATTTTACCAGTAGCTTGTGGATTATTATCAAAAAGATTTCTAGTAATATGTCTTACCTTTCCTTCTTTTGAAAGTTGTAAGATCCAACCATATGATAATGTTTCCACTTTAATATCCATTTCTAAACAAATTTCTTTTATCATGGTGTGGAACATGGTTCTACTCCTTTTCCATTCTTTGTTCATTTTCTATAATGGTTTCTATAATTTGTACCGTTTTTTCTAAATCATCATTTTTTAATACATAATCATATAAATTAATTCTAGATTCTTCATAATCAAATCGATTTAGTCTTAAAATCACTTCTGCTGGACTTGGTTGGTCAATTCTTGCTTCTAATCTTTTCTTTAATTCTTCTTTTGGAACTCTTAAAAAAACAGTTACTACTCTAGTATCTTCTCTTAATAATTCTTTTAAATGCTCGGTTCCATTTACATCAATATCTTTTACAATTACTTTTCCACTTTTTATTTTTTCATTCAATAGTTTTCTAGAAGTTCCATAATATTGATTGTGGTGAATGTCATATTCATAAAACTCTTCATTTTTTATCATTTCTTCAAATTCTTCACGACTTACAAAATTATAGGTTTGTCCTTCTATATCCCCTTCACGCATTGGTCTAGAAGTAAAAGATGGAAGTGACTCCACATTTTCCATCCTCTTAATTAGTTCTTTTTTGATTGTATCTTTTCCTGCTCCTGCTACACCAGATAATATTACTAACATATAGTTACCTTCCCTTCTGCTATTTCATTCGCAGCTAAAGTTACTGGTGATTCTTCTCTTACACTTGTCTTTACTTCATCTCCTGCCGCTATTTGTCTTGCTCTTCTTGCTGTTGCAATAACTAATTCATATCTATTTTGTGCTTTGGTTAATAATTGACCTACTGTTGGTTTTACTATCATTTTTTTCAATCCTTTCTTTTCTTTTATTTTTCGAATTCTTGGGAAATTGACTTATCAATTCTCCCTCCAACCGTTTCTGGTTGAACTGCTGATAAAATAATATGTCCTGAATCCATAATTAATACTGCTCTCGTTCTTCTTCCATAGGTTGCATCAACTGCTGTTTTATTGTCTTTTGCTTCTTGCACCATTCTTTTAATTGGTGCTGATTCAGGGCTTACGATTGCTACAATTCTTTCTGATGAAACAATGTTTCCAAATCCAATGTTTACTAATTGCATTACTACTTCCTCCATTTCTTTGCCAAATGGCAATCCTTTTTTCAAATTATTCTATGTTTTGAATTTGTTCTCTAACATTTTCCAACTCTGTCTTTACATCAATTACATTATTTGTAATTTCTAAATTATTTGCCTTTGAACCAATGGTATTCGTTTCACGGTTCATTTCTTGAATGATAAAGTCTAATTTTTTTCCAATAGCTTCTTCTGAATCTAAAAGTTTTTGAAATTGTGATATATGACTTTTTAGTCTAGTAACTTCTTCTTCAACAGAGCATTTATCTGCATAGATAACAACTTCTTGTGCTAGTCTTGCTGGATCTACTTCTTGATTTTTTAATATTTCCTTTATTCTGCCTTCTAATTTTACTACATATTCCTCAATAAGTCCAGTAGAAAGTGAAGATATTTCTTTTACTTTTTCTTGAATTGTTTGAATTCTTTCCCTTAAGTCCTCTGCTATCTTTTGTCCTTCTACTTGTCTCATTTGTACTAGATTCTTAGTCGCTTTTCTAACCGTTTCTATTAATTCATCTTTTATCGTTTCATCTTCTTGATTATTTTGAATACTTAAAACATCTGGAAATTTAGATATTTCCGTTACTTCAATATTTGCTAAAATTTCTTCTTGTTTTGCTAATCTTTTTAGTTCATCAATATAAATTTTAGCAATTTCTGTATTAATTTTTATTTCTTTTCCTTCTGTTGAATTGTTTTGAAAAGTAATAAAAACATCAATTTTTCCTCTTTTTACATAGGTTGCAATTTCCTTTTTTATGGCTTCTTCTAAATAACTTAATATTCTTGGCATCTTTACCGAAATGTCTAAATATCTATGATTCACACTTTTTATTTCTACCTGATACTCTTTTTCATTTTTCTCTAGATTGGCTTTACCATATCCTGTCATACTTTTAATCATTTTTTATTACCTCCTTCTTTTGTCTTCCTCTCTTTTTCTTTTCTGGCCCTTTTTTATCTTCTTCTTTTGTTTTTTCTCTTTTTTTAGCTTCTTTTTTGACTGGCTCTTCTTTCTTAACAATTTCTGAAATGTCGCTTAAACTATTCAAATATTCTTTTCTTCCCTTTGTATATAATACAATTGATTTCAATACATAGTAAATAGAAAAAACATAAGAAGAAGTTAATAAATAAAATCTAAAGTCATATTGAAACATCGTAATTACATGCATAATAGATAAGCTATGTAAAGATAGAAATAAAAATTCTACTCCTGTTATTCCCATAGTTCCATTATCTTTTTTATATGCTTTTTCTAAAAATATAATTCCAACTACTAAAAAAGCTCCTGCAAATACTTTGATATCTCCTATTAATCTTTCTTGTTGCATGGTAACATAGGCTAAATTTAAAATGATAAAGTAAAACATGATACCTACTGCTCTTAATAAATTACCAAAAATCTTCTTCAAAATTTCTTGTGATATTTCTTTGGGAAGCTTTTTGCTTTTTTCTTGTGTTTCTTCTTTTTTAATTGTATCTTTTACCATCTATTTCAATCCCTTCATTTTTCTAATTCATACATGATAATGCTGAGCATACTAAGTGCTACTGTTTCGGTTCTTAAGATTCGATTTCCTAATGTTACTATCTTAGCTCCACTTTCTTTTAATTCCTCTATCTCTTTTTCCTCAATGCCACCTTCTGGACCAATTAAAATAGCAATTTTTAGATGTTCTTCTTGTTTACTCTTTAATTTCTCTAATTCTTGTTTTAATTTATTTTCTTTTTCGTTTTCATAAGCCACAATTACTATATCATAACTTTCACATAAATGACAAATATTTTTAATATTTTGTATTCTATTAATCTGTGGAATTCTATCTCTTCCACTTTGCTTAGCTGCTACTTCTGCAATTTTTTGCCATCGTTCTCTCTTCTTTGCTTTGTCTTTTTCATTTAATCTAACTACACAACGTTTCATTTCTACTGGCGTAATAGCATAAGCACCTAACTCTACTGATTTCTGAATCACTAATTCCATTTTATCGGCTTTAGGTAATCCTTGGAAAACGGTTACTTCTATATTAGATTCTACTGTCTCTTCTATTTTTTGTTTGATTTCACAAATTATTTTTTCATTTTCAATTTTTTCAATGCTAGCTATAAAATTTTCTCCACTTTCACTGTTCCCTATTTGTAGTTCTTCTCCTATTTGTGCTCTTAATACTTTTTTAATATGATTGATGTCTTGCCCTTTTATGATGATTGTATTATCTTGAATTTGTTCTTGCTTTACAAAGAATTTTGGCATATGTTTCTCCTTTAATTTTATATTATGGATTATAACATATTATCTCTGCTTTTTCAAATAAATTTAAACCAAATAAAAAAATTATGTAAATTTTTTATTTTTTCTATTGACTTATGTAAATTTATATGCTATAATAGCTACTGTAATTGCTCGAGAGCAATTGTAATTGTCACTGTCATCAGTACACATTTAGTGCTGAATGGCTAAACCTTTTTTTCAATTTCATAAGGAGGAGATCTCATGAAAAGAGCAGGACCTAGAAAAAAATTATCTAATTTAAATTTGATATTTTCATGATCCGGCAGCTGCGCAGCGAGCGCAACCTATGAGGTGAAACTATGATAAAAATAAGAAAAGGTAGTTTCCCGGTGGGCTTTGTCCCTCTGGAGTGGTTTCACTAGAAAGTGAAAAAAGATGCGATTTGTGTGAGTCTAAACATCTTTTATACCACTAAAACAGACTCAAGTGTAATTTTTTAATAGTTAATATGTAATTGCTCGAGAGCAATTGCAACAGTCACTGTCATCAGTACACGTTTAGTGCTGAATGGCTAAACCTTTTTTCAATTTCATAAGGAGGAGATCTCATGAAAAGAGCAGGACCTAGAAAAAAATTATCTAATTTAAATTTGATATTTTCATGATCCGGCAGCTGCGCAGCGAGCGCAACCTATGAGGTGAAACTATGATAAAAATAAGAAAAGGTAGTTTCCCGGTGGGCTTTGTCCCTCTGGAGTGGTTTCACTAGAAAGTGAAAAAAGATGCGATTTGTGTGAGTCTAAACATCTTTTATACCACTAAAACAGACTCAAGTGTGATTTTTAAAAAGAGAGCATCCGTACTAAAGTACACTAATGCTCTCTTTGCTTTTACAAAAATCAATATTTTAATTAATAGTTTTCCGCTTTGATTTCAAAATATGCTCTTGGATGAGCACATACTGGACAGATTTCTGGAGCTTCTTTTCCAATTACAATGTGTCCACAGTTTCTACATTTCCAGATTTTATCTCCATCACGACTAAATACTAATCCATCTTCTACATTTTCTAATAATTTTTTGTATCTTTCTTCATGTTCTTTTTCTATTTTTCCTACTTCTTCAAATAAATATGCAATATGGTCAAATCCTTCTTCTTTTGCTTCTTTTGCCATTCTATCATACATATCTGTCCATTCAAAGTTTTCTCCTTCAGCTGCTGCTTTTAGATTTTCCTTAGTTGAAGATATTTCACCACCATTTAATAATTTGAACCACATTTTTGCATGTTCTTTTTCATTATCTGCTGTTTCTTGGAAAATAGCTGCAATTTGTTCATACCCTTCTTTTTTTGCCTTACTTGCAAAATAGGTATATTTGTTTCTTGCTTGTGATTCTCCTGCAAATGCCTCCATTAAATTTTGTTCTGTTTTACTTCCTTTTAGTTCCATTCTCTTTTTTCCTCCTTAATTTTTATTTTACATTTTCTATAAAGAATTATGTACGTTTTTTATCTTTTTATTCCTTTTGCCTAGATTTCTAAAATGTCTCCATCTTCTAAATAGTACTAATACTGTTAGTTATTTTATACAATTATTTTTGAGTTGTCAAGTAATCTATTCTTATATAACAAAAAACTAGCTCTTTTGAGCTAGTTTTTTGCATCCTGCTTGCACTTGCAATAATTTGGAAATTGCATTACTTTTCTGTTATTGGCACGAATCCACTTCTTCTCCTACTTGTCTCATGCGATAACTCTTGTTATTCTTCACATCAAAAGTATAGATAATTTCATCATCAAAGTCATTGTCAACAACCTTAAATCCAAGTGGCCTGTATTCATGGCGATATACTGGTATAATTTTCATTTTTCCGTCAAGTAAAGCCATGAATGTCTTAATCTTATCTTCTTCCTGCATTTCCTCGCCACAACTTCTAGCATACTCGCAAACATCATAAAAGTATTGGCATATTTTGAGAGGAAATCCCCTGCTACACAACTCATCCCATTCTGTGTTTACTCGATGTATAACCTTCCACAAATTCTCATAGTTTTGGAAAATCATACCATCGCGCCAATATTCATGTTGTTCATCTAAATCATGCATACCAATACGATTAATACGTATAATTTCGCTGATGCATATAAGCTTGTTCATGAGCTCCCCTTTATTCTGAGACTGAGAGTTAAGATTGAGAGCTTCAACATGAAGTGCATCAAATTCTCTAAAAATCTTTTGGAATACTTTAACCTCTTCCTCACTCATTCTTTCATAGTTTCGTGTGTTCATAGCAAGATATCTTACTGCAGTTTCAATTATACCATCCCAACTTCTACCATTTCCGTCTTTCCAATTGGCCTTAGCAGACATCGTCTTCTTAAAGAAAGCATTAAACATAGGCTCGGTTTGCTTTGCACAAGATACATGATAATTGGTTCTATTCATGTAGTCTGTTATCCGAGAGATAAAATGGTTTTCCTTTTTTCTTTTTCCAAACATAGCAGTTCCTCCTTATTTTTTATAAAATTGTTTAAATATCTGTATAAGCATAAGGAATAAACAATGCTTATAGCAAGAGTATATCACGCTTTACATAAAAAGTCAATTTCTCAATGTTATTTAATTTTAAAAAACGGAAACTCGAAAAAGAAGAAACCAGTCGTTCAGAAGTATTTTCAAGGATAGCTGAGGCAAAACGAAATGGGCGCACTGATGTCCACATCGATGCCCGAATTTCGACAGAATTATATAACGAATTAAGCTTAATGGGACATTCAGTATATATAAATCCCAGATTTTCAAGCACACATATTTATTGGAAAAACTTTTAGTCCAGATTGGAAGCATTATTGGTGCTATAAATTAGATAATGCGTATAAAATACAGAATGAAGCAACTGTCAATACTTGCTCCATTCTGTATTTTTATTTATCAATCTTAGCATTCCATCTTTTCCCATATAATAAAAAATGTCCTCATAGAATGCAGAATTCTATAAAAACACTTAAACTGGTACCGATGGTGGGACTCGAACCCACATGGTTTCCCGCTGGATTTTGAATCCAGTGCGTCTACCAATTCCGCCACATCGGCATATTCTATTTACTAATATATATTAGCACATATTTTTTTTCTTGTCTAGATTTTTTTCAATTTTTTTACTAAACCTTAAATTTAAAAGTAACTTCCATTAAAATAAAGAATAAATTTGTAAACTTGTATACAAATAAATTATATTTTAAGTCGACATAAGCTTGCTATTTATGTTAAATTGTGATATAATAAGTTTGTAACAAAAATTTAGTATTAGTCATGAATGACAGGAGGAAAACAGATGAACGAAATTTTAAAACTCAAAGGAAACTTACAGTTAATCTCCACATTAGAGGATGTACAGCGGCTACTAAAAAAGAACATCCGGGTTTCATTTCCTAAAGAAGAATTAGGAGCGTTGGAAAGTAATGAACTTTTTGCAGCAGCTACGAAGGATGGTTTTTCAGTAGAAACTCTGCGGCAGATCTGTGAGCCTGCCTTAGATTATTTTCTCGAAAAAATCAATTGGGAGAAAATAAAATCTTGCTCTGCGATACAGCTGTTACAGATTTTCGACAACGAAAAAGATTTCGACTTAGAAGCTGTCAACGGTACATACCTGTTTAATCTTGCACTTTCTCAGGACAACTTTAAGGAATGCCTTTCTCCAGAAGTAAAAAAACAGGATATCTTTTCCCGGGCTTGCAAACTTGTTGTCGAAAAGAAAAACATTTCTTTCAATACAGCAATCAAAAGAGCTATCGCTCAAACACAGTCTCCGGACTTCATTTCTTCTGAAATTGAAATCGCAAAAGAACAGATTGATACTTTAATGTCAGTACTCAATCCTTGGCTTGATTTCTATTTCGAAAATGAAAGAGAACTGGTTACTTCTCTCTTCATACAGAAAATATTCCAACATGACTAAAGAGTCTGCTTTCAGGCTCTACACACCAAAAGCCAACTCTATAATAGGGGTTGGCTTTTGGTTATTGTATTTTTAGTAATTTCTATTATGAAACTTTAAGTAATTCACCTGCATAAATTAAATTTGGATTACGGATGCCATTCAAATTCACTAAGTATTGAACAGTAACCCCATATCTTCTAGCAATTCCAGACAAAGTATCTCCTCTTTGAATGGTATAATAGTTATTTTGCATTACTGGATTCAAATTGGTATTAGAACTTTCTGTAATTCGTAACTTTTCTCCTGGATAAATCAGATTTGGATTTTGTATGTTATTCATTTGTACAATATGATTAACTGTAACACCGTAAGCACTTGCTATTTGTGATAATGTATTTCCTCTTTGTACTGTATAAGTAATACTTCCTGTTCCTCTTGTTTCAGAGCCATGTATGGTTGAATTGGTTGCAACTCTTATCGTTTCTCCTGGATAAATTAAGTTTGGATTAGCTATATTGTTAATACTTACTAATTCTTGTACAGTTGTTCCATATCGACTAGCAATTTCTGATAATGTATCTCCTTTTCTTATAGTATAAAAAATAGTTTCAGTATTGTTATTATTGTTTGGATTTTCTGTGTTTGGTATTTCACCTGTATCAGATAAGAAAATATTTTCTGTATATAAATCTCTATCTACATTTCCTCGTATTCCTGGCACATATCCTCTATCTGTATATTGTACACCTATCCATCTTTCCCAACTTGTTTCTACATATCTTAGATTATTATAATCCCCATAATAAGCAATCCATAATTCATAGTTATCTGCAATATTTCGACTAAACCTATCTCTAGCATTTGACAAATTACTATATACAATAACTTCTTTGTTGGTTAATCTTTTTACACTTTCCAAAAATACTTGTGCTATATTGTTTGATTCTTCTACACTCACTCCACTGAAAACTTCATAATCCATTACTAATTTACAGTCTGGTTGCTTTCCTGCTATTACAGAAGCAAAAAATTGTGCTTCTCTTTCTGCTTCACCGTGTATTAGTTGCCGTTAAGAAATGATAAAATCCTACTTTTAACCCATTTGCTTTTGCATTTTCATAATTAATATCAAAATAAGCATCTTTGATATTACTTCCCTGACTCGCCTTGATGTATACTACTTCAATTCCACTGTCTCGTACTTGCCTATAATCTATGTATCCTTGCCAATTGCTAACGTCAATCCCTTGATATCGTGGATTAGAACTAGGTGTTAGTGCATATGTTATATTAATATCTGCAAAAAATAGAAAAGTTAAAGTCATAAAAATAATCAGTATTCGCTTCCTTGCTTTTCTCACAATAAAATCAACCTCCTTTGCTTATTTATTTTACTTTATTATATGCAAACGACACAGTTGCGGACACCTCTTTTTTTGAGACAGGGGGGGACAGGTCTTTCCTGTCTCATTTTAAATTAATAAAATATTGGTTATGAAAAATCAAATGAGACAGGAAAGACCTGTCCCCCCTATCTCAAAATCTTATTCGCAATCATATTCAAAAACTTGAATTTCTTTTATTTTCCTTTCTGAAAAATCATTTTCTTTGTCTAATTCTACTATTTTAAAGGATGTTCTTCTTTTTAGTACAGTTTCTATTCTAGAAACATCGACTAAAATTTTAGTTGATAAATCTTGTCCTACTGGCAAAGTTTTATTTTGATTGTCATAAAAAATACTATTGGTAAAACTAATACAATTAGCGCCTTGTTTTAAACTGATTTTGTAAAAATTAATTTTGTCTTCTTCTTGTTCGATTGCTTTTTTAATTTCTTTTTCTGGATTGATATTAAATATATTAATTTCTTTTTCATCTAATAGTTTGTCTGCCATGGCTTTGTATACTGGTATGTCTTCCGTGATATTTACTTTTTCTAATGCTCCTTTTATGTTTTCGATTACATTTTCTAAAGATAGCTTATAACCAATTTGCTTAGTTGTTTTTGTAATGTCTAAAATTGAAAATTTGTCTTTTGCTATTTCTCTATGTGTCTTATTATTAATTTTAGATACTTTTGACATATCATGTGCCATCCCACCAAAGATATCAAATTCTTCTCTTTCTGTTAATGCTTTTTCTTGTATTGCTTCTTTTTTTAATTCATTTAAACTTGCTGTAATATCTTTTGGAACAACCTCATTATTTTTTACTTTATTTAGAATTTCAATTAAATTAGTAGAAGTAATGTAAATACTGTCTGTTTCTAATTTTGTCAATAGCTTTCGTTGCATTTTATCCATAGTTTTTCCAAATTTTCCAATGTCTTCTTCATAATCAAAAACCTTAGTAATTTTCTTTATAATATTAACTTCTTCTTTCTCTCCTTCTGGTAAAGATGCAACTTCATCTTTATTGCTATATTTCCAAAATTCAAATATACTTTTTTTATGGCTATCAATTTCTTCAATATATAAACTTGCATTTTCAATCTTTTTCGCCATATTTTTCTTCTTTAACTTTAAACTGTTAATATCTAACATAATATTTTTTAAGGTGTTTTCTAATTTTTCAAATTCTTTATATAAATCTACTAGTTCCTCAATCGTATAATTTTTCTTATCTATTATTTTTGTTTTCTTGTTTTTCTTTTTCTCTACTTGTTTCTTTTCTTCTTGTCCTTCCGCTTCTACTTGGATTTTTTGTTTCATTTCTCCTTTGTTTTTCTTTTTATTATATTTAAAGTAATATTTGAATTTTCCAAAAAATGATTTTTTACATTCTAAGAAAGTAGAAATTTGTTTCTCTTTTGCTAAATATTCGATTTCTTGCATTGCTACTTCTGCTTTCAAATTTTCCAACTTCTTTTCATTTATTTGTATTAATTCTCTTGCTTCTCGAATTCTTTTCGCACCTATTTTATATTCATCATAAATCCAAGTAACAATATTGTCATACTCTATTTGAATTTCTTCATTATAAAATTTAATTTCTCCATTTTCACCTATATTCGTTTTAAATATAAAATAGTGTGGTAATTCTGTTTGTAAAATAAACATTGCTTTGATTAGCTTATAAAATTTCTTTGCTTCTTCTTTACTCTCTAATTTTATTTTATAAGGACTTTTTATTTTTTCATATACATTGGTTTCTCCTACAATTTGAATACTTAAGTCTTCATTTTTTTCATAAACTTCATATATTAATGGCCAATCTTTTGTAAAAAGCCATAAATAATTTTCAATATCTTCAAATTCTGACTTTTTTAAATATTCCCTACTATATCCTACATTTCTAATTGGTACAAATATCTTCCCTGTTCTACTTCTTTCTAATTGTTTTTTTAATAGATAGAAAAAGGTTGAATAATCAGAGTCTTCTGTTGGCACTAACATAAAATATTGATCTGAATTTTCAGAATAATAGATTTGCCACAAGTAATTTCCTTCAAATTTCACTTTAAATGGTATCTTTTTATTTAGGTTATTTTGTTCTTTTTCTATTTTTTCTATATCTTCTATTTTAACTTGTTTTAGCATATTTAAAAAAGTAGTATGCTTTAAAATATTCTCTTCCTTTTTGCTATCTAAGTAATCGGCTAATGGACTAGATTTTTTATATTTTTCTTCTATTTCGTCCAATCGATTCGTTGGTGATAACAAAATTTGTATATCTTTAATTGGCACATAACGATATTGTCTGTATTGTTTTTCATCGTAAAATTTAGGTACTCGAAATTCCAATGGTTCGACTTTTTTAAATTTTGCTGGTATTTTATCTAAATTTAATCCTAGATATTGTAATTTTTCTTCTATACTTTCTGTTTTGGTAGACAAGATTCTTCTCTCCTTCTATTTAATAATTTCGTAAAAATTCTTGAATTCATATCCTTTTTCTCTTAAATAAGAAATAAGTTGTGGTAACGCTTCTGCTGTTACTTTTTTAGCTTGGGCATCATGTAGCAAGATAACCACACTACTTTTATTAGCTACTGTTTCTTGTATTTTTTTTATTTCATATTCTATGGTTGGTTCTTTGGTTTCAGCATCTCCTGTTAAGGCATTCCAGTCAACATTTACAATATCATTTTGTAACAATAGTTCTTTTGCTTCATTTTTAATTTCTGCATATTTTCCTCCTGTTAGTCCTCCTGGATATCGAAATAGATGCGAATGATATTCTGGTACACCAATAGCATCTCTTACTGCCTCATTGCATTGTTTAAATTCTTCTAATACAGCTTGTGGTGAAGCGTAGATAGATGAATATATATGCGTATAGCCATGGTTTGCTAGATAATGTCCTTCTTCATAAATTCTTTTTACCATTTCAGGTCTTTGTTTTACATTAGAGCCTAATACAAAAAAAGTAGCTTTTACATTCTCTTGTTTTAACACTTCTAAAATAGTTGGTGTTACACTAGATGGTCCATCATCAAAAGTTAAAAATGCTCTTTTAGTCTCAGAATGATATATTTTTTCAATATTTTTTCTTCCCTCTTCTGTTAGTTTAGGCATTTTTTCTTGTTTTCTTTTTTCTATTTGAGCTAATTTGTCTTCTTCTTGTTTTTTTAATGCTAATATTTGTGCTTCATATTGCTCATAAACTTTGTGTTGTTTTATAATTTCTGTTACGTTTTGGACTGTTATAATTAATCCGATTACTGTAAGTATTAGTATAATTACTATAATTACTTTTTTTATATTTAATTGCTTTTTAGTTCTTACTAAATAAATATCTTCATAACTACTTTCATCTCTTACCATTTTTTACATCCTTTTTTTATTTTCTTCATTATATACTATTTTTCTTGTTTTTTGTAGTGTATTTATAAAAAAAATGGGTTTTTTGTATAAAAAAAGAGCCTTTACTGCTCTTTCTTATTATCTCATTATAATACTAATCCTCTTATATAAAACATATAAGAAATCACAGCTATAAAAAATATAGCTAGTATTATTAAAACTCTAAATATAATATCTCCAACTGTTGCTTTTGCTTTGTGTTTTCCTCTTTTTACTTTTTTGTTCTCTTTTGTTTCTCCCATTTTATTCTCCTTTCATTATATTCTTTAGAAATTCGATTTCTTCTTCTGCATTCAATCTCATGAAAATAGGTTCTCCTTTTTCAATTACTTTACTGTTTTCTATTTTATCATATACTTTTAAATTTTTCCAGTTTTTCATATCATTCTCTTTAATTCCTATTTGTCTAAAAATATTGTCTGCTGTATCTTTCATAAATGGTTGAATTAGAACTGCTATTTTTCTTAAATTTTCTATTAAGTGATACATGCATGACTGCAATTTTTCCATTTGTTCTTCTTTTACTAAAGCCCATGGCATAGTTTCGTCAATATATTTATTGGTTCTAGCCACCAAATTCCATATTTCTTGAATACTATTAGCAATTTCATAGTTATTCCATTTTTCATCAAATTTCTCGATTTGTACTAATGTATATTCTTCTAACTCTTTATCAACTTCATTTGGTGTCCCATTGTATTTTGGTACGTTTCCTTCAAAATATTTATTTACCATAGATACTGTTCGGTTTAAAAGATTACTTAAATCATTGCATAAATCAAAATTGTATCTTTCCACAAAAGCTTCTGGTGAAAAAATGCCATCTTGAGAAACTGGCATTTCTCTTAATAAAAAGTATCGAACACTGTCTAATCCATAACGTTCTATTAGCGTTTCTGGATAAATCACATTTCCTTTGGATTTTGACATTTTACCATCTTTCATCATAATCCAGTTGTGCACTAAAATTGTTTTGGGTAATGGCAAGTCTAATGCCATCAAGAAAATAGGCCAATAAATCAAATGAAATCTTGCAATATCTTTTCCTACTATTTGTAAGTCTGCTGGCCAATACTTTTTAAATAAAGTATCATCTTCTGCTAGATATCCTAACGCAGTAATATAGTTTGTTAAGGCATCTAACCAAACATAAATTACATGTTTTGGGTCTTTTGTTACTTTAATTCCCCAATCAAATGAAGTTCTACTTACACATAAATCTTCTAGTCCTGGCTTAATAAAGTTGTTTATCATTTCATTTTTTCGATAATCTGGTTTAATAAAATCTGGATGTTCTTCATAATATTTTAATAATCTATCTGCATATTTCTTCATGTTGAAGAAGTAAGATTCTTCTTTCATTAGTTCTACTTCTCTTCCACAATCTGGGCATTTTCCATCTACTAATTGTGTTTCGGTAAAGAATGTCTCACAAGGGATACAATACCATCCTTCGTATTCACCTTTATAAATGTCTCCTTGTTCCATAAATCTGTCAAATATTTTTTGCACTACTTTTTCATGTCTTTCCTCTGTCGTTTGAATATAATCATCATATTCTATTTCCATCTTTGCCCACAATTCTTTTGCCATTTTTGCCATCTCATCTACATATTCTTTTGGCGTTTTGTTAACTTCTTTTGCTTTCTTTTCTATTTTTTGGCCGTGTTCATCTGTTCCTGTTAACATATAAGCATCTTCGCCTTTTAATTTATGATATTGTTTCATACTATCTGCTAAAACAGTCGTATAGGCTGTTCCAATATGAAATCTTCCACTTGGATAATAGATTGGTGTTGTTACATAAAATTTATCTTTCATTTATTTTCCTCCTTGGGGTAATTGGGGACGTTTCCTTTTGCTCCTTTTGGCGCAATTAGGGACACATCTTCTTTCATTTTTTCCATTTTATAGAAATATATTACCACATTTACACAAAAATAGCAACAAATTTTGTTGCTATCTTTCAATAACTATTCATCTTTTGCGGTATTTATTTTTAATAATTTAAACACTTCTACAATTACTATTGGCGCAAAAACTACAGCAATTAATTCTAGAATATTTTCTGTCGGAAGCACTGGTATACTAAATATAGTACGTAAAGCTGGTATAGCTAAAATTACAAACATCAAGGTAGCTGACGCAACGATTGCTCCTATTAATTTGGTATTATTAAACACTTTTGTTTTAAGCAATGATTTCTTGTTATCTCTTACATTAAATACATGTACTAACTCTGATAACGCAAGTGTTACAAATGCCATTGTTTGACCAACTTCTATTTTAGATTCATCTAGTGTTAAACCATCAATTGGTGTATTAGTTGTTGCTAACCCTATCATAAAGGCTCCTAATGTTAGAAAACCTATCATAGCACCTTGATAAATTACACGCCATGTCATTCCTTTTGTAAATACGCCCTTTGTTGGTTTAGCTGGCTTTCGTTTCATAATATCTTGATTAGCTGGATCAAAAGCTAATGCTAATGCTGGAAGCGAGTCGGTAACCAAATTTATCCATAGAATATGGATTGGCAATAAAATTTCCAAATGAGAAATATCAGTAATGCCAAACCAAGTTGCAAATAGTGGTGTGCAAAGTGTTGCTAAAAATAATACCACAATTTCTCCTACATTGCTAGATAACAAAAATTGAATTACTTTTAATATGTTATCATAAATTCTTCTACCTTCTTCTACTGCTGAAACAATTGTTGCAAAATTGTCATCTGTTAAAATAACATCGGCTGCCTCTTTGGCTACATCAGTTCCAACAATTCCCATGGCACATCCAATATCTGACGTTTTTAAAGCTGGACTATCATTTACCCCATCACCTGTCATAGCAACGATTTCTCCATTTTTTTGCCATGCTTTTACAATTCTAACTTTGTGCTCTGGTGATACTCTAGCATAAACAGAGTATTGTCTTACCCTTTTTTCTAGTTCTTCATCTGTCATTTTTTCTAATTCTAGACCTGTAATCGCTTCTTCTTCTTTTTCTAAGATGCCTAATTTCTTAGCAATGGCTGTTGCTGTAATTTTATGATCTCCTGTTATCATAACGGTTTTTATTCCTGCTGTTTTACATTTTTCTACAGCTATTTTGGCTTCTTCTCTTGGCGGATCTATCATTCCCACCATTCCAATAAAAATTAAATCTTTTTCCATTTCTTGCATTTCTTCACTAGATGGTTTATGGTCTAGCTCTTTGTAAGCACATGCCAATACTCTTAATGCCTCTTTTGCCATATCTTCATTGTGCCTACGGATTATAGTTGCATAATTTTCTAAATCTTGTTTTACTTCGCCTTCTATTATATAAGCTTTACATCTTTTTAGTAATTCATCTACTCCTCCTTTGGTATAAACGATATATTTTCCATTTTGCTCGTTAACTGTTGTCATTAATTTTCTGTCTGAGTCAAAAGGTACTTCATTTAGACGAGGATTTCTATCATAGATACTTGGATCAAAATCTAGTTTAAATGCCATATCAACTAAAGCTGTTTCTGTTGGATCTCCTGTTAGTGTTCTATCATTTGAAATTTTAGTATCATTGCATAACATGTTAGCATACACTAATTTATTAATGTCTTCATTTATTTCTTTTACATTTTGTAAATCTTCTGTTTTTCCGTTAATAAATATTTTTTCTACTGTCATTTTATTTTGTGTTAATGTTCCTGTCTTGTCTGAACAAATAACAGTTGCACTTCCTAATGTTTCAACTGCTGGTAATCTTTTTACAATGGCATTTTTCTTAACCATTTTTTGTACGCCTATTGCCAATACAATGGTTGAAACAGCCACTAAGCCTTCTGGAATTGCTGCAACCGCAAGACTAACTGCTGTCATAAACATGTGAATTGCTTCTTTGCCTTGTAATAATCCAATAACAAAGATAAAAGCACAAATAAAAATAGCTGCCATACCTAAAGTCTTTCCTAGTTTATTTAATTTTTGTTGTAGTGGGGTTTCTTGTTTTTCTGTGTTATTTATCATTCCAGCAATTTTCCCTACTTCTGTTGTCATTCCTGTTTCTACTACAATTCCTTTTCCTCTACCATAGGTTACCAAGCTAGAAGAAAACAACATGTTAACTCTATCGCCAATTCCAATTTCTTCTCCTTCTATTCTGTCTATGCTCTTTTCTACTGGTACTGATTCACCTGTTAATGAGGCTTCTTGTGATTTCAAGTTGATAGCTTCCGTTATCCTTAAATCAGCTGGGATATAGTCTCCTGTATCTAATACTACAATATCTCCTGGTACTAATTCTTTTGCTGGAATAACAGTAACTTCTCCATTTCGAATAACTTTAGATGCATGGTCTGTTAATTTTTGCAAAGCTTCTAATGACTTTTCCGCTTTAGATTCTTGTGTTACACCGTATAATAGCATTAACTATAACTACAATCATGATAATAATTGTATCGGTTATTCCTTCTCCTTCTGCTATTCCAACTGCTCCTGATACAATTGCTGCTATGATTAATACGATAATAGAAAAGTCTTTGAACTGGTCAGCAAATCTTTGTATTAATGTTTTCTTTTTAGTTGCTTTTAGTTGATTAAGTCCATATTTTTCTTGTCTTTCTTTAACTTGCTCTGTTTGTAATCCTTTCTTTTGATTGGTTTGTAGATCTTTTTCTACTTCCTCGATTTCTTGGTTAAACCATTTTTTGTTTTCCAACTTTTAAATCACTCCTTTTTCTTATTTTTTACATTTTTTATAATTTTATAACTAAAAAGACCCTTAAAAAGAATGCATTTCTCATTCTTTTTAAAAGTCTCGCTTGACTATTGTTAGCCTTACTAACCAGATATTTTTCATATCGCGACTGTTGATTAGTAATGAAAAGCTACTCCCTTTTAATATTATTTTTTGGTGACCCCTACGGGAATCGAACCCATGATTCCACCTTGAGAGGGTGGCGTCTTAACCGCTTGACCAAGGGGCCTTCTTAATTACTTATTATTTATATCATTTTTTTTTAGTTTCGTCAACTAGTAAAATGATATTTTTATAAAACAATGATTTTGGGGACGGAGGAAAAAATCATCGTTGAGTAGTTATTTTATTTACTCATGATTTTTCCTCATTTAAAATCTCTTTTAATCTCTTAAATTGTTTCGTCAAATATAAATAACCTAGCAAAGCTTCAAAAGCTGTCGCATAACGATATTCTTGAACATTAGCATTTTTAGGTAAATGATGGCTTTCCGCATTTCTTCCACGTCTTACAATATCTTTTTCTTCATCTGTCAATTTTTCATGTATTTCCTCCAAAAGTTTTGCTTGTGCTTTTGCTTTTACATGTTTAATCGTTTCAATATGTAATTTATGTGGTTTTAAATTGGTTGTATTTACTAAATTGGTTCTTATATATAGTTCATACACACAATCTCCTACATATGCCCATGTAAGCGGTGATAGTAAATTAATTTCTTCTTCTGGTCGGTTTAAATTAATCCATTCTTCCATTTTTTTGCTTCCTTTTTATTTTTTTATTCATAGATGTGTCCCCAATTGCTCCAAAAGGAGCAAAAAGAAACGTCCCTAATTATCCCTTTGGAAATTCAATTGTTATTTTTCCAATAATTCCATTTTTGAATTCGTCTAATAGTATTCTTGCTGTTTTTTCTTCGTCAATGTTTCCTCCAGAAATAATGCACCCTCTTTTTCTTCCTATTTCTAACATGATTTCGTAGATATTTTCGTTTTCTGGTTGTTCTTGTTGTAGTTTTTCTTCTATTAGTGCTTCTGGTATTTTGTATCTTTGACATAGTTTTTCTTTGTCATTTTCGATTAGAAATTTAGTTAGGTAATAAGCTATGTCTACTCTTTGTAAGATATCTTCTTTTATGGTTCCTGTGAAAGCTAAGTTTAGTGCTACTTCTTCACTTTCAAATTTTGGCCACAATACTCCTGGGGTGTCTAATAATTCGATTTTGTCGTTAATTCGTATCCATTGTTTTTGTTTGGTTACTCCTGGTTTGTTTCCTACTCCTGCTGTTGTTCTTTTAGAGATTCGATTGATAAAGGATGATTTTCCTACATTTGGTATTCCTAATATCATTGCTCTTATTTTTCTTCCTATTCTTCCTTTATCTGCTTGTGCTTGTATTTCTACATTCATCATGTTTTCTATTTTTCGAATGCATTGGTCGATTCCTTTTCCAGAGTTTGAGTCTGTTAGTACAGCTGGTATTCCTTTTTTCTCAAAATGTTTTATCCATAATTGATTTTGTTTTTCATCTGCTAAGTCACATTTGTTTAGTACTACTATTTTTTTCTTTCCTTTTATAATATTTGCTATATCTGGATTTTGACTTGAGATTGGTATTCTTGCATCTAATAGTTCGATTACTATGTCTACTATTTTTAGGTCTGCTTCTATTTGTCTTCTGGTTTTTGCCATATGCCCTGGATACCAGTTTATATTCATACTATTTCCATTATTCATATATTTCACCTTCTTTTTTACTCTTTTCCTATTATACCACAAATTTCTTATTTAATAAAGCAAAATTTTATATTCGCAAAGAAAGAGTGCTAATTAAGCACTCCTTCTGGTAATTTAGGTCCCATATTAGACCTGCCGTTTTCAATTAGATACGTCTACTTTTTCAAATAACTCATCAATTTCACTCTTGGATAACATTCCTTTTTCGATAAGAGCTTCTACCAAAGCATCTAAGTATTTCCGTTTTTCCGTCAGCAGATTCTCTGCATATTCACGGGCCTCTTTTAAGATTTCGTCCATGTATTTATTGATGTCAGTAACAATTTGCTCATTAAACAAATTATCCTGTCCTTCTTTGATAAATACACGGTCCTGAGACATATCTTCTACCAGACCATATCTCATTACCATATCTTTCGCCAGTCGTGTGGCCTTCCGTAAATCTGAAGATGCTCCTGCTGTCAAAGTTTGAGAATACATTTTTTCTGCTACTCTTCCTGCTAAAATGGCACCGATGGTTTGAATGTAGTAATTTCTGTTATTAGAAGGTGTTATATCTGGATTAATCTCAAATACATTAACTCCTAAATAGCCATCTGCTGGCATAATAGATACAGCAAGCATTTCATGTTCTACTAACTCGTCTGAGAAAACATGAGCAATGTAATGACCTGCTTCGTGATAACTGGTAGCAGTTTTGTTGTTGTCACTCATCTTATCGAATTTCCTTTGATTCACTTTGAAATTTTCTAATATATCTTGTTCTATAACCTCTTCCCTTTCTTCTAATTCCGCACATACCATGGTTTTATCTAGTAAATCTAAGGTTCTATCTGGATTTTTGGTCTCAAAGTTAAAACATGCTGCTTTGAAAATTACAGAATCAACCAATTCTCTGGAAATTGTTGTATGATGAGCCTCTTCCAAAAGCTTAATTTGATTTTTTATCATATCATAAACTTCACAAGCTCTTGGCTCCCTCACTTCAATTTTTTCAAACCTTCTTTTTAACGCTGAATCTCTAGAAAAATACTGATTGTATTCAGCCTCTGTTGTTGCTCCAATAACTCTAGTTTCTCCACGAGCCAGCAATGGCTTTAGGGCATTTGCTAGGTCTAGATCACCTTCACGGCAAGCTCCGGCACCAAGCAAAAGATGGATTTCATCAATAAAGAGTATACATCTTGGATTTTTTTCCAGGAACTGTATTAACTGTTTAAAACGTTCTTCTGCACTTCCTCTGTACTGGGTTCCCGCGACAATAGCATTGACATCAAGGCTAAGCAGTATGCTATCTTTAAATTGTTTTGGACAGTTCCCTGTAACAATCATCCAGGTGAATTTTTCAACTAGCGCTGTTTTACCAACACCTGCGTCTCCTACTAATACTGCATTTCGCTTTGTCTTTTTCATTAAGATTCTAATCAATGCTTTTGTTTCTTCATCTCTGCCACAAATGTGACACTCTTTGCTGTTTTGGGAATATTTACTGTTTAATACCCGTAAAAAGCTACTTAAAGTTCTCGGCATTTCAAAACTTGTCATCGTATCATCTCCTAATTCATTTAATGTGTTCGGAATTCCCAAAGTAGGAATAAAAGTTCTCATGACATATTCAAATTCTTCTTCATATAACTCTGCAAATGCCTCAGTCATATGTTTTATTCCTATCCACTCATCCGCATATTTCTTTTCTACAAGCTCTGCTGCTTTATTAAAGATCTTAATAATATCTCTATCAATATTAAAAACATCCGGTTTTTCTTTGCCTCCTGTTGCAATTTGAAATGGTATTACAAAATATTCTCTCCCACCTGTAGCCATTTCATTGAAAAGTTGTAGTCTTTTTTCTTCAATTTCTTCTTCTTTTATCCCTTTTGTTAAAAAGTAATTGTAAATCGGTGAACTCGGCATTCCAAACAAAACCACAAAGAGCATTTCCTTTAAAACGACTGGAATACCTACTTCTTCTGCTATACTCCGAGCTGAGTTTATAGCAAACAATGCTGTTCCATCAAATTTGTAAGACATCTAATACCTCCTTATGTTGCGAAAAAGTTATTTAGTTACAAATAGTTACATTATCTAATGTTAAACGCCACCTCCTATAATTTTATGTTTACACAAAATGTTAATATTTGTATTCTATAATCTTTTCTTTGATTTGTCAACAAATATTCAAGATTTTGCATAAAAAAGAAAGTAAATGTGAACTCTCTCTCAAAAGTAGAGTTCATTTACTTTCTTAACTTTATCATGATTTTTTCCTCCGTCCCCAAAATCATGATTAACTATTACATGGTTCTATAATTATTTTTATCTGCTCTTTCATCCATTTGCCTATCAAATTGTTCATTTTTGTAAAACCAATCTGTTTTCTTGTCTTTCGGATTTGCTTTTCTGTTTTTATCCATCAATAAGTCAAATAATACAGCAATTGGTATTACAATTCCAATTAGCGAAAGAAAAGTATTAAAATACATTCCCATACTGTCAACTGTAATTTCAGATGTAGCATCTAATAGTGTTGTTATTCCTGTCATTAAGTTTGTCCCAAAATACATGCCATAAGCTAGTAAATATAGTAATGCTCCTATCATCTTTCTTTTTACAATTAACACCATACATAATAATACTACAAATAATAGAATGATTTCCATCGTTTGATTGAATGGTTGGATGCCTCCAAAATCCATTCCTAATTCATAGGTGAATGCTACTACAATTCTAAGTAGCCAAAACATGCCCATAAACATAACTAATAAAATTGATGAAAAATTTTTCATTTGTTTTCCTCCTTTGAACTCGTTGTTCCCATTTAGACCTGGAACCAATCTCACTTTTTATACCAAAAAAGAGAGAGTTTAAGAAACATCCCTCTAATCTTTGTTAGTCTACAAAGTCAAAATCATCTTTGAATTTTTCTTTAAACATTTCGAATACTTTGTTTAATATTTCTTCATCTTCAATGCTTACATATGATTCTTCTTCTGAGTTTTCGTCATCTGTATCTTCTACTTTTAAGATTACTACTTCTCCTTCTTCTTCTTCTCCTTCTTCTGTAATAGGTAATAATACTACATATTCTTCGTCATCTAATTCTACTAAATCTAAGAATTCAAATTTTACTTCATTTCCTTCTTCATCATTTAATACTACTATGTTATCTAATTCTTCTCCTTCAAAGTTTTCTTCCATTTCTTTTCTCCTTTCAATTTTTATTCATTATATTTTTTATATTTAATATAATAACCTATTTTGTTTCATTTTGCAATGAATTTAAGTAGATTTCTAAAATATATACTGCTGATATAGTATCTACTATATTTCTTTTTTTATTCTTGTTAACATCTAAAAAGTTCATGGTTCTATGAGCTTCTACTGTTGTTAATCTTTCATCTACTGTTTCTATTTTTATTTTATTGTATTTGCATTTTAATTTATGGATAAAGTCCTGTGTTATTTTTGCTCTTTCTGATAAAGTTCCATTCATATGAAATGGCATTCCTACTACAATGGTTTCCACTTCATAATTTGCTAAAATTTCATCTAGTCTTCTTAGCACAACTTTATCAGAACCATTTCTTTGTATGGTTTCCAAACCTTGTGCTGTAATATTTAAAGCATCTGTTATGGCAACGCCAACTCTTGCTTCTCCATAATCAATTCCTAATATTCTCATTTTATTTTTCTTCTAATCCTATATAATCTTTTACCATTTTTTCTAATAGCTCATCTCTTTCAATGGCTCTTATTTTGTTTCTAGCATCATTATGGCTCGTAATATAAGTTGGGTCTCCTGATAAAATATATCCTACAATTTGATTAATTGGATTATATCCTTTTTGCACTAATGCTTCGTATACCTCTTTTAAAATTTCTCTACATCTTAAGTTTTCTTCTCTTTCTACTTCAAAATGCATTGTTTTGTCAAATTCCATATTCGTTTCCTCCTTTTTAAATATTGGTTATGTCACTTTCTTTGCTGTCAGCATGGTCTAAGTATTCTTCTAATTTTTTCAATACTTCTTCTAATGCTGTTCCTTTATAGTAAGAAGATATTACAAAGTTTAGTCTTGGTATGGCTACCTCTTTACATTCAGCTCCTTTAGATAAGCCACCTAGCAATTTGGCTTCTAAGTTCATTTGTTGTCTTTCTTCTGGTGTTAGTTCAATCGGAGTTGTTTCTATCTTTTCTTTGACTTCATTTAAAAAATCTGCTACTCCATTTGCTTCTACTCCTGAAAAGGCTATCACAAATTTAGGTCCCATATACCTTACAAATACATATTCTTTTGCTAAGTTTTGTCCAATGTATTGGCTAATTTGTGTTATAACTTTATTTCCTAATTCTCTACAGTACTTTTTATTAATTTCTTGAATGTTGGTTATTTTAAACATACAGATAGTTGATATAGTATATTGGTCAACAATTTTTTTGCCTTCTCCATATAAATACTCTTCTGAATATAGTCCTGTAAATAAGTCTTTTCTTACAATGGATTCTAATGTTTTTTGATGAACTACCGTTTTTAATACAGAAACAATATTTTCTTTAATTACTTCTAATACCGTAGTATCTACATTGTCAAAATCATGTGGTGTTCCACTTTCTATAATCCAATATCCTATGTACACATTATCAATGTATAATGGGAAAAAGATTGCTGATTTTGCTCTTCCAAATTCCATTTCTTGATATGGAAGTCTTTCGTTTTCATTATTTACGGTTACATATTTTGGTGTTGCTGATTGAATACTATCTTTGAACATCTCTACGTTTTGTAGTGCTTTTAATGCATTCCAATGCTTTGGATCTACATTAGAAGCTTTTACTTGATATTCTGCTCCGTCAAATACTACAATAGTTGAGTATTTAATTTCATATCTTTCAATTAGAATATCATTAATTTTCTTTATTTTCTGCTCAACAGTGGAGGTTTCTCCTATGGCATTCATAAAATCTTGAACCACATATAAATTGGTGATTTTTTGGTTCATGTTTTTAAATTTCTGTATTTTTTTGTGTATGGTTACATTATATACAATTAGTCCTAATACAATTAAAACTAAAATTACTACGACTGCTATTATCAAAGCTCGTTTCCCTCCTTCTGTTATTTATCTTGATTTACTTGAAATTTGGAAAAGAATAGTTATATTGCTAGGCAAATTTAATTCAAAATACCAGAAATGTATGTTTATACATTGAGGATTTTTGAATTAAATTTAACGAAGCAAGATGACTGTTATTTTTCAAATTTAAAAGTCACGCATTCTATCCAAAGTACTATTCATACTAGAAGAAAAATTTCCTCCTCCATTTTTCTTAGCTGATGGTGGTTGATAATTCCCACTATTTCTAACTCCTCCTGCACTTACAATTGGATATATCATATTTCCTAATTCTCTTAACGTTTGTAAAAATACTTTAGAATATCCTTTTAAAGAAATTTCACATTCAATAATTCCTTCTAAATATTTAATATAAGTTTCTTCTTCAAATGGAATTGAAACATATTTAATTCTATCTCTGTCAAACAATTCTGTCATAAAAGACATAGCTGGGTCATTATAAAATGCCATTCCACCAATAATAGTTGCATCTTTTATACCTCTAATTTTTACTGCTTTATTTAATACGATTCTTAATTTTTTTTCATCTAAAATATTTTTTACTTTTAGTTCTTTCAAAAAGGCTGTTAGTGGTTGTATCGTTAATATATCCATACTTTGTACTAAGTAAGTTTCTTGTGATTGTTTGAAATATCTTAGTGGTGTGTCAAAGTCAGTATCAATTAAGATAAGTGAATGATTTTGTAATAACGTTTCTAATATCTTATCTGCCTGTCCTATTTTATCTTCCTCATTTGGTAAAGAAGTATAAACAGTAAGATTTTTATTAACACTAATACCTCTTGCTATTCCTTGGGTTAATCCTTCAATACTACGAGAAGCAATTTCTCTTAGTGGTTCTTCGTTTTTGGTATAAATATAATAAGAATTTCTATTTTTAGTGGTATCTAAAATAGCTACATTAATACCAATAGAGGATAATAATTCAGCTAAATTATTTACAATAAAAGAAGTTCCATTTTTACTAGTTCCTACGAAAGTAGCAATCTTTTTACCTGGCGTTAGTAGGTTTGTTAAATCTATTTCTTCATAAATTTCTTCTCTTTGATTTTGATTGTTTGGTTGATAACTATTATCATGATAGCTATTTATTGGTTGGATTGGCTCAATCGTTTCCTTTTCATAAATTGATTGAACTGGTTGTACTGGTTGTGGTTCTTGTGTTTCTAATCCTGGTAATACCATTTCTTCTGTTTCTTCTTCTAAACCAGGTAAAAATGGTTCTGGATTTGGTTGTTCTACTGGCACTGGTTCAATTTCTTCAAATCCTGGCAAGAAATTTTCTTGTGCTTGACTTGGCTGACTTGATTGGATTGGTTCTGGCTCTTGTATGTCTAGTCCAGGTAATACCATATCTTCTATTTCCGGTTCTACTGGAACAGGATTTTTTCTTGGTCTTCCTCTTCCTCTTTTTGGTTGTTGTGATTGATTTTCTTGCCCTGCTGTTGCTACAGGATTTTTTCTTGGTCTTCCTCTTCCTCTTTTCACTGGTTGTACTATTTCTTGTTGTGTTTTTGGTACAACTGTTTCTATTTCTTCTAACCCTTCAATTATTGGTTGTTCTGGTACCATATTCCTTACTACTGGCTCTTCTTCCTTCATTGGTTCTGGATTGAAATCTTCCCAGTCATCTAAACCTTCTATGTTTGGCACAACTGGTGTTTGCTCTACCTTTCTTACTGGTTGCTCCATTTTTGGTGTTTCAATCGATTGAACTGTTGGTTGTGGTTGTATTTCTGGCCCCTTATTTTTTGCTAATTTTCTACTTCCACTCATGTTAACAGCTGATGGTATAACCACTGGCTTAGACAGAACAGTATCTCTGTTTTTTGATTTTAATAGGATTTGACTTGGTCCATTTTCATCATCATTTTTGTTTTTTCTTAAACTGTCAGAAACAGCATTATTAAATGACATGATTTGTTGATATTTTTGTGATCTTTCTTCTAATACTGCTCGTACATTTAATGGTAAGAATTTGGTTATAATTCTTAATTGTGTATCATTATATTGTGCTGCTATATTATTGAAGCTGTCAATGTATCTATCTTCGTTTTTTCCTAGTCTTTTGTAATGTGCTACAATATTTTGAATTTCCATTTCACTGACATCATTTTCATTTTCTGCTTGATATCCAACATCTTCTGTATCTATTTTATAATAAATTTTTGCTTCTTTTTTAGTACGTGGTCGATTAATTAGTTGGCACACTTCATCTACACTTCTATCATTTCCAATAATCGCATTATAGATTCCGATTCCAAATAGTTTTACTAACATTGGTTCTGATTTTGTTCTTCTATCAGAAGAAATCATAATGATAGGTGTATCATTTCCTTTCGCATTGGAAGCTTCATCACTAATACTATCTAATTTGTCAAAAATAAATTTATCAATTTGGTCATATTGTGTATGTGTAAAAGCTTCTAAATCTTCACTTATGACGATTCTGTCATAAGTTTTATCTTTTTGTAATTCCTTTAATATTGCGTTAAAGTAATATACATTTTTATAAGAAATAATCTGTTTGTATTCTTTTTGATATTTTTTTACAATTGACTCTGATATCTCTTCATTACTTACAGCAAATAAAACTTTCATTTGTTACCCCCTTCCAAATTTTACAAACACTGCAAATGCTAGTGGTAAGATTTGGCATATAATTAATATTGTTACAAAGCTTACTATTAAAGCCATTCCTCTTTCTAGTGTGTCTAATTTTCTTACACCTATTACATATTGATGTATGGCTCCCATTGCTATTCCTAAGAAACATAATGGTATACTGTATATTCTAACTAGATTTAAAATGTATGCTACAAATCCGTAAGCGTCTGAACCATATTTTTCTTTATAGTCTTCTAATGAATTTGCTGCATTTTCTTTTATTTCTACTATTTTGCTTTCTGTTTTTTCATCAATTGCTTTTTCCGCTGCATATGATGTACTAACATTTAAGAATATTCCCATTATTAGTGCTAAAATTGTAACAATTAATACTATCTTTTTCATTTTCTTGCCCCTTTCTTCCAAGTTCTTTTTGGCAAATTAGGCCTTATAAACTTTATACTTCTATATAATACAATAAATTGTAAAAAATAGCAAGAATTTTTTACAATTTATTATATAAATATTCCATATGATTGTAGACAGCATTTGCCCAATTTTTATCACTAGCATATCTTGTATTAATGCCACTTAATGTTGGTCCATTGTAGTATGTTCCAACCGCTTTTTCACCTCCATAAATACTTGTCCCTTTTGGATTAATATAATATTTGACAAATACTCTAGCAATTAGGTCAATACTTTCTGAAAAAGCTGAAAAACTATAAGCTCCATGATAAGGATTCGAATCGTAAGCACCATAGCCAAATAAGTTGTTTTTATCTTTTGCAATTTTAGAAGTTCCCCATGCACTTTCATGAATTCCAACTGCTGCCACAAATACGCCATTAATATTATATTGTTTTTCTATATAATAGAAATATTCTGCATTATTCGTAAATATTTTATTTGTATCCTTCTTATCCGTTAAAATCTTCTTAAATTGTTCTAATGTTAGTCCACTTGGCTTGTTTAAAGCCATCCCAAAACTTAGTCCAGAAGTTAGCTGCGTTTTATTTTTTGCAGTTGTTACATTTGTTTCTTCTTTTTTATTCTTATCAATATAAGTTGTGCTTTCCGCTTTTACATAACCAATCGTACTTCCACTAGAAATTTTGTACCATTCATTTTGTATCTCCAATAATTTTAATTGATTTCCTTTGGTTAAAGTCGCTATTTTTTGTGATTGTTCATTTGGTTCAACCATAACAGCTAGTCGGTCTGATGTAGCATATAGGATATCCCCTACTTTCACCTTATAATTACTTACATAATTAGCTGTCCCTATTTCTACAATTTTAGAAATCGATGCTTTTGTGACTTTACTAGCCACTTGTTGTTCTTCTATTAGTTCCTCGTTTTGATAGGTTCTCTTAGTTATAATTTCTTGTTTTCCTTCTCTTCCTTCTTGTACAACTTGCATTTGTCCTTTGGGTAAACTACTATTATTTCTATATTTGGTTATATATTCTAATGTTGTTTCTTCTACACTGTATTCTTCTTTTTTTCCTTCTTGCACATTTTGTGCTATCATTTCCTCTATATTTACGCTATTGGCTTCACTTATTTTAATTTCTTTTATATCGTTTGATACTACTTCTGAAGCATATACATGATTTCTTCCAAAATAATAGTTATAAAATATGACTATATATAATAAACTAAGAATAAAAGCTAAAAAAGTTATGATATTTTTTAGCGTAATTTTCATATGCATTTTTTTATCTTTTGCATTCATATTATCACCTAATACCATTTTACCTTTTCTCTATTTTTTTGTCAATTGCTATTTTGATGGAAAATGTTGTAGATTGCAACACACAAAGTGTAAAAAATTAGATAGGATAACCATTGTTTGCAAAAGTCCAAACTTGAATAAGGAAAAAGCTTGATTTTATCAACTTTTTATACTATGATATAGATATTGAATGAGAAAGGAATTTTTTTATGAAACAAAAAAAGATTTTAACGATTATTGTTTTTATATTATTCTTTGTTGTATTTGTTCTTGCTTATTTATTATTTCAAAAATATGTTATTAAGAGCAATTTCGAACGAGATATTTTACCTTTTGCCAATAAAAATGACAAAACCGTTTTTCAAGTAAATAAAATTACTTTATTTAGCAACTGTGATGCCAAAAATAAGACTGGCTCTATTAGTAATTTCACTTTAGAAAACCTTTATCAATATACCGATATGGCCATTTTTATTAACAACTCTTCTACCGAAGAAAAAACATTGGAAAACACCTTTAAAAAAGTAAGTATCAGTAATATACAATATACTACTCCCCCAGAATTAGGACAACCAAAATTATATTTTAAAGGATTTCATCAATTTGCTAAAAGTGATTTCATACCAGAAAATGAAATTCATGATAGCTTAGACTTTGCTATCACTTCAGAAAACGAGGCCAATCTAGACACTCCTACTTTATATAATAATTTAGCCAATCCTATTACGCTAAGTTATATCAATCAAAATATTAAATCTGACTACACAATAACAGATACTTCTCTACCAATTACTTATGATGGTTCTTTATTAAAAAGATGTAATGTCAATTTAGCTTCCCTTGCCTGTACTCTTTCTTTTGACATTTACATTACGAATAATTTAGACGAAGAATTTAAGACTAATGTTTTTATTAATATACCGCTTGAAACACCTGAAAAATCCATTTATGATGGAAATTTAAATGTAACACAAAATACAAATTTTATATTTTATCGTTATCAATAATAGGAGGATGAAAAATGAAAGAAAAACTACCTGTTGCAGAACAGTTGAAAAAAAAGTACCACAAAACAGAAGAAGTTACTAATTTTAAAGAAATGTTATATCGTTCTGCCGATATTTATCGTTCTAGAACTGCTTTTAAATTAAAAGATAAACAAGGAAACATCCTTGCCATTACCTATGAACAATTTAAAAATGATGTAGTTTCTTTAGGGACAAGTTTAATTGAAAAAGGATTTTTAAACAAACGTATCGCTGTTATTGGAAAAAATAGCTATCAATGGTGTGTTTCTTACTTAGCTAGTAGCATAGTAGGAATTGTTGTTCCCATTGACAAAGAACTTCATACCGATGATATAATTAATTTTATGAATGTTTCCCAAACCGTTTGTATTCTAGGGGATAGCAAAAATTTAGACACTGTTTTAGATAACATTGAAAAAGTAGAAAATCCAGATACTATTTTTGTCTCTTTTGACAAAAAAGAAGATAAAAATTCTTTTGAAAATTTAATATCTTCTGGTAAAACACTATATGAAAATGGTGTAGATGATTTTGATAAAATCGAAATTGATCCAGATGAACTTCGCATTTTGCTTTTTACCTCTGGAACAACAGGAAGCGCTAAAGGTGTTTGTTTATCCCAAAGAAACATTTGCTCTAACATTTTATCCACTTATGGTATTGTAAAAGTAAAAAGAAGTGATTTGTTCTTCTCTATTTTACCATTACACCATACCTATGAATGTACTTTAGGATTTTTGCTTCCTATTTATAGTGGTGCTAGTATTGCTCATTGTGAAGGATTACGCTATATCTTAAAAAATCTTAGTGAGTTCCATCCTTCTGTTATTTTATGTGTTCCATTGTTACTTGAGAATATGCATAAAAACATTTTAAAAAATATGAACAAATCTTTACCAGAAAAATACAAAAAGCCAGATGGAAATCCTTTTAATAACTTACCTTTCTTTTTAAAGAAAATTGTAAGAAATAAAGTAAAAAACACACTTGGTGGAAGACTTCGTGTTTTCATTGTTGGAGCAGCTGCTGCTAACCCAGAAATTGTTTCTGATTTTAAAAGTTTAAACTTAATGACCCTGCAAGGTTATGGCTTGACAGAATGTGCTCCTCTAGTTGCTGGTAATACTGATTTCTTCCAAAAAGATGACTCTGCTGGTCTTCCTATTCCTAATGTAGAATATAAAATCGATAGTCCTAATGGTGAAGGAGTTGGAGAAATTCTTGTAAAAGGTCCTAATGTTATGCTTGGTTATTATGAAGATGAAGAAAAAACAAAGCAAACTATTGTCGATGGTTGGTTCCATACTGGTGACTTAGGAAAAATTGATGAAAATGGTTATTTATACATCACTGGTAGATGTAAAAGTGTTATTGTTACGAAAAATGGTAAAAATATTTACCCTGAAGAAGTAGAATATTATTTGAATGATAATCCTTTAATTTCAGAAGCTTTGGTTTTGGGAATTCAAAAGGATGATGATGATGAAACTTATATTAATGCTCAAATTTATCCTAATATGGAAGCAATCACAGAATATTTAAGAGGTTCTGTTCCTACCAAAGAAGAAATTTGGAAGATTGTTTCAGATGCTGTATCTGCTGTTAACAAAAAGCTTCCTAATTACAAACATATTAAGAGTTTCGGTATTCGTGATAAAGAGTTTGAAAAGACTACAACGCAAAAGATTAAGCGTTATGGTGATAATATGAAAGTTAAAAAAGAAGAAAAATAGGTAAAAATCCGCTAGCGTTAGCTAGCGGATTTTTACTTGACTACTTACCAAAGTACAGTTTCCATTTTACTTTTGATAAGTTAATTTTTTTCTCCTTTAGTTTCTTAATTTTATTATTGTTTTTCGTGTACACCTTAATTTGTTCCTTCACTAATTCGTCACTTTGTAATTCAGGGAAAAGTGTAACTAAATCGATGGCATCCTTATCCTTTAAGCTAGCATAAGTCTCTGCCTCAAATTCCATGTAAAGCTGCACTTTCGTGTCAATGCTTTCTTCGATTTTCTTGTTTTCTTCCTGATACATCGCTATCTTTTCATCCATAACTACACTATTCGTACCCAAATCACAAGCAAGCATAAAATCCCATATTAGAAATACAGCTATTGCAATTATACAAAGAAAAGCTATTGCAGTATAGTTATCAGACTTCTCCATCTTGTCGGCTCTGTAATAACCCTCCTTCTTCCGCTCGGTCTCTTTTTCCGCTTCTTTCGATGCCTTACTTATAGAAACAATAAAAACAATAATAGATAAAACTAAACAAAGAGTAATCATATCTCTTCCTCCTACATTCTTTTAATCGTTGACAAGTTACTCTATGTAAAAACCAAAAAGTTTGAGGAAAGTCCCTCTCACTAATTAGTGAATTTAGGAAAACGACATAGAACTTTGCCTATACCTCTTTTATTATAACACAATTTTACATAATTTTCAACTAGTTCCATATTTTCTTATTATATGTCCTTGTTGATTTTTATGTAAATTTATAGTATAATTATAAGTGTCAAGATCATTAAGCCAAATATGAACTTCTTGACAGCACATGTATCTATCAACACAGGAAGCAATTAAATAATTGCAAGGAGGAAAATATGTTTAGAAGATTATTTCGTAAGCATGAGACAGATGGACAGATTAGGGAACGGTTATTAAAATTATGCAAAGAAGGTGATTATGGCATATGTCCACCGCCTATGGATGCAAATGTTGCAATTAACGAACTGCAAAACTTTTTCCTTGGCGAAGACTGGTATGTAAGTATACCTATTAGTCATGAACAAGTCATTACAGAAATCGTATACCAAATCGAAACAAAATACAAAAGATTAAAAGCAACTAAATCTGCGGTATATGATAAAGATACTGAAACTCAAATGGTTTCAAAAGTTTCAAAAAACTGTAGGTGAATAATAAGCAAACATACAGCCCTCTCTTTTATTAAAAAAGTACAAGGGCTGTATTTATTTTCGTTAAGTACAAAAAAAATCGACTTTTTACAGTCGATTTAATCATTTTTTCGTCTGGTGCGACGATATTTTCCTTTGGTGGCTTCACCTGGAATCGAACCAGGGACACAGGGATTTTCAGTCCCTTGCT